>CAMPKU010000025.1 GCA_946887385.1 uncultured Gammaproteobacteria bacterium
CGCCGTCATGATCGAAGTCGGCGCACACCACGCCGCGCCCCGACGTCCGCGTCGCGAGGCCCAAGGCGTCCGCTTCGTTGGTATACGTACCGGCGCTGTTCATGACGAACGCCCGGCTGGCATCGGAGTGGTAAGTGTCGTTGGGCGTGAGAAACGAAACCGGATAGCCGTTCGTGTGATAGATGTCGAGATCGGCGTCGTTGTCGATGTCGAGAAAACACGCCGCCCAACCGAAGGAGCCGTCGGCCACGCCGAGCCGCGTGGCGTCATCGACGATGAGAGAGGAACTGCCGTCATTCGAATAAAAGCGGTTGCCCCACGGCTTCAAATTCACTCGCTCGTCGCCGGGTCCCAAGATGCTCGTGACGAACCAATCGAGATCGCCGTCGTGGTCGACGTCTCCAAGCGCGGACCCCATCCCGAATTGCGTGTTGCGTAAGGCCGGGTTGGCGAGACTCCGAAACGTTCGGTTGCCGTTGTTGATGAAGAGCTGGGTGGTGCCGAAGTCGGCCGCCACGGCGATATCCGGCCAAAGATCGTCGTCGAGACGCGCAAAGGTGGCCGTGAACGTGAAATCTCCGATCTGCTTTTGACCGTGGAAATCGGTGGTGCGGACAAGCCTCGTGAGCTCCGAGATGCCGGCTTCTTCGCTGACGTTCACATAGCGGATACCCGACCGATCCGAGTCGTTCCTCCACAAGTGCTCGGTGGGCAGGGTGGGCGGCTCGCCATAGAGCTCGTCGAGCGTGCCCCAGTGCGTGAGGAACATGTCGAGGTCGCCGTCGAGATCGTAGTCGCCGAAGCCTGCGGAGATCGTGTGCGCGGCGATCATCTGCTCGAGCTCGGGCGAATTCGACGTGACGTCGGTGAATCGACAGTTGCCCTGGTTCTCGTAGATCTTGCTCGGGTCGTCGTAGATGCCGCCGAGAAACAGATCGAGATCGCCGTCGCCATCCATGTCGGCGAAAGCAGGCCCGCTGTGGCGATCGTTGTTCATACCGCCCGGACGCGTGTTCGCCACACCGGCTGTAGCCGCATGGTCCTCGAACTTCAGGCCTTCGCCTTGCTCGGCGAGCTGATTCAAGTAGAGGCGATTCGGTCCGCCGCCGCCGTTAGCCCCGCCCGTGTTGCCGTACGTGATGAACAAGTCGACGTCGCCGTCGCCGTCGCAATCGCCGGCTGCCGCGCCGCCGATCGTCATGAACACGACTTGCCAATTGAGCAGCCCGCCTTCGTCGCGGCTGAAAAAGGAAGGGCGCGTGTAGCCCACCTGGTAGGCGATCTGCGAACGGGCGGTCACGTCGACGAACGGCGTCATCGCCGTGGAAGTTGATTGCGCGACCGCACTTCCCCCTGCGCCTGCGCCGCAGGCACCGAAGGACAGGCCCAATATGGCCCCCGACACACTTAGTCGTGTTCGCATCGCCGTTGGCCACCCCCGAGGCCTTGGGCGCAACCGACGCTCGCCAAGGCGGCGCCGGTCATCGACACTTCTTATGGTTCTTGAGCTTTCTTCACACTACCGACGCTCAGGCACGTTGTCTAGTGCCGTGGGCGCCGCGCGGGGGTCGAGGGGGGAGCGCGATTAAGTGAGCAGCCAGCCCCCGTCGATGACGAGGTTGATGCCGTTGACGCCGCGGTTCGCAAACAGGAAGTCGACAGCGCCGACGACGTCTTCGGTCGTTGCGAGCCGCCCACCGGGTGTGCGCTTCTCGATATTGGCGATGGCGTCCTTCTTTTCGGCCCAGGCCGGTGAGTCCGAGATGATGCCGGGGTGGATGGCGTTGAAGCGCACGGGCGCAAGCTCCACGGCCAGCGTGCGGATCAAGCTGCTGACGGCGCCGTTCACGGTGGTGATCGACGTCGAGCCGGGATACGGCCGCTCGCTGGCGAGGCCGCCGAACAGCACAGCCGATGCACCGGCGCCCATGCGCGGAAACAGCGTGTGGGCGACTTCCGTGTAGCCGATCAGCTTCAGCGTCACGATGGTGCGGGCGCGCGCCACGTTGTAGTCGCGCGCGCTGTTGTAATCGCGGTCCACGGCGACGAGAGCCAAATGATCGACGTGACCCAAGCTCGCGAGCTTGGCCTCGATCGTTTCGGGCTCCGATATGTCGACGGCGATGCCGCGCGTCGCGCCGCCGATCTCCTTCGCGACGGCCGCGGTACGTTCCTCGTTGCGCCCCGTGATGACGACATTGCAGCCTTTGTCGGCGTAAAACTGCGCGATCGCGTGCCCGATGCCGCCCGTGCCGCCGATGACGACCACGCTTTTGCTGGAATGGACGGTGCTCATTGTGCAACTCCTTCGCGCTTCAATTGCTCGGCCACGTAGTCCCAATCGCGCGACCAGCGATAGGAGTTGCGCGCAGGCGGCTGTGGAGATTGCGTCTCGAGCCAACGGACCGTGGCGTTGCTGCGGTTGTAGAACGCGTGTGTGCAACCGACACCGGCCCACAGAAAGTCACCGGGCTTCATGAGGTACTGCTCGTCGTCGGCCCAAGCTTCGACCTCACCATGCATGATGTAGTACGCCTCTTCGACGGGATGATCGTGCGGATGCGCGTTGGCGTTCGGCTCGTACTCGACCATGAACATGGTGTGCAGCGCGGCGTCGAGCCGCTGGTCGACGAGCATCTTGAGCGAGATGCCGCTATAGACGAGCAGGGCGGTGGCCATGCTGGCGGAGACTTTGGCCGCGTCTTTCTTGAGGCCCGTGCGAACGGAATCCACCTTGATGTCGTCTTCGCCCATCTTGAACAGGTGCCGCGAGGACACGTCGCGAATATCGAAATCCTCCACCTGCACGGCCGGCGGCGGCCCGAGGAAATACGTGTCGTCGGCGAAATTCTCGCCCTTCGGGCACGGCGCGTTCATGTCGATCCAGCGCGCGGTGCCGCTCGCCGGCCCGAGCCAGGCATGCTTCATGCCGACGGGAATCAGCCCGCACGCGCCCGGCGAGAGGCGATACCCCCGGCCGTCGAGGATCAAGGTGGGAGTGCCCGCGAGAATATAGAAGCTCTTCTCGAACGACTGCATGTGCAAGTCCACCTTGCCGCCGGCGGCGAGCTCGCTAAGCCCCCAACCCGTGTGAACGGCGCCGATGGAACGGTCGGATAAAGCAAAGCGCCGGTAGCTCGAGGCGTGCCGCGGGAATGCAGGGGCCGGCTTGACGTCGGCGGCGCGAACGATGTGATGCATGGTAAATCTCCGCTTGTCACCGCCATCCATGGACGGTGTGCCGTTAGTGTAAATGAGGGGCGGCCGCGCAGCCCGCGCAGGCCGGCATCCGCCGGCGATTCGGCTGCGCATGGGGCCGAAAGGCCGCACCAACCGCGTCGATTGACACCCCCGGGCGCCCCCCTATACCGTCATTGGAAAGGAGCGTGAGAAGCGGGCTCGTATGCGTAAATCAGGCGTCATGACTGCGCTGTTCGCGGCCGCAATACCGTGCTTGCCGTGGCTCGATGCCGACGCGCAGCTCGGCCTTTACACGCTGCCGAAGTCCGACTTCGTCTGGAACTGGGGCGAGATCAACCTCGAGAGGCGTTTCGGAAGCGCGGATATCGAAGTCAGTGGCAGCGAAGGCTTTTTCCGCTGCGACCTGAAGGCGCGGTTGCGGCCGGCGAGCCCTTTATCGACGGCGGACATTCGGGAGCTCGAATCGGCGCTGAACACGCGGCTCGACTTCATCTACGCCACCAGCCAGTACATGAACTCGCTCGAGTACCAGCGCGCGCTCGACTGGGCCACGCTCGACTGCAAGAAATACGAGCCCGAGCCCGCGAGCCCCGAAGAGCAGGCGGAACGCGAGAACGACGCGCGCGAGAAGATGCTGCGCGAGCTCGAGCGCCGCCGCGCGCGCCAGCAGCGCAACAACGATTAGTCCAACGATGAACGCATGCGGCTTGTCGGCCGGTGAGGATGCCGAGCTTCGTTTCGACAGCGTGCCGCCGCTGGCGCTGTACTTGCATCTGCCGTGGTGCGTGCGCAAGTGCCCGTATTGCGATTTCAACTCCTACCAAGCGCAAGGCGCATTACCGGACGAACAGTACGTGCAAGCGCTGTTGCGCGATCTGCGCACCGAGCTGAAGCTCGTGGCAGGGCGGCGCATCGAGACGATCTTCCTCGGCGGGGGCACGCCAAGTCTATTCTCGGGCCGCGCGATCGCGAGCTTGCTCGATGGCCTGCGCGCCGAGGTCGAGCTAGCGCCCGACGTGGAGGTTACGCTCGAAGCGAACCCAGGAGCCGTGGATGCCGCGCGCTTCGCGGCGTTTCGCGCCGCCGGCGTGAACCGCCTGTCGATCGGCGTTCAGAGCTTCCGCGACGCGCAGCTCCGCGCGCTTGGCCGCGTGCACGACGCGGCCGAGGCCGCGACCGCCGTAGCGAACGCCCGCGCGGCCGGCTTCGAGAACCTGAATCTGGATCTGATGTACGGCTTGCCGAATGACGACGCGGCCGGCGCCGAAGCCGATCTCGAACGGGCGATGGAGCTCGAACCTTCGCATCTGTCGTGGTATCAGCTCACGCTCGAGCCGAACACGGCGTTTCACCGCAGGCCCCCGGCGCTGCCCGACGACGAGGCCGTGGCGCGCATCGAGGAGCGCGGCCGTGCGTTGCTGGCGGCGCACGGCTATGAACGGTACGAAGTCTCTGCGTACGCGCGGGCGGGCGGCCGCTGCCGGCACAACTTGAACTATTGGCAGTTCGGCGACTACCTGGGCCTCGGCGCGGGCGCCCACGGAAAGATCACGCTGCGCGACGAAGGCGCCATCGCTCGCCGGTCGAAGACGCGCAATCCGCGTACGTATCTCGAGCGCGCCGGCTCGGCGAATACGGCGGAGGAGGAGCGCGTCACGACGCGGCGCCAGGCGGCCCTCGAATTCTTGATGAACGCGTTACGCGTGCTCGACGGTACCTCGGCGGCCATTTTCGCCGCACGGGCCGGCCAGCCCATGACTGCGATCGCCGCGCCGCGCGCCGCGGCCATCGCGCGCGGCTGGCTCAGCACCGAGCCGGAGACGTTACGCGCCACGGCGGCCGGCACCGAGCGCTTGAATCGAGTGCTCGAGCTGTTCGCGTAAAACAAAAAGGGACGGGAGGAGCCAGCATGAAGTTGAAGTATTGGTTAGCGGTTGCCCTGGTTGTAGCGGCGCTTGCGCCGTTGGATGCGCGCTCGCAGGCGGCGCCTACCACGCCTCGCATCTATATATTCGACAACGGCGCGATTCGCGGCCTCGATCCCGCGCTGTTCAATTTTCGCCGCGAGGAGCTCGGCGAGGTGGACTTCGTCAACATCTCGTACCTCATCGTTCACCCGCGCGGCACGCTGATGTTTGACGCGGGCGCCGTGCCGGACAGTCACTTCAAAGGTGACGGCACCCCGGTGGTAGAAGGCGTGGTAACGGCCACGCAGCCCTTGCTGCCGCAGCTCGCCGCGGCCGGCTACGCGCCGAGCGATATCACGCACTTCGCGTTGTCGCACTTCCACTCGGACCATACGGGCAACGCCAACGCGTTCGCCGGCGCCACGTGGATCGTGCAGAAGGCCGAGCGCGACTACATGTTCGCCGACAGCCCGCAGGGCATCATCCAGCCCGACACGTACGCGGCGCTGCGCAACGCCGACACGAAGATCCTCGACAACGAGGATTTCGACGTCTTCGGCGACGGCTCCGTCGTCGTGATGGCCACGCCGGGCCACACGCCGGGGCACCAAGTGGTGGCGGTCAAGCTCGCAAACCGCGGTCCCGTCGTGCTCGGCGGAGACCTCTATCACTATCCCGAGGAGCTCACGACCGGCCGCGTGCCGACGTTCGAGTTCGATGCCGAGCAGTCGAAAGCGTCGCGCGCGCGGATCGAGCGCTACCTAAAGGACAACGGTGCAACGCTGTGGATCGAGCACGACATCGCCACGCACGCCGCGTTGCCGAAGTCGCCGGGCTACGTGGATTAGGCGCGGCATGGCCACCGTCGCGGAGCATTACGAGCGGCTGTTGGCCGACGTCTATTCGTGGATGTACGGCGGGTGGGACGCATCGCTGGCGCGCTATACGGAGTTCTTCGCCGCGCGCAACGTGGCGCCGCGCGGCTCGGCTCGCGCCATCGATCTTGGCGCAGGCTGCGGGTTCCAAACGATTCCATTGGCACGACGCGGCTTCACGGTCACGGCCATCGACCTCGATCGCAAATTGCTGGCCGAGCTCGAGCAGCACCTCAACGACGAGAAGGTCGAAATCGTGTGTGCCGATCTCACGGAGTTCCGGCGCCATGCGCCGCAGAGCGCCGAGCTGATCGTGTGCATGGTCGACACGTTGCTGCACTTGCCGTCGGAGGAAGCCGTGGGGCGCTTATTGAGCGACGTGGCCGCGGCGCTGGAGCCCGACGGCACTTTCATCGCGACCTTTCGTGACTTCTCGATCGAGACCACAGGCCTCGATCGTTTCATTTCCGTGCGCAGCGACGAGCAGACGGTTTTCGACTGCTTCCTGGAGTTCGAGCCGGCGAGTGTCAAGGTTCACGACCTCGTCCATCGGCGCGTAGACGGTAGCTGGCAGTTCGCGAAGAGCTTCTATCGGAAGCTGCGCCTGTCGACGGCCTGGGTGATCGTTGCGCTGCGCACGGCAGGTTTCGCGAAGATCGAAACCGGCCTGGACCGCGGCCTCGTGGTGGTTACCGCCAACAAGTGACGAGCCGTACCGCACGCGCTTGACCCGCTCCGGCGGGCTGAGGATGATCCAACGACGCCGGGCGCGAAGGGAGCGAGTATGCGAAGTTCAGCGATCGTCTTGGCCGGGTTCGCCTGGCTAGCCGCGACGTCCGCTCTCGCGCAAGAGTCGAGCCGCGTCACGGCCACGGAGGATATGGTAGCTGCGGCGAGCGCCTTGCTCGCCACCGTATCCGGTGGCCCCGGTGGAACCGAGTCGTTGCTGGGCTTCGACAAGGGGAAAAATCTGGCGCTCGACCTCGACGACGAGGCGCGCCAGGACTGGGCCTACTGGCCCACGGAGCGCGTCGGTGTGCCGCTCGATCTCATGACGGCCGACCAGCGGCGGCTCACGCATCAGCTTCTCACGTCGCTGCTCAGCGCCCGTGGCTACCTGAAAGTGGTGCAAATCATGCAGCTCGAGCAGATTCTCGGCATGCTCGACACGGCCGGCTTGCCGCGCGGCGTCGGCCACTACGAGCTCGCGTTTTTCGGCAAGCCATCGCTCACAGACCCTTGGTCGTGGCGTTTCGAGGGTCACCACGTGTCGTTGAACGTGGCGGTTGCGCCGGCAGGGGTCAGCGTGACGCCGTCATTCTTCGGCTCGAATCCCGGCGAGGTTCGCAGCGGTCCGCTCACGGGCTTCCGCGTGCTGGGCGCCGAGGAAGATCTCGCCCGCGAGCTCGTCACCTCGCTCACTGCCCCGCAGCGTGCGAAGGCGATCGTTTCGGCCGAAGCGCCGCGCGACATTTTCACGGGCAATATCGGCAAGCCAGCGGATCAATGGGAATCGTGGCGCGAGACGCTGCAACCGGCTGGCATCGCCGTCGCCGAGCTGAACGAGGTTCAGCAGCATTGGGTGCGCCGCATTCTCGACGAGGTGGTAGGCGTCTACCGGCCCGAGCTTTCGGCCGACTTCCTGCAAAGCATCGATGCCGCAACGTTGAGCTTTGCGTGGCTGGGCGCCGTCGAGCGCGGCGCGCCGCACTATTTCCGCCTGCAAGGCAGCGACTTCGTGTTCGAGTACGACAACGTGCAGGACAACGGCAACCATGTGCACTCCGTGTGGCGCAGCAAGTCAGACGACTTCGGCATGCGCTTGCTCGGTGATCACTACCGCACGTCCCACGTGCGGCCGGAGTAGGGCCGCCGATGCTGTCGCTGCTGCTCGCCGCAGGCTGGATCGCAGGGCAAGGCCAAGCTCTCAAGATGAGCTACCCGGTGGAGCCGGGGCTAACCGGCGTTACGGTGCAGTGGAGCGGGCACGCCGTACCGTTCGTTCGGCGCGGCGAGCAATGGATAGCCGCGGTCGGAGTCGATCTCGACTCGCGGCCCGGCGATCATGCCGTCGACGTCACCTTCGCGTATGCAGACGGCCGCACGCGCGTCGTGCGCGAGCCCGTGACGGTTCGCGCCGAGCAGTTTCCGACCACGGAGTTGCAAGTGGAGGAGCGTTACGTCGAGCTCAGCCCCGAGGACCAGGCTCGCGCCGAGCGCGAAGGTGCAGAGACCAACGCGATTTACGACACCCTTACGCCGGAGATCTATTGGAGCGAGGCGTTCGAGGTGCCGGTTAGCGGCGCCAGGGATGGCCGCAATTTCGGCCATCGGCGCGTGTTCAACGGGCAACCTCGTTCGCCGCACTCGGGCGCGGATCTGCGGGCGCCCACCGGCACGCCCATCCACGCCGCGAACCGCGGGCGCGTGGTGCTGGCCAAGGAGCTTTTTTACAGCGGCAATGCCGTGTTCATCGATCACGGTTACGGGCTCTACACCACCTATCTGCACCTGTCGAAAATCGACGTGGCTGTGGGTGACATCGTCGAGCGCGGCCAGCAGCTTGGGCTCGCCGGCTCCACGGGGCGCGTCACGGGGCCGCATTTGCATTGGGGCGTAAGGCTCCTCGATGCGCGCGTCGATCCGTTCTCGCTGGTACGGATGGCGGTTCCTTAGCATGGAGGCGGTGTGAGCAACCGGCCCAGGCGTAATGACCCGTGTCCGTGCGGGAGCGGCAAGAAGTACAAACACTGCTGCGCGCTGAAGGAAAAGCGCCTGTCCTTGGGGACCCGAATATGGTTTGCCTTGGTGGCCGCCATGCTGCTGTTCGGCGCCTGGCTGGCTCTGAGCCAGGTCGATATCGGCTAAAAGGCCGTCCGTCTACCGCCCCGCAGGGCTTTTCTGCTAGCATGCGGGCGTTCTCTGAAGCAACGGCTCTGAAGGCAAGAAGCCCCGTTATGGGGCTTTTTGTTTGGTCCGGCTCATTGCCCGCGCGAATGAGCGCTCGTGACGAGAGTGGACGCAGCGTAATGGGCCGTAGGGCCCATTTTTTGTTGGAGCGAATTTACGGCATTGCTTGGGTGTGTAACGAACCGAACGTATGGCTCAAGCCGTCGACAAAGATCGTTTGTTCGAGCTGCTCGAGCCGGCCCTGGCCGCTATGGGGTTCGAGCTCGCCGATCTCGATGCCCACTTCGGGCGTCGGGGGTTGTTGCGGCTGTACATCGATCGCCCGGGGGGCGTGACGCTCGACGATTGCCAGCGGGTGAGCGAGCAAATCGGTGCCGTGCTCGACGTGGAAGATCCGCTGCCGGGGAGTTACGTGCTCGAAGTATCGTCGCCGGGGTTCGATCGGCGCCTGCGCACGCTGGCGCACTTCGAGCGCTTCAGCGGCGAGCAAGCGCGGGTCGAGCTGAAGGATGCGCTCGACGGTCGCCGAAGGTTTACGGGTCGGCTGGCGGGTGTGGAGGGCAGCACGGTGCTGCTCGAAGTGGATGGCGAACTTACGCGTTTGCCTTTTGGCGATATCGCGATCGCGCGGTTGGCGCCTTCGTAACGCGAGGTCTTTGACGAGATGAGCAAAGAAATTTTGTTGGTGGTCGACGCAGTCTCGAACGAGAAAGGCGTCGAAAAGTCGGTGATCTTCGAGGCAATCGAGGCGGCTCTCGCTTCGGCCACGAGGAAGCGCTACGGCGACGACATCGAAGTGCGTGTGGCGATCAATCGCGCCACAGGCAGTTACGACACGTTTCGCCGCTGGAAGGTTTTCGCCGACGACTCCAAGGATCTCGAGGAGCCGGCACGCGAATTGCGGCTCGAGGATGCGCTCGACGTCGATCCGAGCGCCGAGGTTGACGGCTTCGTCGAGCAGCCCATGGAGTCGGTGGAGTTTGGCCGCATCGCAGCGCAAACGGCGAAGCAAGTCATCGTGCAGAAAGTGCGCGAAGCGGAACGCGAGCAGGTCGTCGAAGCGTATAAAGATCGCGCCGGCGAGCTCGTAAGCGGCATCGTCAAGCGCGTCGATCGCAATGGCGCGTACGTGGACCTCGGCGGCAACGCCGAAGGGTTCATCCCGCGCGAGGATCTCATTCCCCGCGAACCGATCAAGCCGCAGGATCGCATCAAGAGCTTGCTGCGAGAAGTGCGTGCCGAGCCACGCGGGCCGCAGCTGTTTCTCACGCGGACGTCGCCGGCCTTTCTGATCGAGCTGTTCAAGATCGAGGTGCCCGAGGTCGGGCAAGGCTTGATCGAGATCTTGGGCGCGGCCCGCGACGCGGGCCTGCGCGCGAAGATCGCCGTGCGAAGCCACGACAGCCGCATCGATCCGGTCGGCGCATGCGTCGGTATGCGGGGCTCGCGTGTGCAAGCCGTCTCCAACGAGCTTGCCGGCGAGCGCGTGGACATCATCCTGTGGGACGAGAACCCCGCGCAATTCGTCATCAACGCGATGTCGCCGGCCGAAGTGCTGTCGATCGTGGTGGACGAGGACACCCACACGATGGATTTGGCGGTGGAAGAGGAGAAGCTCTCGCAGGCCATCGGCCGCGGCGGGCAGAACATCCGTCTCGCAAGCGAGCTTACGGGCTGGCAACTGAACGTAATGACGGAGTCGGCGGCCGAGGAGAAGAGCGACAAGGAAGCGCGTTCGCTCGTCGAGAGCTTCATGAAGGAGCTCGACGTGGACGAAGACGTCGCCAACATTCTGGTGCAGGAAGGCTTTTCCTCGCTGGAAGAGATCGCCTACGTGCCGGCCAGCGAGTTCAACGACATCGAGGAATTCACGCCCGAGATCATCAACGAGCTGCGCTCCCGCGCCCGCGACGTGCTGATCACGCAGGCGCTCGTGAGCGAGGAAGTCATCGATCAGGCGGAACCGGCGGAGGACTTATTGAGCCTCGACGGCATGGACAAAGAGCTCGCGCTCGAGCTTGCGAGCCGAGGCGTGGTGACGCGCGAGGATCTCGCGGAGCAGGCGGTTGACGATCTCTCCGAAATTGCGGGGCTCGACGCCGAACGCGCAGCGAAACTCATCATGGCAGCGCGCGCGCATTGGTTCGAGCAAGAGCAGCAAGCGAAGAACGGCTGAGGTAGCTACGCATGGCGGATGTCACGGTCGCGGATTTCGCGAAAGTACTGAAAGTTCCGGTAGACCGGCTTCTCGAGCAACTCGACGAAGCCGGTATCAAGGTGGGCGGGCCCAACGCCGTCATCAGCGAGGATGCCAAGCTCGAGCTGTTGACGCATCTGAAGAAAAACCACGGCCGTAAAGACGCCACCGATTCGGCGCCGCGTCGCATCACGCTGAGCCGCAAGTCGCAAAGCGAGCTGAAGCTCGCCAGCGGCCAGGGCCGTGCGCGCACGATCAACGTAGAGGTTCGGCAGAAGCGCACGTACATCAAGCGCGACGTGCTCGAAGAGCAGGCGCGCAAGCAGCAGGAAGAGCTCGATGCGCAACGGCGCGCCGAGGAAAATGCGCGCACTGCCGTCGAGCGCTCCGCACAGGAAGAGCGCGAGCAGCGCGAAGCAGCCGAGCGCGAACGCCAGGTGGCCGAGCAGCGCGAGGTAGAGGAGCGTAAGCGCCTCGAAGAGGAGCAGCGCCGCGCCGCTGCGGCGGACGAAGCCGCGCGGCAGCGCGTGGAGGACGAGCGCAAGAAGGCCGCGGTGGCCGAGAAAGAAGCGCAGCAGCGCGCCGATGCGGAGCGCGCGCGCCAGAAGGCCAAGAAAGAGCGCATGGTCGAGGAGCCCAGCGATCCCGACCACACATTGCACGTGGCGGACGGCATGGCCGGGCGCCGCAAGAAAAAGAAGCAGCGCCGCCGAACGATGGCGGTGAGCCTCGATCCGCAGCACGGGTTCGAAAAGCCGACGGCGCCTGTCGTCCGCGACGTGGAGGTCGGAGCCACGATTACTGTCGGCGAGCTCGCTCAACGCATGGCCGTGAAGTCCAACGAGGTCATCAAGGCCCTCATGAAGATGGGCATGATGGTCACGATCAACCAAGTGCTCGATCAGGACACGGCCACGCTGGTGGTCGAGGAAATGGGCCATACCGCCAAGCAGCTCAAGGAAACGGCGATCGAGGATCAGCTCACCCAAGCGGTGGAGGAAGCCTCGGGCTCGACGGAGGCCGTACCGCGCGCGCCGATCGTCACGATCATGGGGCACGTCGACCACGGCAAGACGTCGCTGCTCGACTACATTCGCCGCACGCGTGTGGCAGCGGGCGAAGCCGGCGGCATCACGCAGCACATCGGCGCCTACAGCGTCGAGACGCCGAAAGGCCGCGTCACGTTCCTGGACACGCCCGGCCACGCCGCCTTCACGTCGATGCGCGCGCGCGGAGCCAAGGTCACGGATATCGTGGTGCTCGTAGTGGCGGCCGATGACGGCGTGATGCCGCAAACGGTCGAAGCCATCCAGCATGCCAAGGCTGCAGAAGTGCCGATCGTTGTTGCGCTAAACAAGATCGACAAGCACGGTGCCGACCCCGATCGCGTGCGTAACGAGTTGGCGAAGTACGAGCTGATTCCGGAGGAGTGGGGCGGCGAGACGTTGTTCGTGAGCGTGTCGGCCCTTACCGGTGCCGGCGTAGACAAGCTTCTCGACTCGTTGCTGCTGCAAGCCGAGCTGCTCGATCTCAGGGCCGCCGATTCAGGGCCCGCCGCCGGCGTGGTGCTCGAGGCGAGTCTCGAGCGGGGGCGCGGCGCCGTCGCAACCGTGCTCGTGAACAAGGGCAAGCTCGAGGTCGGCGACATCCTGTTGGCAGGGCAGGAGTACGGCCGGATCCGCGCGATGTTCAACGAAACGGGTGAAGCCATTCAGTCCGCGGGCCCGTCGACGCCCGTCGTGGTGCTCGGACTTTCGGGTACGCCGAGCTCCGGCGACGACGTTCAAGTCGTGGCCGACGAGCGGCAGGCGAGAGAAGTGGCGCAATTCCGGCACAGCCGCGAGCGCGAGTCGAAGCTCGCACATCAGCAAGCAGCGAAGCTCGAGAACATTTTCAGTCAGATGCAGTCCGGCGGCTCGCCGACCATTCAGCTGCTCATCAAGGCCGACGTGCACGGCAGCGCCGAGGCATTGCGCGACGCGCTCGAGAAGCTCACGTCGGAGTCCGTGAAGGTCAGCGTCGTCGCCTCGGCAGTGGGCGGCATCACCGAGTCGGATGTGCAGCTCGCTGCCACGTCGAAAGCCATCATCATCGGCTTCAACGTGCGCGCGGACGCCGCCGCCCGGGGGGCCATCAAGGAGAGCGGGGTCGACATCCGCTACTACAGCATCATTTATGAGGCGATCGACGACATCAAAGCGGCCGCCAGCGGCATGCTGCCCCCCGAGGTGCGCGAGCAGATCGTGGGTTTGGCGGAGGTGCGGGAAGTCTTCCGTTCGCCGAAGTTCGGCAACGTTGCCGGCTGTATGGTGGTCGACGGGTACGTTCGGCGCAGCAACCCGATTCGCGTGCTGCGCGACAATGTGGTCATCTTCGAAGGGCAGCTCGAGTCGCTGCGCCGGTTCAAGGAAGACGTGAACGAGGTGCGCGCCGGCACGGAATGCGGTATCGGCGTACGCAACTACAACGACGTAAAAGCGGGCGATCAGATCGAGTGCTATGAGCGCACGGAGATTGTGCGTAAGGTGAGCTGATGCCGCGCGAGTCCGCGAGAAGCAAGCGTATCGCAGCCGAACTTCAACGGCTGCTCAACGAGCTGTTGCTCGCCGAAGTGAAGGACCCGCGGCTCAAGGACGCGCGCGTCAGCGCCGTCGAGGTCACCGGCGACTTGAGTCTTGCCACCGTGTACTTCAACACCCTGGCGCTCGACGACGACCCGGCGCCGATGAAAGAAGGCTTCGAGCAGGCGCGCGGCTTCTTTCGCTCGAGCGTCGCACGGTCTCTTCAGCTGCGACGCGCGCCGGAGCTGCGCTTTCGGCATGACGCGAGCGCGCGACGAGCCGTGGAGCTCGGCAAGCTCATCGATGACGCCCGAGGCACGAGCCGCGGCGCCGACTAACCGCGGCACCGATCGTGACCGCCGCTCGACCGCCGAGCCGAGACCTATTTGGCCTGTTGCTGCTGGACAAGCCGTTGGGCATGTCCTCCAACCGCGCGCTGCAGCGAGCGAAGCGGTTGTTCTGCGCGGCTAAAGCGGGGCACACGGGCAGTCTCGATCCCCTTGCCACCGGAATGCTGCCGGTGTTCTTCGGTGCCGCGACGCGGCTCGCGTCGTACATGCTCGAGGCGCGCAAGACCTATCGCGTGACCGCCACGCTCGGGTCTGCGACGAGCACGGGGGACACGGAGGGCGAGACGATCGAGGACCGGTCGGCCGAGCCGCCGCTGGACTTGGCGAAAATCGAAGCCGCCGTTGGCCGTTTCGTGGGCGAAATCGCGCAAGTCCCGCCGATGTACTCGGCGCTCAAACGCGACGGCGTGCCGCTCTACCGCCTGGCACGATCGGGCGTCGAGGTGCCGCGCGCACCGCGCAACGTCGTCATCGAGGAGCTCGCCATCGAGCGCTACGACTGGCCGGCGCTTCAGCTGCGCGTGAGATGCTCGAAGGGCACCTATATCCGCACGCTCGTCGAGGACCTGGCCAAGGAGGCGGGCACGGTGGGGCACGTAGCCGTGCTGCGCCGCCTCGCGGTGGGCCCGTTCGTCGAGGAGGGGATGCGAACGTTCGAGCAGCTCGAAGCCGCGGCCAGCGACGGCCTCGACAACCTCGATAGGCTGTTGATTCCGGCCGACGCGGCGCTGTTGGACTTCGGCTCGGTGGTGCTCTCGGCGAGCGACGCGGCCCGCCTGATCCAGGGGCAATCTGTGCCGGCCGACGCGGCGTGGACCTCCGGCCCCGTCAAGATCTACGCGGAATCCGGCCGCTTTATGGCCATCGGCGTTGTGACGGCCGAGCGCCGCCTTGCGCCCACGCGCGTGTTTATTCGTTAAGTGCTTGGAGGCGCACCGAATAGTTCGGTATGATGCGCGCCTTCCACGAGTAAGTAACGGTTGGCCGCTGGATAGGGCGGCCTCAGAGGATTGTCGAGATGACGCTCAAATCGGTTCAGAAGTCCGAGATCATTACCCAGTACGGCCGCGGTCCGGCCGACACCGGGTCGCCGGAAGTGCAAGTGGCCTTGCTGTCGGCACGTATCAGCCAGCTTTCCGACCATTTCGCGGGTCACGAGAAGGACCACCATTCCCGCCGCGGTTTGCTCAAGATGGTCAACCAACGCCGTAAGCTGTTGGACTATTTGAAGCAGCGGGACCAAGGCCGCTATCAAGAGCTGATCGGCCGCCTAGGACTAAGGCGTTAACCCGTTTCGTGCTGTTCAGAGCCGGTTCAACCGGCTCTGAACGTTTTTAGAGCGACCAATACGCGCGCAGTCGATCAGCATCCGCTCGAGCGGAGTCTCCTGCCGCCCATTCTTGCAAGGAAGTTGAAACGTGAGAGCTAGCAGAACTTTCAAATACGGTGCCCACGACGTCACGATCGAAACCGGTGTCATCGCACGTCAGGCCGACGGTGCCGTTGTCGTCAATATGGCGGACACCGTCGTTCTCGTGACGGCGGTTGGAGCTACGAAGGACGTCGAAGGGCGCGACTTTTTCCCCCTGACCGTCAACTATCAAGAAAAGACCTACGCTGCGGGCAAGATTCCCGGCGGCTTCTTCAAGCGCGAAGGCCGTCCGAGCGAAAAGGAAACGCTGACTTCTCGTCTCATCGATCGGCCGATCCGGCCGCTGTTCCCCGCAGGCTACCGTCGTGACGTGCAAGTCATCGCGACGGTGTTGTCGATGAACACCGAGATCGATCCCGACATTCCGGCGCTGCTCGGCGCGTCGGCGGCTCTAGCCCTCTCGGGCTTGCCGTTCATGGGTCCGATCGGCGCCGCGCGCGTCGGCTACAAGGACGGACAGTACCTGCTCAATCCGACAAGTGCGGAGCTGCAGCAATCGAAGCTCGATCTCGTCGTCGCCGGTACGCGAGACGCGGTGCTCATGGTGGAGTCCCAGGCCGACCGGTTGCCGGAAGACGTCATGCTCGGCGCCGTCATGTTCGGCCACGAGCAAATGCAGGTGGCGATCGAAGCCATTCTCTCGCTTGCCAAAGAGGCCGCGCGACCGCCCGTCGTCTGGACTGCGGCGGCCAAGGACAAGGCGCTGGCGTCGGGCGTCGCCAAGTACGTCTCCGCCATCACCGAGGCGTACGGCATTGCCGAAAAGCAAGTTCGCTACGCGAAGATCGGCGAGCTCAAGGCGCAGTGCGTAGCTGAGCTCACGGCTCTGGAAGGCAACACGTGGAGCCCGGCGCAGATCGAGGCCGAATTCCACACCGCAGAGAAGAACGTCGTCCGCGGCCGCATCATCGCGGGTAAGCCGCGCATCGACGGGCGCGACACGAAGACGGTTCGCAAGATCGACGTGCAAGTCGGCGTGCTGCCGCGTACGCACGGCTCGGCCGTTTTCACGCGCGGCGAAACGCAAGCCTTGGTGGTCACCACTCTGGGTACGGGCCGCGATGCGCAGATCATCGACGCGCTCGAGGGCGAGCGGAAGGAGCCTTTCATGCTCCATTACAACTTCCCGCCCTATAGCGTGGGTGAAACCGGCTTCATGGGTTCGCCGAAGCGCCGCGAGATCGGTCATGGCCGGCTCGCCCGCCGTGGCGTCGAAGCCGTCATGCCGGAGATGGAGACGTTTCCGTACGTCATCCGCGTCGTGTCGGAAATCACCGAATCGAACGGCTCGAGCTCGATGGCGTCGGTGTGCGGCACGAGCTTGTCGCTGATGGACGCCGGCGTGCCCATTAAGGCTCCTGTTGCCGGTGTGGCGATGGGCCTCATCAAGGAAGAGAACGCGTTTCAGGTGCTCACGGACATCCTCGGCGACGAGGATCATCTCGGCGACATGGACTTCAAGGTGGCCGGCACGGCCGATGGCGTCACGGCGTTGCAGATGGACATCAAGATCTTCGGCATCACGCGCGAGATCATGGCCACTGCGCTCGCACAGGCGCGCGAGGGCCGGCTGCACATCCTTGGCGAGATGAACAAGGTGCTGAGCGCGCCGCGCGCCAAGATGTCGGACTGGGCCCCAACGATCATCACCATCAAGATCGACCCCGAGAAGATTCGCGACGTCATCGGCAAGGGCGGTGCGGTCATTCGCGCCATCACCGAAGAGACCGGCGCGACCATCGATATCGAGAACGACGGCACGGTGAAGATCGCATCCGTGGACGGTAAGGCTGGGCGCGCCGCGGTCGAGCGCATCGAGCTGATCACGGCCGACGTCGAAGTGGGGCGCATCTACCAGGGCAAGGTGGCGCGCCTCATGGATTTCGGCGCGTTCGTGACGATCCTGCCTGGGCGCGACGGCCTGGTGCACATCTCGCAGATCTCGAACGAGCGCGTGGAGCGCGTGAGCGACAAGCTCAAGGAAGGCGACGTCGTGCGCGTGAAGGTGCTCGAGGTCGATCGCCAGGGCCGCGTGCGTCTGAGCATGCGCGACGTCGACGCTGCCTAACGCAAGGGCCGGGCGCGCGGTGGCCCGGCGCTAAATTCGGTTACTCCGGCGGCCGCAGGGTGCGCCGGTCTCGCAGCGTTTCGATGTTCCAGCGCGGAAGCGCCCACTGCCAAAGCCGGCCCGGGCGCTCGCTTGCGAGCGCAGGCGGCACGTCGAGTCCCAATAGTCGCAGGATCGCGGCCGCGGCGGTCGAGCCGGGCTCGATGGCGCCGGCGCCGGTCTGCTTCGAGAGCTTCTGCCCATCGGCGGTGACGACTACGGGCACGTGAAAATACCGCGGGGTGGGGAGCCCGAGCTCGCCTTGGAGGTGAACGTGCGCTGCGGTAGGTTCGAGCAGATCCACGCCGCGCACGATTGTGGTGACGCCTTGCTCGGCATCGTCGAGCACCACGGCCAGGTGATACGCCGGCAGGCCGTCGCGACGAACGATGACGTAATCTCCACGCGTCGCGCTGAGATCCGTCTCGACACGGCCCTGCAAGCCGTCGTCCACGACGACGTAACCTGCATTCACGCGCACGCGAGTCGCGGCATCGCCGACGGGGACGCGCCGGTCGCGGCACGTACCGGGATAGCGGCGGGGTAGAGCATCGACGCCCGCACGCAGCTCGCTGCGCGAGCAGCGGCAGCGAAACGCCCGGCCGTCGCCGAGCAGCCGCTCGGCGGCCGCTCCGTACGCCTCGACGCGAGAGCTTTGGTAGAGTACCGAGCGATCCCACTCGAGCTCGAAAGCCTCGAGGGTGCGCAGAATGTCGTCTGCCGCTCCCGGTACTTCGCGAGGCGGATCGATGTCCTCAATTCGAACGAGCCACTCGCCGTGGGCCTGGCGCGCGTGCAAATAGCTGGCCACGGCAGCCACCAGCGACCCCACGTGCAGGGGGCCGGTCGGAGATGGAGCGAAGCGGCCGACGTAGCGAAGCGACGCCACGGCGGGCACGGTCAGCGGTACTGATCCTCGCGGTCGCGGAACTGCCGCTCGGCGAGCTCGCGCCGTTCCTGCGCTTCGACGCATAGGGTAGCGACGGGTCGCGCCTCGAGGCGCCGGAGCCCGATCTCGTCGCCGGTCTCCTCACAGTAACCGTAGCTACCGTCGTCGATGCGAGCGAGCGCCGAGTCAATCTTTTTCAAGAGCTTGCGCTCTCTATCTCGAGTACGAAGCTCGAGCCCGAACTCGGACTCCTGCGTCGCCCGATCGTTGGGATCGGGGAAATTGGCCGCATCGTCTTTCATATGCAGCATCGTGCGGTCGACTTCTTCCATCAGCTCGCGCTTCCAGGCCAGCAACAGCTGGCGGAAATGCTCGAGCTGAGCTTTGTTCATGTATTCCTCGCCGCGTTTCGGTTGGTAAGGCGTGAAGCCCTTCACCGGGCCGCTGAGGACGTTGCCGCCGCGCCGTCGAGAGGCGAGGGGTGTGATGGGTCTCGACGCAGCACGAACGGGCGCCGGCGGGCGTGAGCCCGGCTTTTTTGGTGCGGTAGCGATCGTCTTCTTCCCTGATGGTTTAGGTTGGACCTTGGGTGCCGCCCGTTTCGCGGAGACCTTCTTGGTGCTCGTGCGCTTCGCGGACTTCCCTGTTCTGGTCGACGGCTTATGAGCGGACTTGAGCTTGGCCTTGCTGGAGCGGCCGGCTGCCCCACGGGTCTTCTTGGCCGGCTTTCTCCTGCCGACAGGCGCCCTTTTCTTGGTAGCTGCTTTTCTCGCAGACATGGCCTTGGCCTCCAAGACCCTTCTATAAGGAGCCGGCGATTATACAGACGCCTTCGAGATGCGGAAGGGGTTTAGCGGTCAAGGCTGGCCATCGGGCATGACGACGGACGGCGTGGCCCGCCAGCCCTTCTGCCGGTGCTCCGCCACTACTGTCGTGTAGATGCCCCCGCGCACGTAGAACTCGGCCGTCAAACGAAGGAAGCGCGGCTTCATGAGCGCGACGAGGTCGTCGACGATTCGATTCGTGACGGCTTCGTGGAACGCCCCTTCGTTGCGGTACGACCAAACATAGAGCTTCAGCGACTTCAGCTCGACGCAGACGGCGTCGGGCACATACTCGAGGTGCAGCGTCGCGAAGTCGGGTTGACCTGTCTTCGGACAGAGACACGTGAACTCCGGTATCCGCATCCTGATCGTATAGTCGCGATCCGGGTTCGGATTCGGAAAGCTCTCGAGACTTTTTTTCGACGGCCGAGCAGCGGGCTTACTCGCCACGTTTGCATGTTCCGATTGACGGTGGAAGCAACGCGCGCAGCCGTCGCTTTTGGATTGCTTTTTACTCTACACTACCGCCGTCGATGCGGCCATGCGGGCCGGAATTCGCTCGACTACCATGGGGTCAACCATTGCGCCTGAGTAAGATCAAGCTTTCGGGCTTCAAGTCTTTCGTCGATTCCACCACGATCAAGTTCCCGAGCAACCTCATGGGGATCGTCGGCCCTAACGGTTGCGGCAAGTCCAACATCATCGATGCGATCCGCTGGGTGCTCGGCGAGGCGTCGGCGAAAACCTTGCGCGGCGATTCGATGGTGGACGTGATCTTCAACGGTTCGGCGAACCGCAAGCCGGTGGGGTTGGCGAGTATCGAGCTCACGTTCGACAACTCCGACGGCACGATCACCGGCGCATTCGCAGGTTACAACGAAGTGGCGGTTCGCCGCGTCGTCTCGCGCGACGGCACGTCGCAGTACTACTTGAACAACGCCCGCTGCCGCCGCAAGGACATTACGCACCTGTTGCTCGGCACCGGCGTGGGCTCGCACGGCTACTCGATCATCGAGCAGGGCATGATCTCCCGCCTCGTAGAAGCCAAGCCCGAGGAGCTGCGCGCGTTTCTAGAGGAAGCGGCCGGCATCTCGAAGTACAAGGAGCGGCGGCGCGAAACCGAGCACCGCATCCAGCACACTCGCGAGAATCTGGAACGCCTCAAAGACCTGCGCGAGGAGATCGAAAAGCAGCTCACGCACTTGCAGCGTCAGGCGAAAGACGCGGAGCGCTACAAGACCCTCAAGGCCGAGCAGCGCAAAGTCAGTGCCGAGCTCTTGGCGTTGCGTTTGAACGGGCTGCGCGCGGAGGTGACTGAGCACGAACAAGCGCTGCGCGAAAAGCAGCTTGCCCTCGAAGCCGCCCTGGCGGCGCAACGATCGGCCGAAACGTCCATCGAAAAGCTGCGCGTGGAGCTTGCCGACCGCAACGAGCGCTTCAGCGTCGTGCAAGGAAGCTACTACAAGATCGGCGCGGAAATCGCGCGTTTGGAGCAATCGCTCCAGCATCGCAAAGAGCTCATTCAACGCCAAACCGAAGATCTGCAGAGCACGGATCAGCAGGTGGCGGAGATCAGCGCGCACATGGCCAGCGATCAAGTCGAGCTCGAAGAGCTCGAGCGCGTGCTGCGCGAGCTCGGCCCCGGTCTCGAGCAAGCCTATGCCGTGCAGCGCACGGCGCAGCAAAACCTCGAGCAAGCCGAGCAGGCCATGGAGCAGACTCGTCTGCAATGGGAGCGCACCGGCGAGGAGCTGGCGGCCGCCGAGCGCTTGGTGCACGGCGAAGACACCCGGCTCGAGCAACTCGCCGCGCAAAGCCAGCGGCTCGAGAAAGAGCTTCAGAAGCATCAGGACGAGCGCAACGCCTCGAGCTTTGCGGAAGTAGAGCAGGGGCTCGAGACTCTCGTCGCGCAAGAGGAGCGCCTTGCGGCCGCCTGCGAGAATGCGGCGCGCGCCCTGGAGACCGTCTGGACGCAGATCCAGCAGTTGCGGGAGCAGGAATCGCGCATCTCCACGCACCTCGATCAGCTTCGCGAAACGTTGCAGACGGATCGCGGCCGGTTAACGTCGCTCGAAGCTCTCCAAGAGGCGGCGCTCGGTAAATCCACTGAGCAGGTGAATCACTGGCTTCAAGCGCAGTCGCTCGCCGAGCGGCGGCGCTTGGCGCAGGAGCTCGTCGTGGAGAGCGGCTGGGAAACTGCAGTCGAGACCGTGCTCGCGCCCTACCTGCAGGCCGTGGGCATCGAGAGCATCGATGCCGTGGCCCATGCGCTACCGGAGCTCACCGAAGGCGGCGTGACGCTCGTGGAATTCGAGGGCGACGCGGTAGCGCCGTCCGCCGGGCCCGGCGCTTTGCTGGCGCACATGCGCGCACCGCCCGCCGTGGCTTCGTTGCTTAGCGGCATTCGCGTGGCCGGCTCGATTCAAGAGGCGATCGCGCGCCGACATGAGCTTGCCGACGGCGAATCGTTCGTCACTCGCGAAGGCGCGTGGGTCGGACGGCAATGGTTGCGCTTGAATCGCAGCGACGATCCGCAGGTGGGCGTGCTAGCGCGGGAGGACGAGATCAAGCGTCTGCGCGAAAGCACACAAGCCACGGCGCGCCGCGCCGACGAAGTGGGCAAGGCGCTCGCCGATACGCGCTACCAGCTCGAGCGGCTCGAGGAAGCGCGCGCGCAGGCGCAGACCGAGGCCTCGCGCCGGCAGGATCTGTTCGCCGACACGAAAGCGAAATTGGGTGCGAGCCGCGCAGAGCTCGATCAGGTTCGGCAGCGCGCCGCCGCGCTCGATCGCGCCCTCGCGGATCTAGCTGCCGAGCAGCAAGCCCTCGTCAGTGCCGTCGATGAAAGCAAGGCGCGCCGCGCGAACGCCGTAGCTCGTCAGGCGCATCTTTCCGCTACGCGTGAAAGCTTCGATCAACAACGGCGCGAGCAGCAGGAGCGGTTGAGCGCAGCCAGAGCGAGTGCAGAGCAGCATCGCGAGGCGGCGCAAGCCATCGCCATCAAAGTGGAATCGCGCCGCAGCTCGAAAGAGTCGGCAAGTGCTGCGCTGCTCCGCGTGCAGGGCCAGCTGGCGCACTTGACGAAACGCCAGGCGGAGCTTCGCTCGGCATTGCAAGCGGCCAGCGAGCCGGTGCGCGCCGAGGAAGACACGCTGGTCGCGAAGCTCGACGAGCGTTTGGTCGTCGAGACGGATCTCGCCAACGCGCGCCGCGCCATGGACGAAATCGATGCGCAGCTCCGCGACACCGAGCAGCAACGCAACGAGCGTCAGCAAGCCGTGAACGAGACCCGCGAGCAGACCGACAGCATTCGCCTGTCGGTTCGAGAATCGCAGGTTCGGGCTGAAACGGTGGCCGAGCAATTCGCAGGCACCGGCTTCATCCTCGATGAGATCGTTCTAGGCCTGCCGGCCGATGCCACAGTGGCGGCGTGGACCGAGACGTTCGAGCACATCGAGCGGCGGATTCAACGCCTCGGCGCTATCAATCTCGCGGCCATCGACGAGTTCCAGGAGCAGTCGGAGCGCAAGAAGTACCTCGACGCTCAGTTCACGGACCTCACCGACGCGCTCGAAACGTTGGAAAACGCCATCCGCAAGATCGATCGTGAGACGCGGGCTCGATTCAAGGACACGTTCGACAAGGCCAATCAAGGGCTCGAGCGTCTATTCCCGCGTCTGTTCGGGGGCGGGAACGCCTACCTCGAGATGGACGGCGAGGATGTGCTCTCGGCCGGCGTTACGATCATGGCGCGGCCGCCGGGCAAGAAGATCAGCACGATTCATCTATTGTCGGGCGGCGAGAAGGCGCTGACGGCGGTTGCGCTCGTATTCTCGATCTTCGAGCTGAATCCTGCGCCGTTTTGCCTGCTCGACGAGGTCGACGCACCGCTCGACGACGCCAACGTGGGCCGCTTCTCCGACATCGTGAAAGAGATGTCCGAGCGCGTGCAGTTCGTCATCATCACGCACAACAAGACGACGATGCAGACGATGCATCAACTCTCCGGAGTTACGATGCAAGAGCCGGGGGTGTCGCGCATGGTGGCTGTCGACATCGACGAAGCGGTTCGACTCGCCGCGATGTAGTCACAGCTCGCTATGTGGGACTTGCGCTGGGTACTGTTGGGGCTGGGTGCCCTCGTACTTGTCGGGGTGTATCTCTGGAGTCGCGGTCTAGTGTCGCGCGACATGCTCCCGAAGCTGCCGCGTCGCGAACGCCGCACCGAGCCCGTCATCGGCGGAGCGTCGGCGCCGCCGCCGCCGCCGCCACCCGCTCCACCGCCGCCTCCCGAGGCGCCATCGCTCGTTGCCACCGCCTCCGAAGAGGAAAAAGCGCGTCCCGGGCCCGAGCGCATCGTCGCGCTGCGGCTCGTGCCGCGCGCTGGCGAGTTGCCTGCCGAGCGCGCCGTGGCCGCCCTGCGTAGTGCCGGTCTCGAGCATGGGCGGTACTCCATCTTCCATCGCCAACTCGGCACGAATCGAGAAGGGTTCAGCGTGGCGAGTCTCACCGAGCCCGGCTCGTTCGACGTGGACCACCTCGGCGAAAGCACGATCGCGGGTCTTAGTTTCTTCGTTGTGTTGCCGGGTCATGGCGATCCCGTTTTGCGATTCGATGCCATGGTCGAGACGGCGCGGGCATTGTCGGTGCAGCTTGCTGCCGACCTTTTCGACGAACGCGGCAGCTCGTGGAGCAGCCAACGCGAACGCTACCTTCGGGAAGAGCTCATCGAATATCGCCATCAGTTCGAGCGTCGTTGAGGGGCGGAACATGGCGCGCCCGACGTCTGCCTCGCGACTGAAATCCGAGTTGGCGAACTTGCGCCGCGAAATCGAGGCGCACAACTTTGCGTACCACGTGCTCGACAGTCCTACGGTGCCGGACGCGGAGTACGACCGCCTCATGCGGCGTCTTCAGGAGATTGAGCGGGAGCATCCGGAGCTCGTCACGCCCGACTCTCCCACGCAACGCGTCGGCGCCGCCAAGCTCGAGGCGTTTCGCGAAGTTCGCCACGCCAAGCCGATGTTGTCGCTCGACAACGCGTTCAGCAACGCCGAGCTCGAGGCTTTCGACAAGCGGCTGCGCGACCGCCTGATCGACACCGACATTGCCGTGGATCGTGTGGCGTATTGGGCGGAGCCGAAGCTCGATGGCGCCGCGATCAGCCTGCGCTACGAAAACGGTGAGCTGGTGTTCGGGGCGACAAGAGGGGACGGCGCGACTGGAGAGGATGTCACGCACAACGTGCGCACCATTCGCTCCATTCCGCTGCGGCTCCGTGTCACAAAACCGCCGGCTGTGTTCGAGGTACGCGGTGAGGTTTTCATGCCGCGTGCCGGCTTCGAGGAGCTCAACAAGCGCGCGCTCGAGCGGGGTGAGCGTACATTCGTAAACCCGCGCAATGCGGCCGCCGGCAGCCTGCGGCAACTCGACCCGCGGCTTACCGCATCCCGGCCTCTCGATGCCTTCTTCTATGGGCTTGGCGAAGTGAGCGAAGGCGCTTTGGGTTCGACGACCACGCAAAGCGAAATCGTGGCGCTGCTGGGAGAGCTCGGCCTTCGCACTTGTCCGGAAAGCGAGCTCGTTGAAAATGTGGCCGGCTGCCTCGAGTACTACGCTGGCATCGGTGCGCAACGCGCCTCGTTGCCCTACGACATCGACGGCGTCGTCTACAAGGTAAACCGGCTGGACTGGCAGCGGGAGCTTGGCTTCGTATCGCGAGCACCAAGATGGGCCGTGGCTCACAAGTTTCCGGCGCAAGAAGAGCTCACAACCGTTCGCGACGTCGTTTTTCAAGTGGGCCGTACGGGAGCGCTTACGCCGGTCGCACGCCTCGAGCCGGTATTCGTTGGCGGAGTAACCGTCAGCAACGCGACGTTGCACAACATGGACGATCTGCAGCGCAAGGACGTGCGCATCGGCGACACGGTGATTGTGCGCCGCGCCGGCGACGTCATACCGGAAATCGTCGCTGTCGTAACCGATCGCCGGCCTGCCGACGCGCGCATCGTAGCGCTGCCGCCGACGTGCCCTGTGTGCGGCTCCGACGTCGAAAGAGGTGAGGGCGAGGCCGTTGCGAGATGCATCGGCGGATTGTTCTGTCCCGCACAGCGCAAGGAAGCGCTGCGCCACTTCGCGTCTCGCCGAGCCATGAACATCGAAGGCCTCGGCACGAAGGTCATCGATCAGCTCGTCGACAAAGGCATCGTGAAGACGGCGGCCGATCTGTATCGACTCGAGCCGGAGCAGCTGGCCGAGCTCGAGCGGCTCGGCGAGAAGTCGGCCGAGAAGCTTGTCGCCGCGATCGATAAGAGTAGGCAGACGACGTATGCGCGGTTCCTATACGCGCTTGGGATCGGCAACGTCGGTGAAGCGACCGCCGCGGCGGTGGCGAACGAGATCGGCGATCTCAAAGAGCTATTGATCGCTGACGAGGAGCGACTCCAGCAGGTGCCGGACGTTGGCCCCGTGGTAGCAGCCGCCATTCACGCGTTTTTTCATGAGCCGCACAATATTCAAGTCATCGAAGCCCTACTGGCTGCTGGAATTCACTGGCCCTCGGCGCCTCCGAAATCCCGCGAGCAGCCATTGCGCGGCAAGACCTTCGTGATCACAGGCACGCTTCAAACCATGACGCGTGAGGAAGCGAAGGCGCGACTTCAATCGCTCGGCGCTAAAGTTTCGAGCAGCGTTTCCAAGAAAACCACCGCGCTGATCGTTGGCGGCGATCCGGGTTCCAAGCTCCAGGCCGCACTCTCTTTGAACGTAGAGACGTGGTCGGAGGAGCAACTGCGAAGTTCACTAGGAGAAGCTTAACGTGCGCTCACGCATTCAAGACGCGCTGCTTTCCGCGCTCGAAGCCATCTTGCGACCAATCGTGAAGTTGCTGCTGCAGTCGGGAATCAGCTATTCCGAATTCGCGTCAGTCGCTAAGTCCGTCTTCGTCCAAGTCGCCACCGACGACTACACGAAGCGAAACCGCCCGGCAAATTTCTCGCAGGTTTCGGCGATGACTGGAATATCTCGGAAGGAAGT
>CAMPKU010000026.1 GCA_946887385.1 uncultured Gammaproteobacteria bacterium
GGCGCGCCCTGGCGGCGGCGAGCGCGTTCGAGCCGCGCTGGAGCGCGACGCCGGCCGCGGAGCGCGCGGCGCTGCTGAAGCGCGCGGCCGACCTGCTCGAGGCCGATCGCGCGGAGCTCGTCGCGCGGTGCGTCGCCGAAACCGGCAAGACCGTGCCCGACAGCCTCGCCGAGGTTCGCGAGGCCGTGGATCTCCTGCGTTACTACGCAGCCGAGTGCGAGCGCGTGCTCGCGCAACCCACGCAACTACGTGGACCGACGGGCGAGCGCAATGAGCTGTCGCTCATTGGCCGCGGCGTGTTTTTCTGCGTGAGCCCTTGGAACTTCCCGGTCGCCATCTTCACCGGCCAAATTGCTGCCGCGCTCGCGGCCGGCAACACGGTGATCGCAAAACCCGCGGAGCAGGGCACGCTCGTCGCAGCGCGCGTTGTGGCGCTGCTCGAGCAGGCCGGCGTGCCGGCCGGCGCCATGCAATTTCTGCCCGGCGACGGCCGCGCGCTTGGCGACGCGCTGCTCGGCGATGCGCGCATCGCGGGGGTCGCGTTCACAGGCTCCGTGGAAACGGCACGCTCGATCAATTCCGCGCTCGCCGAGCGCGACGGTGCGTTTGCCACGCTGATCGCCGAGACGGGCGGCGTCAACGCAATGATCGTCGATAGCTCGGCGCTGCCCGAGCAGGTGGTGCGCGACGCATTGGCGTCCGCGTTCAATAGCGCGGGGCAGCGCTGCTCGGCGCTGCGCATGCTGTGCTTGCCGGAGCACACGGCCGACGAAATTCTGCGCATGCTCTGCGGCGCGATCGACGAGCTCGTCGTCGGCGACCCGCAGCTGCTCGCCACCGACGTCGGGCCCGTCATCGACGCGGACGCACATGAATCGCTGACGCGCTACGTCGCCGAGCACGAACACGCAGTCCTCCATCGCTACCGGTTGAGTGCCGCGCACGCGCACGGACTGTTCGTGGCGCCCACCGTCATCGAGTTGCCCGGCGCGGCGGCGCTCACGCGCGAGGTATTCGGCCCCGTGCTCCACGTCGTTCGCTACGATCCGCAACGGCTCGATGCGCTGGTCACGCAGATCAACGGGCTCGGCTACGGGCTCACGCTCGGCATCCACACGCGCATCGATTCGACGGCGCAGGCGATCGCGCAGCGGGCGCGCGTCGGCAACGTCTACGTGAACCGCAACATGATCGGTGCCGTCGTCGGCGTGCAGCCGTTCGGCGGCATGGGCCTGTCGGGCACGGGGCCGAAAGCCGGCGGGCCGCACTATTTGCCGCGGTTCGCCACGGAGCGCACCGTTACGACGAACACGGCGGCCGTCGGCGGCAATGCCACCTTGCTGTCGCTCGGCACGGCCACCGGCCCCTAGCGGCAATTTCGGGGCAGGCAAACGCAAGAAGCGCACTCAAACGGGGCAACCGCGCCCCTGGCGGCACGCAAATCCAGCTAATGGCCTCGCGCTTCGAGTTGGCACGGCCCTTGCTTAGTACTTCTCGGGCAGGGCCGGCCGCGGTTGCCACCTGAATCGCGTCCCCCCCGACGATTTTCACCGCACCGCGGCCGCTTCTGCCCACTAATCCTTCCAATGCCTTCTTGTACGCGGCCTCAAAACCCCGCGGCGTAACCGTCCTTGCGTGACTCGGACGCGCCGAAATACACACGCGTGCGCAGGTCGCGCCGAATCGCCTGATACCCACCGAACGCGGCGCGGCTGCCCATGGGCTCGATGCGGTGGCCGCGGCGGCGTAAGCCGTCGATCGCGGCCGCCGTGAAGCCGGGCTCGAGATGCACGGTTCCGCCGTGGGCGAGCGGCGGCGCGCCGGTCGGCTCCGTGGAGCCTTCGTGGCGCACGCGCGGCGCGTCGCCGGCGGCCTGCAATCCCAGGCCGAAGTCGAGCATGTTCGTGAGCACCTGAACGTGCCCCTGCGGCTGCATTGCCGCGCCCATCACGCCGAACGCGAGCATCGCCTCGCCGTCGCGCATCGCAAAGGCTGGGATGATGGTGTGAAACGGCCGCTTACCGGGGGCGTAGGCGTTCGCATGTGCCGCATCGAGCGCGAACTGCGAGCCCCGATTTTGCAAGCCGAAGCCGAACGGTGCCACGGTGACGCCGGAGCCGAATCCCATGTAGTTGCTCTGGATCAACGACACCATGTTGCCGTCGCGATCGGCC
Source organism: uncultured Gammaproteobacteria bacterium (assembly GCA_946887385.1). Next base: position 2,175 of record CAMPKU010000026.1, read on the forward strand.
GTCGCCAGATACACCGTGTCGCCGGCACCGGCCGCCTCGCCGTACGTGGGCGCGGGTGCTGCGCGCTGCGGATCGATGAGCGGGCGGCGCGCCGCGGCGTATTCCTTGGCGATGAGTCTGTCCGTGGGTACGCTCGCGAACTTCGGATCAGCGTAGAACTTCGCGCGATCTTCGAACGCGAGCTTCTTCGCTTCGATCAGCAGGTGCAGATGCTCGGCGCCGCCCCACTCGAGCGCGCCAAGGTCGAAGCCTTCGAGCAGATTGAGCATTTGCAGCACGGCGATGCCTTGGCCGTTCGGCGGTAGCTCGAAGACGCGCCAGCCGCGGTACGTCGTAGCTACGGGCTCCACCCACTCGCTGCGATGCGCCTCGAGGTCCTCGCAGCCGAGAAATCCGCCTGCGCCGCGCACGCTTTTCTCGATCGCCGCGGCAATTTCGCCGCCGTAGAACGCGTTGCGGCCGTCCGTGGCGATGAGCTCGTAGGCGCGCGCGAGGTTCGGGTTGGCGAACGGCTCGCCGATCGCAGGCGCGCGCCCACCGGGCATGTAGACGTCGGCGAAGCCGGGGTAGCCCGCCAGCGCCTCGGCGCCTGCCGCCCAAGAGGCGCCGATGACTTCGGTCACGGGGAAGCCATCGCGCGCGTAGTCGATCGAGGGCGCGAGCAGGTCGCGCAGCGGCAAGCGGCCGAAGCGGGCATGCAGCTCGCACCAACCGTCCACGGCGCCCGGCACGCTCACGGCGAGCGCGCCGCGCTCGGGAACCATGGCGTGCCCCATGCTCGTGAGGCGTTCTAGAGAAAGCGAGAGCGGCGAGCGGCCGCTCGCGTTCAATCCGTGCAAGCGCTGTGTAGCGGCATCCCAGACGATGGCGAAGAGATCGCCGCCGATGCCGCAGCTCGTGGGCTCCGTGAGCCCGAGCGCGGCGTTGGCGGCGATCGCCGCGTCGACGGCGCTGCCGCCCCGGCGCAGCGTAGCCACGCCGATCTCCGTTGCGAGCGGCTGGCTCGTCGCCACCATGGCATTGCGCGCCATCGCCACCGAGCGGGTCGCGAACCTTTCGTCTCTGTCCATGCGGCATTCTAGTGGCAGCGCTCGTGCCGCACCTTAAGCGAGAAGGGGCCGGCTTTAGGGCCGGCCCCATCGTGTCGCGATCCCAAGGGTAAGACGTTGACGCTAGCGAGCCGCCGCTCCGGCGCTGCCGACGAGCCGCATTTGGGTGCCGCCGTCGAGGCGCACGTGGCGCGACGCGGACGTGATCAATGAGCCCTGCGCGCTGCCCGCGGCGGCCGACGCGATGTCGAGATCGCCGAGACCGAACGCGCCGCGGCTACCGGCCAGCCATTGGCCCGAGGCGCTCAAGCCGCCGATCGCCCCGGCGGAGGAGCCGAGCGCCGCGCTGCCCTGTGTCGCCGCGTTGCCCGCCGAGCTTGCTGCCGCGTTGCCCACGACGCGCGGTGCGCGCGCGGCGCCGCCCACAACTCCGGCCGCGCTGCCGGCCAAACCGCCGCCCGCCTCCACGGCGCCGCCGAGCCCGCCCAGCGCGCCGCCCAAGCTGCCGCCCGCTGCGCCGCCTCCCGCTGCGCCGAAGGCGCCGGCGTCATGCGAGGCGGAGCCCAGGCGCCCCTGCGTGTTCGACTGCGCCGCTGCAACCGCCTGAATCGTCGCTCGCATCGGCACTTCGCGCCCATCCCGAAGCACGGCCTTATCGAACACGATGCCGAGCTGCGACGCGGAGTCGGCGGCGGCTGCGCCGCGTGCGTGCGGTCGCGCCTGCGTAACACGCCCGACGAGCTTCGTGCCGCGTGGGATGGACGCGCCGGCCTCGGTCGTAAAGTCGTGGTTCGTCTTGGCCGTGACGGCGTCGCCGGGTTTCGCGCGGCGCGCGTCGACCGAACGCTCGAGCGTTGCGTTCATTTCCGCCGCGCCCGCGACCGTCGCGGAGCCGCCGCTTTGAGCGGCACCGTTGCCGCGGACCGTTGCTTGCTGCCCCACCGCGGCGGCGCTGATTGCGATCGAAGCGATGACGAGAGCCATAGCTTTCATTTCCGATACTCCTCTGTCACTAAGACGCGTTGCTGCGTCGCTACCGCGCCCTTCCGACGCGTGGACACCCAGCTAACGGCCGAGGTGGTAAATCTATTCCCGCGTTCGCGCACGCCGCGCGGCACTGCGTGTGACATAACGCCGCCGCGAAAAACGCGCGTGGAATAAAACCGCCGCTCGGCCGTCATCTAGGCGGGATCAACGTGAAGGAGAACGACGATGTTTCGTAATCAACCCATGCGCCTTCAGCTCACATTGGTTGCAGGCGCTGTCGCTTGCGCAATAGGTCTCGGCGGCGAAGTAAGCGCTGCCGAAGTCTCCGCCCGCGCCGATGGAGAGCTGCGCGCGACCGCAGAGACGAGCGTGCGCGAGCAGAGCGCGCTCGCCGCGCGTGCCGCGCTGCGCGGTGTTGCGCGAACGGATCTTGCGAGCGAGTTGGCCGTGGACACCGAAGTCGAGCACGAGCTTGCCGTCGAGCTCGCGTCGGAAGTGGACTCCGAGGTCGAAGCGGAGCTCGACTCCGAGATCGCGGCGCAGATCGAAGGCAGCGTGATCGACGACGTCGAAGCGGCCGTGGACGTCGAGCTCGAGCGATCCGTTGCGGCGGCCGTGGACGCGGAGCTCGAGCAAGCGCTCGAAGCCGGCGTTGAAGCCGCGGTGAATGCGGAAGTCGAGGGCGCCGTGGACACGGCGGTGGAGTCGGCCGTGGAAAGCGCCGTCGAAGCCGAGATCGAGTCGACGGTTGCCGCGCTGATCGGTAGCCGATAATGGCCAGCGCGAGCCGGCGGCCTGCGCCGGCTCGCGCTTTTCCAATGTTTGGAAGCGAGTGACGGCATTGGCCGACAGTCGCGCGCACGGCGAATCGCTGGAAAGATGCTCGCGGAGGCACGGTCATGTACAAACCGCTCACGTTCCTGTTCGCCGCCGTCTGGCTCGGCGGTGCCGAGGCTCAAGTCGGTGGCGACGACGGAGTCGGCTCGGGCGAAGTGGCGGCGGCGGGGTCGGCCGCGGCCGCTGCACCCGGCAACGCTGCGAACGCCGTGTCGTTCGAAGTGGGCGCCGGCCTCGAGCACGACAGCAACGTCGCCGTGCTCGAGCTCGACGCCTCGGCCGATGCGGGTGACGCGGCAGCCTTGCTTGAGCTCGGCGTTGCGTACGATCGTCCCGGCGACGCCAAGCTCGACTTCGGCGCCGGCTACAACTTCTCGGAGACGATTCACGAGGACTTCTCCGCGTTCGACGTGCGTATTCATCGCGGCTCGGCGCGCACGAGCTACGATTTGGGGCGCCTCGATGTCGGTGCGACTCTGCAGCATGCGTATGCCGAGCTCGATGGCAACGACTTCCTCACGCTCACGCAGCTCTCGCCGTACGTGTCGCGTCTCGTCGGCCGGCGTCTGTTCCTGCGGTTCGCGTACGCCGACACCGATAAAGACTTTGCCTCGAATCCGGGGCGCGACGCTGTGGCGAGCTCGTGGTCGAGCGACGCCTATGTGTTCGTGAACGGCCTCACCACCTACCTCGTCTTCGGCCACCGCTATGACGACGAGGACGCCGGGGATGCGGCGTTCGACTACCGGGGTCAGCGCCTGAACGTTCAGCTCTCGCAGCGCTTCTCGATGCAGGCGAGAGAGATCACGCTGCGCGCGTACTTGCGCTTCGAGAACCGCGACTACCGATCCGTGACGCCGTCGCTCGGCGCCTTGCGCCGCGACGAACGCCGGGAGCTCGAGGCCACGGCAGAAATTCCCGTTGGCCGGCGCGTATTGGCGCGCGTAGGCTTGAAGCGCGCCGACAACGAATCGAACCTCTCGGCCGTAGACTTCGGCGAGACGGTGCTGTCGGTGGAATTCAACGCGACGCTGTGACGGGGGCGGCTTCGAGCGCCTCGATGAGGCCGAAGCCGAACACGTCGTCGAAATTCTTGGCGCCCAAGTCTTTGGCTGTACTCTGGAGCTCGGCTAGCACGGCCGCGGGCGCCGAGGCGTTGCGAACGGCGACGCTGCGCGCGATGGCGGCCGCCGCGTGCGGAGCGGCGAAAGATGTGCCGGAAAGCTCGCGATAGCCGGGGCCGCTGCGCGCGACGCGCACGCCGACGCCCGGCGCCGCGAACGAGACGTGCGCGCCGCGGTTCGCGTAGCGGTAGATGCGGTTCGCGGAATCGATGGCCGTAACGCCCACGACCTGTGCGTACGCGGCCGGGTACAGCGGCGCGCCGGTCGGGCCGTTGTTGCCGACGGCAGCGACCACGATCACGCCGTGCTTCGCCAGCGCAGCGATCGCGCCTTCGAGCACGCGATTCGGCGGGCCGGCGAGGCTCATGTTGATCACCCGCACGCCTTGCGTGGCGAGCCATTCTCCTGCCGCGGCCAGGCTGGCCGCCGTCGAGGCGTCGTTGCCGTCGGCGTCTTCGAAGAACACCGACGCCGCGTACACGCGGCCGCCGCGCAGCTGCGGGCGCAGCTTTGCCGCTTCGCCCACGAGAATCGAAGCAACGGCTGTGCCGTGCGCGGTGGGCCGTTCGGCTGCGAACGGCACGAAGTCGCGCTGCACGATATCGGCTGCGCGTAGCGCCTCGTGCTCCGTTGCCACGGCCGTGTCGACGATTCCAACCGACAGCGCTGCGGCCGGCGATGGCTGCGCGTCATTGCGCTCGACAGCCGGCCTGCCGGTGACGGTGTCGTCGGCACCGTCTTGTGCGCCGGGACGATAAACATGATTGAAATCGACCTCGGTGCCGGGCGCTTGCAGCGCAAGCTCGAGCGCCGCTTGCGCGATCTCGCGATCCTCGGGGGCTGCCACGCGCAAGAGCACACGGTCGAGTGTCGCCAGATCTTGGCGCTCGCGAATCGTGAACCCCCATGTGGGGATTTGCTCCGCGTGCTCGGTGGGCACGAGGATGATCCAGACGTTGCGCTCGAGCGAGCGGCCCAGCGCGTCGACGTCGGCTTCGAAACGCTCCGTGCGTTCGGTTGGGGACGCACCTTCCGCCGCCTCCGAGCCGCCGACGGCGCCTTCCGCGGCACGCACCGTCTCGCCGAGCTCATCGGCAAGGCCGCCGAGCTCGGCGTCGACGCTGTCCAAAATCTGTTCGCCGATTTCGCCGGCGACGCTCGACTCGAGCTGCTCGGCGATCGTGGAGACGACGCCCGATTCAACCTGCTGTTGCACGGCATCGACGACGCCCGATTCGACTTGTTCCTGGACGGCGTTAACCACCTCGGCCTCGATGAGCTCCTCGACGGCGCCGGTGACGCTCGTCTGAACTTGCTCCGTGATGTCGTCCTCCACCTGCTCCTCGACGACTTCCTGGAGCGCTTCGGCGACGTCCTCTTCGACTTGCTCGGTTACCTGCCGGTCGACCACGTCGTCGAGCGTCTCGTCGAGGAGCTGCCCCGCCGCGGGCAACAGCAATGCCGCGCTGCCCGCAGCGGCGAGCCACGCGCTCCACGGTCTTGCCCTTATGTCAAAACGGCACATGAGTCCTCGATCACACCCGGCCGGAGAGGTTCGGTGTGTTAACGGCCCATAGCCACTAGTATTCCGCGGCCCCTGGAATAAAACCAACGAGTCGCACGTTGACGACACAGCAAAGGCAGGATACCGGCCGGCTCCACGAGGAGTTGCTCGCGGCGTTGCCGCGATTGCGGCGCTTCGCGCGCAGCTTGACGGGAACCCGCCAGGACGGAGACGACTTGATGCAAACGACCGTGGAGCGAATGCTCGAGCGCGGCTTGCCCGCAGGGGTGGAGGCATTGCCGTGGCTTTTCAGGGTTTGCAAGAACCTCTGGATCGACGAGCAGCGGGCGCGGGCCGTGCGTCTTAAAGCTGCGCAAACGCGTGAGCTGGATCAGGAGCCTTCGATCAGCGGCGAGGCCGTCGCCACGGCCGAGCTCGGTTTGCGCGAAGTGGAGCGCGCGCTCGAGCATTTACCGGCCGAGCAGCGTGCAGTGCTCGCGCTCGTCGCCGTGGAAGGGTTGTCGTACCGCGAGGCGGCGGACGTGCTCGAAACGCCGATCGGCACCGTGATGAGCCGGCTCGCTCGGGCGCGGGCTGCGCTCGCGGAGCGGCTCGGGCGTTCCGCGGCGGGTGGAGGAAGCGATGACTGAGCACACGAGCTCATCGAGCGACGACCAACTGCTGTCGTCGCTGATCGATGGGGCGCTCTCGAACGACGAGGCCGCGGCGCTGCGCGGCCGCCTCGAGCGCGAGCCCGCGCTCGCTGCACGCTTTGCCGCGATGCAGCGCGGCAACGACGCCGTTCGCGACGCGTATCGCAACGTTATCGATGAGCCGCTGCCGGATCGCACGCTACGGTTGCTGAGCGCGTCGCGCGCGCACGCTAATCCCGTTACAGCGCACCCGCCGCGCCGCGCCATTGCTCAGTGGTTTCCGCACGCGCTCGCGGCCGGCATCGCGCTCGCCGTAGGTCTTGGGCTCGGCTTCGGAGTAGGTCAGCGCGCCGGCAGCCCGGCGCCTGCAAGCGTTCTGGCTGCCACCGGCGCCGTGGCCGTCGGTTCGCCGCTCCACGATCTGCTCGAGACTGTGCCGAGCGGCGAGGCGCGCGGCCTCTCGAGCTCGGTGACGGCCGAGGTGCGTTTGACGTTCCGCGCCGTCGATGGCGACTGGTGCCGGCAGCTCGCCGTGAGCTCGCCGGTGGCGAGCAACACGGCATTGGCCTGCCGGCGCGCCGGCGGCTGGCGCGTGGAATTGCTCGGTGTCGCGCCGGCCGGCGGCGAGCTGTATCGGCCCGCCGGCGCCGCTGCACCGCTCGACGAAGCCGTCGACGCGCTGATCGACGGCGAGCCGCTCGAGGCCGACGCCGAGCGCGCCGTTCTGGCGAGCGGTTGGCCAAGCAACTGACAGCGGTTCAAATGGGCTCTCCCGCGTGCCACACTCGACTCATGACGACGGCGGATCGCAACTCCGCGTCCGTGGCGTTGATCGGCGCACCCACCGACGCGGGAGCAGGAAGACGTGGCGCTTCGATGGGCCCCGAAGCCCTGCGGGTCGCGGGGCTCGACAAGGCGCTGCAGCGGCTCGGCCGCGGCGTCATCGATCGGGGCAATGTGTCAGGGCCCCGCAACCCCGAGCAGCCGCGCGCCGGCGATTATCGTCACCTCGATGAGGTCACGGCCTGGTGCCGCGGCGTGCACGACGCCGTCTACGAGAGCCTTACGGCCGGCGAGATTCCGTTGCTCATGGGAGGGGACCACAGCGTCGCGATCGGCTCCGTGGCGGCCGTCTCGCGTTACTGTGCCGAGCGACAGCGGCCGCTGGCGATGTTCTGGCTCGACGCGCATGCCGACTTCAACGTGGCGAGCTCGTCGCCGTCGGGCAATATTCACGGCATGCCCGTTGGAGTGATGGCCGGTCACGGGCCGCCGGAGCTCGTGGAGCTCGCGGGCTCGGTGCCGATGCTGCCGGCCCAACGCATCGTGCAGATCGGCATCCGCTCGGTCGATGCGATCGAGAAGAAGCTCGTCGTCGAGAGCGGCATGGTCGTCTACGACATGCGCCGCATCGACGAGCTGCGAATGCGTACCGTCATGGAGCAGGCGCTCGCGCATGTGGCCGAGCGCGACGTGCACCTGCACGTGAGCTTCGACGTCGACTTCCTCGACCCGTCCATCGCGCCGGGCGTGCCTTCGACGGTGCCCGGCGGGCCCACGTATCGCGAGGCGCAGCTCTGCATGGAGATGATCTACGACTCGGGGCTCATGCGCTCGCTCGACGTGATGGAGTTGAATCCCGCTTACGACGAGGGCAACCGCACCGCGGAGCTTGCCGTGGAGCTCGTGCAGAGCCTGTTCGGATTGCAGATCCTCGCGCGCACGGCCGACAAGTACACGCTATGAGCGACGGCCCCGCACTGATCGCCGACACGGAGCGCGTCAGCGCGCCGAACTATTCGCCGCTGCCCGTCGTCATCAGCCGAGGCGAGGGCGTTTGGGTGTGGGACGTGGAGGGACGCAAGTACCTCGACTGCATCAGCGCCTACTCGTCGCTGAATCAAGGTCATCGGCACCCGCGCATCGTGGCGGCGCTCGTCGAGCAGGCCGGCCGGCTCACGCTCACGTCGCGCGCCGTGCACAACGACCAGATGGGCCGGTTCTTGGGCGAGCTTTGCGCGCTCTCTGGGTTCGACATGGCGCTGCCGATGAACACCGGCGCCGAAGCCGTCGAGACGGCGATCAAGCTGGCGCGCAAGTGGGGCTATCGCAGCAAAGGCGTGGCGCACGAGCGCGCCGGAATCGTGGTGTGCCGCAACAATTTTCACGGCCGCACGACGACAATCGTGGGGTTTTCGTCGGAGCAGCAATATCGCGAGGACTTCGGCCCGTTCACGCCGGGGTTCACGCTCGTCGATTTCGGCGATCTCGATGCGCTGCGTGCCGCGCTGACGCCGGACACCGTGGCGTTCCTGGTGGAGCCCATTCAGGCCGAAGCCGGCATCATCATGCCGCCCGACGGTTACTTATCCGCAGCGCGCGCATTGTGCCGCGAGCGTAACGTGCTGTTCGTGCTCGACGAAATTCAGACGGGATTGGGCCGCACCGGCAAAATGTTCGCCTACGACCACGAGCCCGGGAGCGATCCCGATCTGCTCGTGCTCGGCAAGGCACTCGGCGGCGGCGTGTATCCCGTGTCGGCCGTGCTCGCGAGCCGCGCGATCATGACGTTGCTCAAGCCCGGCGATCACGGCAGTACCTTCGGCGGCAACCCGCTCGCGGCGGCCGTGGGCCACGCGGCGTTGCGCGTCATCGTCCACGAGCATCTCGCCGAACGCGCCGCGGCGCAGGGCGAGTATCTTTTCAAGGCGCTGCGCGCGCTGAGCGCGCCGTGCGTGGTCGAGATTCGCGGGCGCGGCTTACTCATCGGCATCGAAGTGGCACCCGCCGCCGGTTCCGCCCGCGCGCTCTGCGAGCGGTTGCTCGAGCGCGGCGTTCTGGCCAAAGACACGCACGCGCAGGTGATCCGGCTGGCGCCGCCGCTGACCGTGGAGCGCGCCGAGCTCGACTGGCTCGTGGAGCAACTGCGCGCCGTCTTGCTCTAACGGCGAATCCAGCGAGTACTCCGAATAGTGAGCGTTCCGTCGTCGAAGGCTGCAGTACGTCATCACAAGGGGGCGAAGTTTCGCGCGGTGTTGTTCGATTTCGACGGCACGCTCGCGCCGTCGCTGCCGTTATGGGTCGAGGGTTACCGGGTCGCGCTCGGCGGCGGCTTCGGGCTCGAGCTCTCCGACGATGAGATCATCAAGCGCTGCTTCTTTCGAGATTGGGGCGATGTGGCGGCAGACCTCGGCATCGCTTCTGTAGACGATCTGCGCACGCAGGTGCAGCTCAGCGTGCATGAGGCCTTTCTAGGGGCCCAGCTTTTTCCGCTTGCGCGGCCGCTGCTCGAACACTGCCGCGCGCATGGCTTGCAAACGGCGCTGGTAACTTCGTCGCCGCGTGTGGTTCTTAAGCCGGTGGCTGCGCGCCTCGGCCTGTACGAGCTGTTCGACTTCATCGTCTGCGGAGACGACGTGAGCAACTACAAGCCGCACCCGGAACCGGTTTTGATGACACTTGCGGCGCTGGCACGTGCAGCCGGCGAAGCCATCATGGTGGGCGACTCGCACGCCGACATCCTCGCCGGCAAAGCCGCCGGCGTCGCGACAGCGCTGTTCTTACCCCACGAGCACAATCGCTTCCACAGTTTCGATGAGCTGCGCGCGACCCAACCGGACCACGTGTTCGCGAACCACACGGAGCTGCCGGCACTGCTCGGTTTGCCGGCCCTGGCCGGGATCATTTAAGGCGCAGTCGTCCGGCGGCCGCGGCACGACGGCGGATGTGCGCTATCCGGGCTGAGTTGCCTATACTGATCGCACGACATGGAGGAAACGACCATGAAAAGCGATACGGCAATTCTCGCCGGCGGCTGCTTCTGGGGCATGCAGGACTTGATCCGCAAGCTGCCGGGCGTCATCGCCACGCGCGTCGGCTACAGCGGCGGCGACGTGTCTCACGCCACCTATCGCAACCACGGTACGCACGCCGAGGTCATCGAGGTGACCTTCGATCCGCAACGGCTGCCGTACCGCGAGCTGCTCGAGTTCTTTTTCCAGATTCACGATCCCACGACGCGGAACGCGCAAGGCAACGACAGGGGCACGTCGTACCGCTCGGGCATCTATTACCTCTCCGATGAGCAGCGCGATATCGCCGAAGATACGATTGCCGACGTCGAAGCGTCGAAGCTGTGGCCGGGCCGCGTCGTCACGGAAGTGAAGCCGGCCGGGCCGTTCTGGGAGGCCGAGCCCGAGCACCAGGACTATTTGCTGCGCAACCCCGGCGGCTACACGTGCCACTTCCCGCGGCCGAACTGGAAGCTGCCGCGGCGCGCGGTGCGGGCGGCGCAAGCATGAGCGCCGTACGCGAGCCGGCGCCCGCCGAGCTGCGCTGGCAGCACGTCATCGAGCTCGCGCGCTCCGGCAACGAGCCGCCGCCGCGGCGTGTGGAGAAGAGCGACGCCGAATGGCGTGCGCAGCTTTCGAGCGAGGAGTATCAGGTTGCGCGGCAGAAGGGCACGGAACGGGCGTTCAGCTCGGAGCTGTGCGCGTTATTCACGCCCGGACGCTACCAGTGCGTGTGCTGCGATACGCCGTTGTTCGATTCCACGAGCAAGTTCGACAGCCGCACGGGTTGGCCGAGCTTCACGCAGCCGCTGTCCACCGGCGTGGTTGCCTACCATCTCGACACGAACCACGGCATGCAACGCATCGAGGCCACGTGCAACGTTTGCGATGCGCACTTGGGCCACGTGTTTCCCGACGGGCCGCCGCCGAGCGGCTTGCGATTTTGCATCAACGCCGTCTCGCTGCGTAAAGCGAAGACGGCGGACTAGCCGCCCCATGCAGCGGGCCGCAACATGGCCGGCGCTGATCGCGGCATGCGGCGCAGGCTGTGGCGGCGCGAGCACGCCGCCGCCCACGGACGCGTGGGTGGGCCGCTGGAACGGGCCCGAAGGCACGTATCTCGAGATCGCCGGCGCAGGCGGCGTTTACGAGATCACCGTGAAGGATTTAGATGCCGCGCGCACGTTCCGCGGCAACGCGGCCGGCGATCGCATCCTGTTCCTGCGCGGCGGCACGACGGAGTCGTTGCGCGCAACGAACGGCGACGAAACCGGCATGAAGTGGCTGGCCGGCAAAGCCAATTGCCTTACGATCAAATCCGGCGAAGGCTTTTGCAGGGACTGAGATGGTTAGCTCGGACTAGGCCGCCGCCGCGCCATCGACCATCACGCGCCGCAGCGCCGCGGTGTCCACGTATTGGTGGAAGCTCGCGACCTCGCCGCCGCGAAAGCGCCACACGTGACACACCTGCACGTCCATTGGCCGCTTCGTAGGCTTGTACAAGCCCTTGTATCGGCCTTCGACTACGATCGCATCGGCAGTCTCGACGGTTTGTTCGACGCACATCCTCCAACCCTCCCATTCGGGGCCGGCCACGGCGAAGAAATTTTGCGCGATGGCTTGTTTGCCGCGCCACGGGCCCGCGGCATCGCGATACGGATGATTTTCGGCGAGTCGAAACTCGACGTCGTCGGCGAACGTAGCGAGGATCGCTGGGGCGTCCCCAATCGCAAAATCGCGATAGATTTTCTGGACGGTATCTGCGGGTTTCATGGCTCGTTTCTCCTTGCAACTTTCAGTTGCGATGGCTGGTCCTCACTAATGGGCAGACTTCAGCGTGCCCCACACCGCGGAGCCATTCTTGGGAAAAATTGCGGCCTTATTGAGCGACGCCTGCAACGAGCGAGAGCAGCTCGGTGCGCCCGCCGGCCTGCGCGCGCAGGTGCTGGCGGCCGGCGATGGCTGGGCCGTAGAGGACGTGCTGTGCACGTATCGCCCGAGCGATGCCTCGTTCGAGGAGCGGCACACCCGCTATCGCGTAGCGGTGGTGGGGGCCGGCGCGTTCGTTTGTCGCGGGCCGCGCGGCCGTGCGCTTTTGACGCCGGGGTCGCTGCTGCTCGGCAATCCGCAAGAGTGCTTCGAGTGCGGCCACGAGCACGGCAGCGGCGACCGCTGCCTTGCGTTCGCGTATTCGCCGCCCCTTTTTGAGCAGCTGGCGTTCGAAGCCGGCGTGCGCGGCGCAGCGCGGCTGCGCGCCGTGCGCGTTGCGCCCATTCGGGACCTGGCGCCGCTCGTGGCCGACGCGTGCACCGCGTGGGCTCCAGCGCCGAAGCATGCCGCGCGCGCCGCGTGGGACGAGCTCGCCGTTCGCTTGGCCGCTGCGGCCGCACATTACGCGGCCGAGCCGACGCGCACGCCGCGCAACCCGGCCAACGCGGAGCGCGGCATCGTGCGGGCCGTGCGGCTCATCGAGCGGGACCCGTTCGCCGCGTTGACGCTCGACACGCTCGCGCGCGAGGCGAAGCTGAGCCGCTTTCATTTCTTGCGCGCGTTTGCGCGAGTAACGGGCCTAACGCCGCACCGCTATCTGCAACGGGCGCGGCTTCGCGCAGCGGCCGTGCGTCTGGCACGACACGATGCACGCGTCGTAGACGTTGCGATGATGAGCGGATTCGGCGACGTATCGAACTTCAACCACGCGTTTCGCGCCGAGTTCGGCACTACGCCGCGCGGGTATCGGGCGCGCCAGCGCCGTGCCGGCTAACTCGCCGGGTGCCGCCGACGCATGCGGCGCCTATTTCGGGCGATACGCCGTGCGCGCCGTCTCGCCGTACGGCGCCGGCTGCACGGTGGCGCGTATCGTGGCCTGGTTGTGCCGCTCGACGGTAGGCTTGTTCGTGCCGCCGCTTTCCTCGCCCCAAACCACGGCCACTTTCGTGCCGGGCTTCGCGTGCTTGGCGTCGACGCACGCCAGCGACAGCATGGCCCGCTCGTTGAAGCTGTAGCCCGTATAGGTCGACAGGCCGATCGTCTTGCCGCCCTTCACGATCTTGTCGAACGGCAGCGTGGCGTAGTTCGCGAGCGGCAGATCGATGTACTTCGAGAACTTGCCGGCGTGAAACAGCCTGCTGAACACCTTGTCGACGTCGTCGCCGTTCCAGACCAGCGTGACTTTCTGGCGCTTCGGCGGCTTCTTGGCGAGCTTCTCGAGCGCCGCGCGGCCGATGAAGTCGTGATCGAAGCGCAGGAAGCTGCCGTAACCCAAGTCGTACGGCGTGAGGTAGTAGCTCTCGATGTTCTTCGACACGAAACTGCCGCCGAGCGAGGCGGTGGCCTCGTAGCTCGTGCCCTTCAACCACTCGCGATACGGCTTCATGAGCTCGCCGCTGTAGACGGCCGGCAGCGGCGACGGAATCCAGCCCGATTCGAGCGTGCTGGTAGGATACGTGCGCGCGCCTACCCTGCGGATGCCGAGCTCGCGGCCCGCCTCGACGATCGCGTCGCGAACTTTCTCGGCGTCGGCCCACGGCCCGAAAATTTCCCAACCCGGCTGGCCCACCATGCCGTGGCGCAGCGCGCGGACGCGGCAGCCTGCGATCTGAAACACGTCCATGTGGAAGAACTTGATCTCCGGCACGGGCTTGCCGGTGACCTTCTCCATCACCTTCTTCGCGTTCGGCCCCTGCACCTGATAGCGATAGACGCGCCGGCCGCCGGACTTGTTGACGAACGAGCGCTCGTCGCGCTCGGCTTTCGCGTTGTAGCGGCCCGTCTCGACGTTGTACTGCACCCAGTTGAGCGCCGGCGGCCGGCCGACGAGCACGAAGCTATTCGGCGCAAGATGAAACAGGATGGCGTCGCCGATCACGTAGCCGTCGTGGTTGCACGCCACGAACTGCTTTGCCGTGTCGACACGGAAGTTGTTGAACGTGTTGATGCCAAGCGCGGAGAACAGCTTCAGCGCATCCGGCCCTTCGACATAGAGGTCCGTCATGTGATGCGACTGATCGAACAAGGCGCACGTCTCGCGCCATGAGCGCTGCTCGTCGCGCCAGTTCGTGAACTCGCTCGGCACCACCGGAAAGGCGTAGGGGCCGATCTGCGAGTTGCGCAGCATCTGCACCGGATTCTTGGCGGCCTGCAGCGCTTGTTCTAGGTTTTCGTAGCTCATGCTGTTCCCGACGCTGGTGGCGCCCAACCTGTTACTGCGGGCACCCTAAAGCAACATTTGTCTCAACGCTACATTCCGCGTTCACGCGCCCTTCGTGCGCCAGCTCGAGGCGTAGTTCTCGCGCGCCTCACGGGCGTACGGCGTGGGCGCCACGAGCACGCGAATCTCGGCTTGGCGATGCGGTTCGGTGGACGTCTTGCCCGTGGTCTTTGGCTCGCCCCAGACCAACGTGAGCTGATCGCCGACCTTCACGTCGTCGTTGACCACCGCCAGCGACAGCATGCAGCGCTCGTTGAACGAATAGCCGTTGAACATCGAGATACCGGCCGGCTTTTTGCCTTGCAGCAGCAAGTCGGCATTTGTCGAGGCGTAGTTCGGTTGCGGGAAATCGATCCACTTGTAAGGCGTGCCCTCTTCGAACGACGAGGCCACCACCTTGAGCAGATCGTCGCGGTTCCATTCGAGCGTGACCTTCTTGCGGTTCTTCTGGTCCTTCAGCTTGGCGAGGGCGTCCTTACCGATGAAGTCGGTCTTCCAGCCGATATAAAAGCCGTAGCCGAGCTCGAACGGATTGACGTAGTACTCCTCGATATTGTCCGTTTCGAGACTGCCGCCGATCGACCCCACGGCTTCGTAGCTGTCGGCGCCGAGCCAGTCGCGGTATTCCTCGAGCATGCCGCCGCCGGTATAGATCGCGGGCAGCGGGGACGGAATCCAGCCCGATTCGAGTGTATTCGTCGAATACGCGCGGCTGCCGACCAAGTGCAGATCGACGCCGATCTCGCGGGCGGCCTCCAAGATCGTGGATTGAATGTAGTGCTTGTCTGCGTACGGGCCCCATACCTCGAGACCCGGCGCGCCCGCCATGCCGTGGCGCAGCGCCTGCACCCGGCGTGAGCCGATCTTGATCCAATCGACGTGGAAGAATTTCACGTCGGGTACGGGGCCGCCGTTGATCTTGTCGAAGATCTTGTTCGAATCGGGCCCCTGGATTTGAAAGCGATAGTGCGTGCGATAGATGGCCTTGCCGTCGGGACGGCTGTCGGAGCGCGGATCGTGCGTGAGCCGCACTTTCCACTTGCCGACGGCTTGTTGAAACCGCACCCAGTTGGCCGTGGGCGCGCGGCCCACGAGCACGAACTTATCCGCCCGCTCGCGGAAGATGATCATGTCGCCGATCACGTGGCCGGCCGGCGTAACCGGCACGAAGTGCTTGGCGCGATTCAAGTCGAAGTTGGCAAAGCTGTTGATGCCCACGTACTCGAGGAATGCCGCTGCATCCGGCCCTTCGACGATGAGCTCGTCCATGTGATGGGTCTGATCGAACAGCACGGCGGACTTGCGCCAAGCCACCTGCTCGTTGCGCCAGTTCGAGAATTCCGGCGCGACTACCGGGTAGACGTACATGCCGATCTTCGAGTTGCGCAGCAGGTTGACGGCGTTACCGTGTGCCTTCAGCACCGAGCTCAGATTGTGTGCGGCCATAGTTCCTCGTGGTCCTCAATGAAAAAAGGCGAGCGTCGTGATGACCGCTCGCCTTCGATTCGCGAACGGAGCGCTTGCTCCGTTCTACCTTAGGTGCCCGTACGCCAGCCGGCCGCGTAAGTTTCGCGGACGAACTTGGAGTAGGGCACTGCGCTGACGGTGGCGCGAACGTTGAGCTGCTTGTGCCGCTCGACGGTGCTCTTGCTCGTGCCGCCGTTGGGCTCGCCCCATATCAGCGTGACTTCATCGCCAAGCTGCACGTTCGGCTCGACTATGCCGAGCGACAGCATCGACTTCTCGTTGTAGCTGTAGCCGGCGAACATCGATGCGCCGACGACCTTGCCGTTCTTATCGACGATCTTGTCGAACGACGACGAAGCGTAATTCGACAACGGCAGGTCGATGTACTTGTAATGCTCCTCCTCGCCCATGAACAGCGAGGCGAAGCCTTTCGCCACGTCGTCGCCGTTCCACGCGAACGTGACCTTGCGCCGATGCGGCTTGTTCGCCATTTTCTCGAGCGCCTCGCGGCCGATGAACTCGTGGTCGAACTTCACGAACGGCCCGTAGCCGATCTCGTACGGCGTGACGTAGTAATCCTCGATATTGTCCGACACGAAGCTGCCGGCGAGGCTGCCCGTGGCTTCGTAGCTGTTAGCCGGCAGCCACTTGCGGTACTTCTTCATGCGCTCGTCGGTATAGACGGCCGGCAAGGGCGAAGGGATCCAGCCCGATTCCAGCGTGTTCGTGGCGTAGGCGCGCGAGCCGACCTGATGCAGCCCGAAGCCCTCTCCAGCCTTGATGATGGCCTCGCGAATCTTCTCGCGGTCCCTGTAAGGGCCCCAGATCTCGAGGCCCGGCGCGCCGGCCATACCGTGGCGCAGCGTGCGGACCCGTTGGCCCTTGATCTTGATGGAGTCCATGTGGAAGAACTTGAGGTCCGCCACTTTTTTGCCGTTCAGCTTCTCGATCACGGGCCAGGCGTTCGGGCCCTGAATCTGGAACCGATAGGAGATGCGGTTGACGGCCTTGCCCTTCGGATTGCCTGGCGAACGGTCGTCTTTCTTGATCTTGACGCGGTACTTGCCGGTTTCCGCGTGGAACTGAATCCAGTTTGCCGTCGGCGCCCGGCCGACGAACACGAGGTTGTTCTTCTCGAGATGGAACAGGATGCCGTCGCCGATCACGTGCCCGCTGTAGCTGCACGGGATGAATTGCTTGGCGCGGTTGACGGGGAAATTCGCGAAGCTGTTGATCGCGAGGTCGGAGCACAGCTTGATGGCGTCGGGGCCCTTGATATAGATGTCGACCATGTGATGCGACTGGTCGAAGAGCACGCAGCTCTTGCGCCACGCGGCCTGCTCGTCGCGCCAGTTCGAGAACTCGGCGGGCACCACCGGGTAGACATAGGCGCCGATGCGCGAATTGCGGAGAAGGTCCACGGGATTCCGGGCGGCCTTGAGCACGTCCTCTAAATTCTTCTGAGCCATCTTGAAAGTGCCCTCCTAAGGCTTAAAAAAAACCGCGCTCCGGCGTTTTCTGAGGGCGGCTAGTCTAGCATCAGTACCCTCTGGTTCGGCTACAAAGCAGCGTTCCCGGGGATCAAATCTCCGCCAAGATGGCGTTCAGCGTCGTGCTTGGCCGCATGGCGTTGGCCGTGAGCTGCGCGTTCGGGTGGTAGTAGCCGCCGATGTTGACGGGCTTGCCCTGCACGGCGATGAGCTCCGCCGCGATCTTGGTCTCGTTGCTCTCGAGCGCCTCAGCCACTGCAGCGAATTTCGCGCGCAGCGCCTCGTGCCGCGTTTGGTCCGCCAATGCGCGAGCCCAATACATCGCGAGATAGAAATGGCTGCCGCGATTGTCGATGCCGCCGACGGCGCGCGACGGCGACTTGTCGCTCTCGAGGACCTGGCCGTTCGCGGCATCCAGGGCCTCGGCCATCACGACGGCGGCCGCGTTACCGGTCTTGGTGCCGTAATCCTCGAGCGAGACGGCCAGCGCGAGGAACTCGCCGAGCGAGTCCCAGCGCAGGTAGTTCTCGGCGAGGAACTGCTGCACGTGCTTCGGCGCGGAGCCGCCCGCGCCGGTCTCGTAGAGACCGCCGCCCGCGAGCAGCGGCACGATCGAGAGCATCTTGGCGCTCGTTCCTAACTCGAGAATCGGAAACAGGTCGGTGAGGTAATCGCGCAGCACGTTACCCGTCACCGAGATCGTGTCGGCGCCGTCGCGCACGCGCTTCAGCGTGGCCCGCATCGCATTCACGGGCGACATGATTCTCAAGTCCAGCCCATTCGTGTCGTGGTCGCGCAGGTAGCGGCTCACTTTGTCGATGAGGTTGCTGTCGTAGGCGCGATTCTCGTCGAGCCAGAAGATCGCGGGTTGCCCCGTGGCGCGCGCGCGGCCTACGGCGAGCTTCACCCAGTCGCTGACGGCCAAATCCTTCGTCTGGCACATGCGCCAAATGTCGCCTTGCTCCACGCGGTGCTCGAGGAGCGGCTTGCCCTCCGAGTCGAGCACGCGCACGGTGCCGTTCGTGGGCATCTCGAAGGTCTTGTCGTGCGAGCCGTATTCCTCGGCCTGTTGTGCCATCAGACCCACGTTCGACACGTTGCCCATCGTCGCCACGTCGAACGCGCCGTTCTTGCGGCAATCGTCGATCACTTCCTGATAGATGCCGGCATAGCAGCGGTCGGGAATCATCGCTTTCATGTCGTGCAGCTTGCCGTCCGGTCCCCACATCTGGCCCGAGGAGCGAATCGCGGCCGGCATCGAGGCGTCGATGATGACGTCGCTCGGCACGTGCAGGTTCGTGATGCCTTTCGTGGAGTCCACCATCGCGAGCCGCGGCCGCGCCTCGTAGACGGCAGCAAGATCGGCTTCGAGGGCCGCGCGGGCGGCATCGGGCAGGGCCTTCATCTTCGCGTAGAGGTCGCCGATGCCGTTGTTCGGCTCGACGCCGAGATCTTTCAGCACCGCGGCGTGCTTTTGAAATACGTCTTGAAAAAACACCTCGACGGCGTGCCCGAACATGATCGGGTCGGACACCTTCATCATCGTGGCCTTCAGGTGCAGGGAGAGCAGCACTCCCTTTGCCTTGGCGTCCGCGATCTGCTTGGCGAAAAAGTCGCGCAAGGCGCGCTTGCTCATCGTGGCCGTGGCCAGCACTTCGCCTTCCTTGACGACGATGGCCTGCTTGAGCACGGTCTTCTCGCCGCGATTGCTCGTTAGCTCCACTTTCAGCGTCTGCGCCCTTTGAACGACGGCCGACTGCTCGCTCGAGTAGAAATCGCCGCCCGCCATGCTCGCGACGTGCGTCTTGGAGTCCTTGCTCCAGCGCCCCATCGAGTGGGGATGCTTTTTCGCGTATTGCTTCACGGACGCTGCTACACGGCGATCCGAGTTGCCTTCGCGCAAGACCGGGTTTACAGCGCTGCCGAGCACCTTCGCGTACTTGGCCTTGACGGCTTTTTCGGCGTCGTCGCGCGGCTCTTCGGGAAAGTCGGGCAGGTCGTAGCCCTGCGATTTCAATTCTTTGATTGCGGCATGAAGCTGCGGCACGGAGGCGCTGATGTTCGGCAGCTTGATGATGTTGGCTTCGGGCGTAGTCGCGAGCTCACCGAGCTCGGCGAGATCGTCGCGCACCTTTTGCTGCGGCGCGAGCCGCTCCGGGAATTGCGCGAGGATGCGGGCGGCGAGCGAGATGTCGCGCGTCTCGACCTCGCAGCCGGCGGCTTTCGTGAACGCCTGCACGATGGGCAGCAATGAGTAGGTGGCGAGCGCCGGCGCCTCGTCCGTGAGCGTGTAGATGATCTTGGCGTTGTTCATGGTCGTTGCATCCGAATAGGGCGGCGCACGTCTCTCGCGCCGCCGCCGTCACGGGTATCGCGAGTTCCAGGCGAGCCCGGCTGAGAGCTCGAGAAGCGCGTCAGGTGATCGACGCGCGGTAAATGCTCTCGATCGAGGCGTCGAGCGCAGCGTTGAACTCCGCGTCCGATTGCTGCGCCTGCAAGCCTTCGGCGAGCGCTCGCGAAAAGCTCGCGGTCATGCCGTTGTTGCGCGCGAGGCGCTTGTTGGCTTCCTCGCGCGTGTAGCCGCCGGACAGCGCCACGACGCGCAGCACGTTCTTGTGCTTGATGAGGTCGGCGTAAAGGTTGTCTTTGTCGGGGATCGTGAGCTTCAGCATCACCCGCTGGTCGGCGTTGAGCGCGTTCAGCTGTTTCAAGATCTGCGCTTTCAGCAGCTCCTCGGCCTGATCCTTGTTCGGCGTCTTGATGTCGACCTCGGGCTCGATGATCGGCACGAGGCCGGCCGCGATGATCTCCTTGCCGATGTCGAACTGCTGCTTCACGACGAGCTCGATGCCGTGCGGATCCGCTTGCTTGATGACGGAGCGCATCTTCGTGCCGAACACGTTCTTCGCTTTGGCACGCGCCAAGAGCGCGCTCAAGCCCGGCATCGGCTTCATGACCTGTACGCCGTCCTTCTCGTCGGCGAGGCCCTTGTCCACCTTCAAGAACGGCACGACGCGTTTTACTTCCCAGAGGTAGGTAGGGGTGGGCTTGCCTTCGATATCTCGATCCATCGTGTTCTCGAACAGGATGGCGCCGAGGATGCGCTCGCCGGAAAACGCCGGGCTCGTGACGATGCGCGTGCGCATCGCGTGAACGACGTCGTACATGCCTTTTTCGTCCGTCCACGCCGTTTCATCGACCCCGTAGAGCTTCAATGCTTTCGGCGTGCTGCCGCCGCTCTGGTCGAGGGCCGCGATGAAGCCCTTGTCGTTCTTGATCTTGGCGAGTTGCTGGTCGAATGTGCTCACGGGGACTCCTTCGGGCTCGGCAGCTTTGACGAAGCGTTGAACGTCGGGCCCTATTCTAGCGCAGCGTGCCCCGGTTCTACTGGCTGGGGCGGCGCTCGAATCGCTGGCTCACGGGCGTCGGCTTAGGCAGAATGCCTCGCCATGCGAGCGGGAGGACTTGCGTTGATCGGCGCGGCTGCGTTCGCCGCGCATGCGGCTGAGCTGCCCTCCGGGCTGCCGCCCGAGGTCGAGCGCGTGTTGACGGGCCACGGCATCCCGGCCGCGGACGTCAGCATCGTCGTGCAGGCCGTCGACGATGCCGAGCCTCTCTTGAGCCACCTGCCGGACGTGCCGCGCAGCCCCGCGTCGGTGATGAAGGTGGTCACCACATGGAGTGCCCTCGAGTATTTGGGCCCGGCCTACACGTGGCCCACCGAAGTGTACTTTTTGGGCGACTTCGACGGCCGCAAGCTCAACGGTAACCTCGCGCTCAAGGGCTACGGCGACCCCGGCCTGGTGGTGGAGGAAGTCTGGAAGCTACTGCGCTCGCTGCGGCGCCTGGGGCTTGCGGAGATCACGGGCGACCTGCTGCTCGACGATAGCCATTTCGCCGTTGACGAGCCCGACCCCGGCGCATTCGACGGACAGCCGTACCGCACCTATAACGTGGTGCCGAACGCGCTGCTGATGAACTTCAAGGCCGTGCAGTTTCAATTCATGGCGGATGCGGCCCGCGGCAGCGTCAGCGTTGCGACCGACCCGGTGCTCGCGAACCTCAAGATCGACAACAACCTCACGCTCGGCGACGGGCCGTGCCGCGGCTACCAGGCCGGCATTGCGTTCAATCATGCCGATGCGCAGTCGCTCGAGCGCGTGGTGCTCGACGGCCAGTTTTCGCGCCGCTGCAACGTCTACGGGTTCGCGCGCACCGTGTTGCAGCACGACACGTTCGCGTTCGGGCTCTTTTCGTCGCTGTGGAAAGAGGTCGGGGGAGACTTCAACGGCAAGCTCGGCACGGTCCGCCTCGCGGAGAACGTGCAGCCCGCGCTGACCTGGCGGTCTAAACCGCTCGGCGAGATCGTTCGCAGCATCAACAAGAACAGCAACAACGTCATGACGAGGCAGCTGCTCTACACGGTCGGCGCCGAGGCCGTGGGCG
Source organism: uncultured Gammaproteobacteria bacterium (assembly GCA_946887385.1). Next base: position 23,733 of record CAMPKU010000026.1, read on the forward strand.
CGCCCGGCACCCGGGACAACGGCATCGCGGCCGTCCGCGAGCTGCTCGTGGCGCGTGGCCTCGACACCAGCACGTTGATGCTCGAGAACGGCGCGGGCCTGTCGCGCGACGAGCGGGCGTCGATGCAGTTTCTCGTCGACCTTTTGCGCGAGGCCTACCGCAGCCCGTACGCGCCGGAGTTCATTGCCTCGTTGTCGCTCGGCGGGCTCGACGGCACGACGCGCGGCCGCTTCGGCTCGTCACCTGCTTCCGGTGTCATGCACTTGAAGACGGGCCGCCTCGATCACGTGTCCGCCGTCGCGGGTTACGTACGGGGGGCGGACGACCGTACGTACGTGGTTGCCGTCGTCATGAACAGCCCCGAGGCGCATCGCGGGCCGGGGCAGGAGCTCGAAGAGGCGGTGCTGCGGTACGCGTTGTCGCAGCACTAGCGCAGCCCGACGGCATGTGTCGGCTGAATCCCGAGCTTGCTAGGCGAGGCCTGCGGCTAACGCGTCGGCATTCTCCTACTCGGCCCTGAGAGCCACGATCGGGTCGACGCGCGTGGCCCGCCTCGCCGGCAGCCAAGCCGCGCCGAAGGCCACCACCACGAGCAGCGCAATTACCACTACGAACGTCAGCGGATCGCGCGGCGCCACACCGTACAGCATGCTCGCCGCGAGCTGCGTCGCCGCCAGGGCACCGACCACACCGATGACGACGCCGATGAACGCCGGCGTGAGCCCATGCTTCATCGCGAGCCGGCGCACGTTCTCGGTCCGCGCGCCGAGCGCCATGCGGATGCCGATCTCGTGCGTGCGCTCCGTCACCTCATACCCGATCACAGCGGCGAGACCGACGGCTGCCAGCACCAAGCCGATCACGGCGAACGCCATTAGCAGCGCCATGTTGAACCGTGGCGCCTCGGACATGCTCGCCAACGCCGTCTCGGTCAGCAACACGCTCGGTATCGCGATCTCGGGGTCGAGCTCGCGTGCCGCGGAGCGCAGCGCAGAAATCGCAACGGCCGGGTCGCCCGCGGCGCGCACGATCAGCGTGAGAGTCGGCGGGCCGGCGCCGGGAAACAACTGCTCCTGCTTGGACGGCGTATAGAACTGCCACAGGTCGCGCTGGAGCATCGGCGACGAGGCGACGTTGCTCACGACACCGATGACGGTTCTCCAAACGCTGCCCATCTTGACCTCGCCGTTCACCGCTTCGCTGTCGGGCCAGAAGTGCCGCGCGGTGGCTTCGTCGACGAGCATCACGGCGGTGCCGTCGCGCGCCTCGTCGGCCGTGAACGTGCGCCCCTCGAGCAGGCGTATGCCGAGCGTCGCGAAGTAGTCCGGCCGCACCGAGTTCACCGGCTTGGGCGCTTGCACGTCGGCCTCGCTAACGGTCGTTCCGCGGATCTCGAATTCGCCGCCGATGAGCGCCATGAAATTGGGCGGAGCGTAGGAAGCCTGCGTGACGGCGGCGACTCCCGGCGAAGCGCGAAGCCGATCGAACAGCTGCTCCAGCAGCAGGTCACGGCTCGCCGCCTCTTGATACCGGCCGCGTGGCATCGTCAGCTGGGCCGTGAACAGATTGTTCGTGTCGAAACCGAGGTCGACGTTCTGCAGATAGATGACGCTGCGCACGAGCAGTCCTGCGCTGACGAGCAGCACCACCGACATCGCCATCTGCGCCACGACGAGCGACTTGCGCAGCCGCTGCCCGCCGCCGCCCCGCACCGTGCCTGAAGCGCCGTGGCGCAGAGCGTTGGCGAGCTTGCGCGACCGCAGCTGCAGCGCAGGCGCCAGGCCGAACAACAACGCTGTGGCGGCCGACAGGCCGAACGTGAACGCGACCGCCGTCGCATCGATCTCAACCTCGGCGAGCGCGGGCATGTTCGGCCGCAGCCGGACGAGAATCCGCAGCGTTGCCCAGCCGAGCGCGACGCCGACTGCGCCTGCGGCAAGCGCGAGCACCAGGCACTCGGCGAACAGCGCTCGCACGAGACGCCACACGCTCGCCCCGAGCGCCGAGCGCAGCGACAACTCGCGTGCACGCGACGCACTGCGCGCGAGCAGCAGGTTCGCCACGTTCGAGCAGGCCACGAGCAGCACGAGACCCACCGCGGCGAACAACACCAGCAGCGCGTCGCGCGTGCCAGCGTTGATCCGGTCCGCCGGCGCTTCGATGTGCGCGGTGGACTGTTCGTTGCCGAAGAACGGCCGTGGCGCTTCGGCCTCGACACGCGCCAGGATCGAATCCATCTAGCGCCGCACGGCGCCGCCGTCAATGCCCGGCCGCAGCCGGGCGATTGCTTGGCTCGCCTGGACGGCTCCGGGCGCGCCAG
>CAMPKU010000027.1 GCA_946887385.1 uncultured Gammaproteobacteria bacterium
TCTTTCGCTCGCTACTCGCTCGTTGCCGGTTCCGTGGCTTCGGGCGCTGTGTCCGCGGCCGGAAGCTCTACCTGCTCCGTTCTCACGGCCTCGCGCATGCTGCGCCGGCGAGGCCGCCGCTCGCGGCTCTCCTCGGTTGCGGCCGTGAGATCCTCGAGCTCCGTTTCGGTGATCGGCACGAACTGACCGAGCGGGCAGAGGAAAGCCGGCACGTAGCTGCCGGGTCTCGTTTCCCATAGCACCTGGAAGCTGTCGCCCGCGCAGACGCGGTTGTTGCTGATGCCGTAGTTCACGATCGTGCGAGGTTTCAGGCTGGGGCACTCGCGCGGTAGATAGTTGTTATAGATGGTGCCGTCGCGCGTGAAGAACACGATGTTCCGGTCGCTGAGGATGCGAGTGCGCCTGATCGTGGGATGGCTCAGGCAGGCGCGCGCCATGCTCGCCGCGTCGTCGTCCGGCGCGTCCTCGCCGTCTTGCGCAGCCAGCGGTGTGCCGAGGATCAGGGCGGCCAGTGCCGCGCAGCCGACCGCTAAGGCTTGCGAAATTCGGCGCTGGCTCATGCGTGCGTGCTCCCGAGCTGGCTCTGCGGAACGTAATGACGACGAGCGAACGATAGGTTCATTCGGCGGCTTGCCATTTCGCGCCCGGCAGGCGAGTCTCGTCCGTGCGATTTCAGGAGCCACAGCATGAGCGTACCACCGGGTGTAAGCGAGCGGGATTTCGAGCGGGCGGTGGCCCGCTTTCGGTCCGTCGTGGGGGCCGATTGGGTCTTCACGAGCGATGAGGATGTCGGGCTGTACCGCGACGCGTACTCGCCCCTGGTAAGCGAACCCGAGGAGAAGGTTGCATCGGCTGCCGTGGCGCCGGAATCCACCGAGCAGGTACAGGAAATTGTCCGTATTGCCAACGAGTTCCGAATCCCGCTTTATCCAATTTCTACGGGCCGAAACTTGGGCTACGGCGGGTCGGCGCCGGTTCTCTCGGGCAGCGTCGTGCTCGATTTGAAGCGCATGAACCGTATCCTCGAGGTCGACGAGCGCAACGCTTACGCGCTCGTGGAGCCTGGCGTCAGCTACTTCGATTTGTACCGCCACATCGAAGAGCGCGGGCTCAAGGTCTGGATCGACTGCCCGGACCCCGGCTGGGGCAGCATCGTGGGCAACGCGCTCGATCACGGCGTGGGCTATACGATGAACCCGTATCGCGACCACTGGGGCGCTCAGTGCGGTCTCGAGGCCGTCACGGGCGACGGCGAGCTCGTGCGCACGGGAATGGGTGCGCTGCCCGGAGCCCGAACTTGGCAGCAGTTCAAGTACGGCTATGGACCGTACTTGGACGGAATTTTTTCGCAATCGAACTTCGGCGTCGTCACGAAGATGGGCATTTGGCTGATGCCGCAGCCGGAGGCGTACGTCGATTGCAGCGTCGACGTTTTCGGGCACGACGACATCATCCCGCTCGTCGATCACATGAATTACGTGATGAACACGGGGCTGCAGAACGCCGGCACCAACTTGCAGTCGCCGCTGCGTTTCGCGGTGGCCTCGAACCCGGAGCTGCGCGCGGCCCTTGCGAGCGAAGACCCGGCAGAAATCGAAAAGCTCAACGCGTTCTCGCGCGAGCGTGAGGTGCCGTTCTACTCGAACGTGTTCAAGTTCTACGGCCCCGAAGAGGTGGTGCGTGCGCAGCTCGAGTACACGCGCCGGCGCTTGCTCACGATTCCGGGCGCGCGCTTCCGCGAGGGAGCGTTCTATAAGTTCCCGATCACGGCCGAGCAAAAGGCGAGCGTACGCGACCCGCAGGATCTCGGCATCCCGACTCTCGAAACGTTCTCGATCGGGGCGCGCTCGAATTTCGCACCCGCCACGCGCGGCCACCTGGGATTTTCGCCCGTGATTCCGATGCGCGGCGAAGACGTGATCGAGTCGCAGCGTGTTTTTCAACGCGTGCTGCAGGAGATCGGCACGGACGGGGCGCTGCTCGTGTTCCCGCAGTCGTATCACCCGCGCACGTTCGTGATTCTGTGCATGTTTTACGTGCTGCCGGACCCGGCGGCGAATCAAGCCGTGCGGCGCACGTTCCGGCGGCTCGTGGAGGTGGCGGCCGAGCACGGTTGGGGCGAATACCGCACGCATACCGCCTTCATGGACGATTGCGCAGCCGCGTACTCGTTCAACGATCACGCGCTCCGAAAGCTTCAGGAGAAGATCAAGGACGCCGTGGATCCCAACGGAATCTTGTCCGCGGGCCGCTACGGCATCTGGCCGAAGCATCTGCGCAACGGTTGAGACGAGGCTCGCGCGCGCCATGATTTGCTTGCCCGATCCCGATTCGGCGATCGTCGCGCGCCGCGGCGATATCGTGCGCGGCCTGCGCGCGCTCGTGGCGGCGGACAGCGTAATCGCCGACGACCTGCGCCTGGCGGCCTACGAGACGGACGCGTTAACGGCGTATCGACGTAAGCCGCTCGCCGTCGTGCTGCCGGAAACCACGGCCGAGGTGGCCGCGGTGCTCGCGTTCGCGCAGCGCGAGGGCGTGAAGATCGTGCCGCGCGGCGCAGGCACGTCGCTCTCGGGCGGCGCCATTCCCGCCGAAGACGCCATCGTCGTGGGGCTCGGCAAGTTCAACAAGATCCTCGAGATCGACTACGCGAACCGCTGCGTCGTTGCGCAAAGCGGCGTGACGAATCTTGCGCTGAGCCACGCCGTGGCGGACGAGGGCTTCTACTACGCGCCGGATCCCTCGAGCCAGATCGCGTGCACGATCGGCGGCAACGTGGCCGAGAACTCCGGCGGCGTGCATTGCTTGAAGTACGGGCTCACCACCAACAACGTGTTGGGGCTCACCCTCGTGACGCCGCAGGGCGAGGAGATGCGCTTCGGCGGCAAGCACCTCGACAGCGGTCACTACGATCTGCTCGGCCTCACGGTGGGCTCGGAAGGGTTGATCGGCATTGTCACGGAAGTGATCGTGCGCATCTTGAAGCGCCCGCAGACGGCGCGGGCGTTGCTGATCGGCTTCGATGCCGTCGAGAACGCGGGCGCGTGCGTGGCGGCCATCATCGGCGACGGCGTGATTCCGGCCGGTATGGAGATGATGGACAAGCCCGCGATTCATGCCGCCGAAGCGTTCGTGCACGTGGGCTATCCGCTCGACGTGGAGGCGCTCTTGATCGTGGAGCTCGACGGCCCGGCCGTCGAGGTGGATTACCTCATCGAGCGGGTGCGCGCCATCGCGGAGCGCAATGCCGCGCGGGGCATTCGCGTGTCCACGAGCGAGCGCGAGCGGCTCGCGTTCTGGGCCGGACGCAAGTCGGCGTTTCCGGCCGTCGGGCGATTGAGCCCCGACTATTACTGCATGGACGGCACCATTCCGCGCCGCGAGCTGCCGCGTGTGCTGCGCGCAATGGGTGAGATGCAGGACCGTTACGGGCTGCGCGTGGCGAACGTGTTTCATGCCGGCGACGGCAACCTTCATCCGCTGATCCTCTACGACGCCAACGTGCCGGGCGAGATCGACAAGGCCGAAGCGTTCGGCTTCGAGATCTTGAAGCTGTGCGTGGACGTCGGCGGCGTGTTGACGGGCGAGCACGGCGTGGGGCTCGAGAAGCGCGATCTCATGACGTATCAGTTCGACGCCGCGGACCTCGAGATTCAACATCGCGTGAAGCACGCTTTCGATCCCGACGTGCGCTTCAACCCCGGCAAGGTGTATCCGACGCTGCGCCGCTGCGCGGAGCAGGGCCGGGAGCACGTCCACTCGGGCGCCGAACGCTTCGCGCACCTGCCGCGGTTCTAGGCATGGCCACGGAGCCTACGCCGGCGCGACTCGTTCCGCGCGATGCCGCGGACGTTGCTGCGATCGTTGCGGCTGCCACGCGTCCGCTCGAGCCGATTGGCCGCGGCTCGAAACGCCAAATCGGCAAGCCCGTCGACGCGGAGCTTCTCGACCTCGGCGCGCTCGCAGGTCTAGCGAGCTATGAGCCCGCCGAGCTCGTGCTCACGGCCGGTGCCGCTACGCCGCTCGCGGTTCTCGAGGATGCGCTCGCCGCCCACGGCCAACGGCTTGCATTCGAGCCGCCGGATTTCGGACGGCTGCTCGGCAGCGAGCGGCCGCAGACCATCGGCGGGGTGCTCGCCGCGAATCTCGCCGGCTCGCGGCGCGTGACGGCCGGTGCTGCGCGCGATCACTTCCTGGGATTCAAAGCCGTGACCGGGTGCGGCGAGCCGTTCAAGGCGGGCGGCAAGGTAGTCAAGAACGTCACCGGCTACGACTTGCCGAAGCTGCTCGCGGGGTCCTGGGGCACGTTGGCCGTGCTCACGGAGGTGACCATGCGCGTGGCGCCTTCGCCGGAGCTCGATCGCACGCTCGTCGTTGCGAGCGGTTCTGCCGGCGAATGCCTCGCGTTGCTGCGCGCCGCGCTGAGCTCGCCGTACGACGTGTCCGCGGCCGGCGTGGACCCCGCGCGAGGCAGCTTGCTGCGGCTCGAAGGATTCGCCGCGTCCGTCGACGCGCGCACGCGCGCGCTGTGCGACGCACTGGGCTGCACTCCGGATGCCGTGCTCGAGGGCGTCGCGTCGCGCGATTGCTGGCACGACTTGGCGAGCGGCGCGGAGCTCGCGACTAGCGCCGTCGTCTGGCGCATCTCGGTGCCGCCGGCGGATGCGCTGCGCGTGCTCGATCGGCTCGAGCCGGACCGGTATCTGCTCGATTGGGGCGGGGGAATGATTCTCGCGGCGGTCGATGCGGTAGACGCCGCGCGGGTGCGCGGCGCGTTGGCGGGCGGCCACGCCACGCTCCTGAAGGCGCCGGCGGCAGCGCGTGCGGCTACGGCCGTGTTCCAGCCGCAGCCGCCGGCCGTGGCGGCGGTCACGGCTCGGTTGCGCAGCGCGTTCGATCCGCGCGGTATCCTGAACCCGGGCCGAATGGACTAAGGGCCGCCTCGTGCAGACTCGCTTCACCGCTCGCCAACTCGAAACCGCCGTCGTCGCCGCCAGCGAGCCGATTCTGCGGAAGTGCGTACATTGCGGCTTTTGCACCGCGACGTGTCCTACTTATGTGCTGCTCGGCGACGAGCTCGACAGTCCAAGAGGGCGCATCTATCTGATCAAGGACATGCTCGAGAACGACCAGCCGGCGACCGCCGGCGTCGTGAAGCACATCGACCGGTGCTTGAGCTGTCTCTCCTGCATGACCACGTGCCCCTCGGGCGTGCACTTTCAACATCTGATCGACCACGCGCGCGTGCACGTCGAGCGCACGTATCGGCGGCCGTTCGCCGAGCGCTGGCTGCGCGCTGCGCTGGCGGGAGTGCTGCCGTATCCGCGGCGGGTGCGCGCGGCGTTGGCCGTGGCCGCACTCGCTCGGCCATTCGCGGCGCTGCTGCCTGCGCCCGTGCGCGCGATGCTCGAGCTCGCGCCGCGCCGTCGGGCAGCGCAGCGGATATCGGAGAGCCGCGCGGCGCCTGAAGCACGGCGCAAGCGCATCGCCTTGCTGACGGGCTGCGTGCAGACCGTGATCGCGCCCGAGATCAACGCGGCGACCATTCGCTTGCTGAAGCGCAGCGGCGCCGAGGTCGTCGCGATCGACGGCTGCTGCGGCGCGCTCGTGCACCACCTTGGCAAAGAGCGGCGCGCGAACGCGCTCGGCGCAGCGCTCGTCGAGCGCCTGGCACGCGAGCTCGAAGGGCAAGGGCTCGACGCGATCGTGGCAAACGCATCCGGCTGCGGCACGCACGTCAAAGACTACGGTTACGTGTTCCGCGACGACGCCGCGCTGGCAGCGCGGGCGGCGGCCGTCAGCGCCAAGGCGCGCGACGTCACCGAGTTGCTGAGCGAGCTCGGTCTGCCGCCCGCGCAACCGCTCACGCCGAAGCCGATCGTGGCCTATCACTCGGCCTGCTCGATGCAGCACGGGCAGAAGATCGACGGGCCGCCGCGGGAGTTGCTAGCGGCGGCCGGTCTCGAAGTTCGGGAGATCGCCGAAGGGCATTTGTGCTGCGGCTCCGCCGGCACCTATAACGTGCTTCAGCCTACGATCGCTGCGCGCCTGCGCGACCGCAAGCTTGCGCACATTGCGCGAACGGGAGCCGACGTGGTGGCCACGGGTAACGTGGGCTGCATCACGCAGCTTGCCGCGCGCGCCGGCGTGCCGGTGGTTCACACGGTGGAGCTGCTCGACTGGGCCACAGGCGGGCCGCCGCCGCCGGCGCTAACACACTTCGCAAAGCCGCAACTCTCGAGTGCGGCAGACGCAAATGGAGGTAGGTAACGTGCTCGATCCGAAACGACTGCTGGATCAACTGCTCGGCTCCGAATTCGGCGCAAATGCCGGCTCCGCCGCCCGAGGATTTACGGAACGCCTGGACGGGATGAGCGGCTCCAAAGGCTTCGCGAGCGGCGCAGTGGCGGGCGGATTGCTCGGTTTGCTGCTCGGCGGCAACAAGCGGCGCAGGCTCGGGGGCGGCTTCATGGGTTACGGCGGCGCGGCGGTCATCGGGGCTCTGGCCTTGCAGGCGTATCAGAACTATCAACGCCAGCAGAGCGGGGCGCCGCCTACCACTCATGTGGACCCGACCACATTGCCGCATCTGCGCCCCAGCGCCGATGGCACGCCATTCGAGCTCACGCTCGTGCGAGCGATGGTGGGCGCCGCAAAGGCAGACGGGCACATCGACGCGGCGGAGCAGCGGCGGCTGTTTGCCGAGGTGGAGCGGCTAGGTCTCGACGCCGACGCGAAGGCGTACGTGCTCGATCTCTTGACGCACGACATCGATCTCGACTCGCTCGCGGGTGCCGTGAGCACGCCGGAGCAGGGCGCCGAGCTCTATCTTGCGGCGCGCCTTGCCATCGACGCCGACGAGCCCGCCGAGCGCGCCTATCTCGACGCACTCGGCTCGCGATTGAGGTTGCCGGCCGAATTGCGGGCAGCGCTCGATAGCGCGCCGCAGACGCCGTCCGCTTAAAGCGAAACGGGGGCGCATGCCCCCGTTCGCACTTCGACAGTGAAGTTTTGGCCGTGCGTTACTCGGGCCGCTCGTCCGGTGCGCCGATACCCGACGAGCCGATGAACATCTGCTTGCCGTCGGGGAACGTGATGTCGCGGGCGTTCGCGCGCAGCGCGCCGTCCTTCGACATGAAACCTTGCACCGTGACTTTCGTGCCGGGCGGCAACGTGTCGCGAGTCCAACCGCGGCGCAGCAACGCGCTCGGCGCACCGCCTTCGACGGCCCACTCTTCGACCGTGCCGTCTTCCTTCGTCACGTTGATATGCAGCCAGGAGTGCGGGTTGACCCAGCGAAACTCCTTGACCACGCCCTCGATCGTGACGGGCTTGTTGGCATCGAACTCAGCCGCGAAGGAGTGATGCGCGAGAGCCGGCACCGCTGCCGTCAGCGACAGCCCGACGCCCGCGATAAGGCCGATGATGTTCGTACGCATCGATGTTCTCCTCAATCCTCGGTAGAACCGATCTTGGTGCCTAGTTTATCGCGTTCTTGGGTCGTTCGGCCCGTGCGGCAATCCCGGCTTGGTAAATCCTGGGATTTACTCTGATTGCTCCGGCAGCTCTAGATCCTTGTAAAGCAATTCCTCGACGAACGGCACGCACTTGAACTCGAGAATCTGCGCGTTCGGCTCGATGTGCCGGTACAACGGCATGCTGATCGTCCACGCGCGCGTGTACACATTCGGATCTTCGATCGTTGCGGAATACTGAAGATGGTTCTGGCTCACCGGCTCGAATCGCTCGGTAACCTTGAGGGCGTTGGTGTGGTAGTTGCCCGCGCGATCGAGCCACGTTGAGCCGTTGAAGCCAGTGGTTTCGACCACGAGCGTGTCGCCTTCCCAGCGGCCGTTCGATTGGCCCATCCACGTGTCGACCGGCGGGACGATGGGCTCGCCCATATTCACGAGCCGGTTCGCGCTCGCGTAGGAGTACACGAACAAGATATCGCCGCCGCCTTGCACGATTTGGAACGGGAACGGCATGTAGGTGGCGCGCGGAATGCCGGGCAAATAACAGTTCGTTTCCGGATCCGACTTTGGCCAGCCGGCGCGGTTCTCGTCGCGCTGCGCGAGCGCCTCGGGCTTGTAGGGAACCTTGCCGTCGCCGTCGATCACGCTCTGCCCCGCCGGAATGGCTGCGAGCGAGCCGAGCGCCCAGAACTCTTCGAGCGCTTCGGCCGAGTGCGCCTCGAGGTTCCAGTTGGCGCTGTTCATGGTCTGCCAGATGCCGTTGATGTTCGGCTGACCGGCGATGCGCTCGAGACCGCTTTCGCCGGCGCTTTCGGAGCCCGTGTCGGTTCCCGATTGTTGCACGCACGAAACCGTGCCCAGAGCGGCCGCGATGGCGAGCGTCAGTGCGATCTTTTTGTGTAGTTGCATGCCAAATCCTGCTGGTCTCGGCGAGATGGTCTCGGAGAGATGATAAGTGAACGCCGCTTCGCCGTCACGGCAAGGAGAAAACGTTGATGGTGTCGCCGGCGACGATCGCCACGTGCTGCTTGCCGCTGCGGCCCGCATAGCTCATCGGGTTCGCGCCGGCATTGTTCTCGAGCGCGGCGCTCCAGAGCTCCGCACCCGTGCGAGCATCGAACGCGCGGAAGCGGCGATCGCTCGTGGCGCCCACGAACACGACGCCGCCGGCTGTGACCGTTGGCCCGGCGCTGCCGACGCTGCCGACCAGCTGCTTGCCTTCCGGCATGGCCATGTTCAGGCCGAGCACGCTTTCCCAGGCGATCTCGCCCGTGTTGGCGTTCACGGCCACGAGCTTGCCCCACGGCGGGCGCTGGCACGGCGCGCTGGGTCCGACAGCGCGGTTGTTATCGTCGTACTCACCGGAAAGCGGCGCGCTGAATGTGAAGAACGGTCCAACGCCGTTGATGCTGGCGCGATCGTACGGCTGCTTCGAGCCGACGGCCTCGAAGCTGTACGTGACGTTCGGATCCTTGTCCTGCACCCAGCCGACGAGCGCGCTGTCGTGCGAGGCAACGAACGCGAGCCCGCTCGTCGGATCGATGGCGACGCCGCCCCAGTTCACCCCGCCCGTGCCGCCGGGGAATTGAATCGACGACTTCGGCGGCGCGTCGGGCGCTTTGTAGAGAAACGGCGTGAACGGCCCTTCGTTGTAGAAGCCGCCGCTGCGCTCCATGAATTCGCGGCACGCTGCTGCGTGCTCGGGCGTGGTGTCTTCGGGCCGCACGAGATCGGCTTCGCTGAAGCTCACGCGCGCGAGCGGCGGCGGGCGCACCGGAATGGGCTGCGTCGGCGAGTACCACTCCGTCGGCACGTCGCCTTGCGGCACGGGCGTTTCGCGTACCTCGTGCAGCGGTTCGCCGGTTTCGCGATCGAGCACATAGAAGTAGGCCGACTTGCCGACGTGCGCGATCGCGGGCACGCGTCTGCCGTCCTGCTCGAACTCGAACAATCCGCCGGCCGACGGCATGTCGATGTCCCAGAGATCGTGATGAACGGTTTGGAAGTGCCAGCGGTACTCGCCCGTGCGCGCATCCACCGCCACGATGGAGTTTGCGAACACGTTGTTGCCGGGCCGGTCGCCGCCGTAGTAATTCGCCGCCGGGCCCGCGATGGGCAAGTAGGCGAGCCCGAGCGCCGCATCGACGGGCGCCGCAAACGCCCACATGTTGGTGCCCCCGCGGTTTTCCCAGCCGTCGCCCCACGTTTCGTTGAACGGCTCGCCGGGGCGCGGCACGGTTTGAAACTCCCACAGCTTCGCTCCCGTGCGCACGTCGAACGCGCGCGGATTGCCCGGCGGACCCTGCGGCACTTCGCCGCTGGCCGCACCGATGATCGCCACGTTGTCGAAGATCGTGGGTGTGCCGCCGTACGGAACGCCGACGTCGACGGCACCGTTCGTGCCGAAGCCGGCTGCCGGCGTGCCGGTGGCTGCATCGAGTGCAATGATGTTGGCGCGGCTCATGAACAGAATGCGCGGCGGCAACGTGCCGTCGCCGGCCCAGTAGCTCACGCCGCGCGTGGAGGCCGTTGGGCCGCCGCCGCCCGGGCCGCCGCCGCCGGGTCCACCGCCACCGCCACCGCCACCGCCGCCGGCACTGGCCGGCGGAGCGGGAGGCGCAGGCGGGGCGGGCAGCACGTACTCCCACACGAGCGCGCCGGTGTCACCGTCGAGCGCGACAACGCGGTCGCGGCTCGGCATGTACATAAGGCCGTCGACGACGATCGGCACGGCCGTCGAGTTACCACCAAGCTCGTACGTCCAGCTCGAGGCGAGTCCCGCCACGTTCGCGGCCGTGATCTGCGTGAGCGGCGAATAGCGGTTCGCGCTCAAGTCGCGATTGATGAGCGGCCAGTCGCCTGCAGCGACGACGGGCGGTTGCGCCTCCGGTGCCGCGGCCGTGGCGGCCGTATCGGGCTCGTTCGGTGCTTGTCCGCAAGCGGTGAGCGCGAGCGCAATCGCTGCGCCAATCGGCCGTCGAGTCAATCGCATGGTCATCCCCCAATAGTCCGAGCGTCGATGTCGAGCTGTGTACCATACACCGTGCCGGGCGGCCGCTGCATTCGCGCCCTACGGCGCGTCTCGCAGGCTCGATGGTCTTGCCCAAAGCCGGTTCCGGATCCGGCGCGCGGCGCCTATACTCGGCGGCCTAAAAAAACTTCGGTTGCATGTTGTTTATGCGGCGCCCAGGCTGGTCGTGGGTGCCCGGCTTTGGAGGTTCGAGATGAGGGAAAAACTGATTGGTTTGAGCGCCGCGGCGGCAGCATTGGCCCTCGCCGGCGGGCTGCAATCTTGGGGCGGCGCCGAGGCACAGGAGTCGGCGTGGGAGCACCCGCGCACGGCGTGGGGCGATCCCGATCTTCAGGGAATGTGGCCCATCATCAACCTCATCAGCACGCCGTTCCAGCGGCCCGTGGACGAGAAGGGCAACCTCATCTATGGCGATCGCGAGCTGCTGACGGACGAAGAGTACGCGGCCACCGAGCAACGGCTCGCCGCACGCGACGCGCGTTACCAGGAAGAAATCCAAAGCAACAAAATGGGGATGGGCCACTGGGCCGAAGCCAGCCTCAACAACGATGCGGCGCGCTTGACGTCGCTGCTCGTAGAGCCGAAAGACGGCCGATTTCCCGAGCTCACGGCGCGCGGCAAGGAGCTCGCCTCCAAGATGAAGTCGAGCTGGAGCTCCACGGAATTCGACAAGCCCACTGATTTCGACACGTGGGATCGCTGCATCACGCGCGGTCTACCGCCGTCGATGTTCCCGTTCAACTACAACAACGGCATACAGATTCATCAGGCGCCCGGCTACGTCATCGTGCGGCTCGAGATGATCCACGAGGCGCGGGTAATTCCCGTCGACGGGCGCGCGCCGCTCGATCCGGCGATCAAGCAATGGATGGGCGAGTCGCGCGGACACTGGGAAGGGAACACGCTCGTCGTCGAGACCACCAACTTCAACGGCATCGGCGGCATGACGAACGTCGGCATTCCGGGGTCGCCGCGCGGCGATACGCCCACCACCACGAACATGAAGATCACGGAGCGCTTCACGCGCGTCGACGACGACACCATCCAGTACGAGATGTACGTCGACGATCCCGAGGTTCTCACCCAGCCGTGGAAGGCGCGTTATCCGATGCAGCGCGACGATAGCTATCAGTTCTTCGAGTACGCGTGCCACGAGGACAACACGGCGGTGCGCAACTTCATCGTCACGTCGCGCTACGAGCGCGCACAGGCAGCCAAGAAACAATGAAAATCAACAATGCGGCCGGGCGAGCCGGCTTTTTCGCAGTGGCCGGATTCATGCTCTGCGGTGTAGCGAGCGCCGAGCTCAGCGAGCCGCTTCAGCTCGACGCCGGCCGCATCGGCAACAGCACGGAGTCGTCGCCGGGCGTTCGCGTGTTCAAGGGAATCCCGTTCGCGGCACCGCCCGTCGGCGCGTTGCGCTGGCAGGCGCCGCAGCCCGTGGCGAAATGGCAAGGAGTGCGCGACGCCGGCGAGTTCGGCAACGTTTGCATTCAGGCGGCGGGTCCCACGGAAGGCCCGGCTGCGCGGCTCAACATTGCCGTGCTGCCCGATTCGCCGCCGCTCAGCGAGGATTGCCTGTACTTGAACGTGTGGACGGGCGCCGAGAGTGCAAGCGAGCGCCGGCCCGTGATGGTGTATTTCTTCGGCGGCGCGTTCACCGAAGGCGCGGGCTCGGTGCCGCTTTACGACGGCGACGAGCTCGCGAAGAAGGGCGTCGTCGTCGTCACGATGAACTATCGCTTGGGGCCGTACGGCTTTTTCGTCCATCCTGCGTTGACAGCCGAGTCGCCGCACAAGGCGTCCGGCAATTACGGTCTCATGGACATGCTGGCGTCACTGCGCTGGGTACAGAGCAACATTGCGGCCTTTGGCGGCGATCCCGGCAACGTCACGGTATTCGGCCAGTCGGCGGGCGCCATGGCCATCGCGTCGCTCGTCGCGTCGCCCGAAGCGAAGGGCCTGATGCACCGCGCCATCTCGCAAAGCGGCAGCTGGCTCGGTCTCGGCCCAACCCCCGCGATGGCGACGCGCGAGCGCGCCGAGCAGGCGGGCCTCGAGGCCGCCACCGAGGCCGGCGTCACCACGGTGGAGCAGCTCCGTGCGATGTCGGCTGCCGACGTCACGGCGAAATTTCGCAGCGCGGGCATGATCGTCGATGGCTGGGTGATTCCCGAGGATCCATCGACGACGTTCGCGGCCGGGCGGCAGAACCCGGTGGACGTGCTCGTGGGGTCGAACAAGGACGAAGCGTTTTTCGCCGGTGCCCGCACCACGCAGCAGTTCGAGGAGCAAGGGCGCGCGCGCTGGGGCGCGCTCGCCAATCAGTATCTCGCGCTTTATCCGCACGCCACGGACGCCGAAGCGCAAGCCTCATCGGCGCAGACGTCGAACGACGGCACGTTCTGGGTGATGCGGCTGTACGCCGACAAGCAAGTGCAGCGCGGCAACAAGGCGTATCTGTACTTCTTTGCGCAGAACCCGCCGGGACCGGCCGGTCAGCCGGCGTTTCCGGCTGCGCACGCAGCCGAGGTGCCGTACGTCTTCAACAACGTCGGCGAGCTGCCGTTATTTCCCGATCGCAGCGATCCAAAGCTGGCAGCCGCGTCTGCACCGGACTTGAAGGTTGCGGACCAGATGTCGTCGTACTGGGCCAACTTTGCGCGCACGGGCGATCCGAACGGTGCGGGCTTGCCCGTGTGGCAAGCACACCAGGTCGGCGCCAGCGAGCGCGCGATCATTCTCGATGCCGATCCGAGCTCCGAGCAGTTGCCGACGAAGGCGCGGCTCGAGCTGTACGACAAGTTGTACGCGCAAATGCGTTCTACGCGTTGAGCGGGAAGATCGTCGCTTGATGGGTTGCGGGGCGCTTCGTGCGCCCCGCTTGCTTTCAGCTTTCAGCGAACGAGACGGCGAAAACGGCCGGTGCGGTTGTACGGATCGGCGCCGGCGTCCTCTTCGGACAGCGCCACCTTGCCTTGGAATTTGAGCGTGGTGGGATCTTCGTTCGCGCTCGTGCGCGTTTCGCGGACGCGCGCGTCTTCGCCGAAGTGTTGCTCGGCGGCCGTTTGCGCGAAGCCGTTTTGCGTGTGCGGTAGCGGGCTGGGCATCGCCGTTCTCCGATTGCAGCGATTAAGCTGCATTCGTGAGGGAGTGTAAGGTTGCGATGCTGACCAGCCCAGGTCGGTGGTCGGCGCGGGAGTGCCGTTCGTCGGGGGCCGGCCGCTCGTCGGGCGCAGTGAGCCGCTGGTCGTCGAGCAACGGCTGGGAAGGGTTCCGGTAATCCGGTCGCGAGGGCGTACCCTCTCGACGTCGGCCGCGTCACGTGAGGGCTCCTGCACGACGACCGTGCAGAAGCCCCAGGATGAAGTGCGAGAGCCCGCCGCCTTTTACAGGCCTGCGTGCCGGGTTGAGATGCGGCGCTACTGCGGCGCGACGTTCCGGTTCTTGATGAGCCACTCGCCGTTGACGCGCACGAGCTGATCGACGCCGCGGCCGGCGGCTGCCACGCGTACGGGCGTGTCGGGTCCGGCTGCGCCGAACACCGTCATCCAGTAGGAGTCGTAGCGCGCTTCGTTCTGACCCGTGAACGTGACCTGATGATTCGCGATCACGTGGTACATCGCAGGGCTCGGGTTGCCGGCCGCTGCGCGGTCGTCGCGACCCTTTTTGAGGTCGGCCACCATCGCTTTGAGATCGGCGCGGCCCTTGCGTTGCGTGTTGCCGCTGCCGAACGTACCGTCCTCGGTGAATACTGCGGCATAGCCGTCAGCGTCCATCGAGTCGAGCGCGCGCACGTAGCGCCACATGAGGGCCTCGATCGCCGCGCGGTCTTGCGCTTCGCGCAAAATCGCCGCGTCGTCCGCGAGTGCTGCGCCACCGGCGCCGAGCGCGAGCGCCGCTACTGCCAAGCTTGTTGCGATACGCATGTCGTTTCTCCCCTGCTATTGGTTGTCGCCGCCGAGCGCAAACACCATGTACTGGCCGGGACCGGGCTCCGACTGATCGAGCCCTTGGCTGAACAGGCCGGCACCGCCCACGGGAATCGCGATGTACTGCTTGCCGCCGACCGAGTACACGGCCGGCACGCCTTCGGTCGCCGCCGGTAGGTCGTAGCTCCAAAGTACACGACCCGTGTCGGCGTCGTAGGCGCGGAACTTGCGGTCCGACGAGGTGCCGACGAACAGCAATCCGCTGCCCGTCGCAACCACGCCGCCGCGCGGCGCATGGCTGCCCGTGCCGGTGACGCCTTGCGTCGCCAAGCTCGTAACCTCGCCATTCGGAATCTGCCAAAGAATCGTGCCCTTGTTCAGGTCGTACGCCGTGATCTGCGACCAGGGCGGGCCGATGGCCGACAGCCCCGTGCTCGGTTGGATCATGAAGTCGACCGGCGACGTGTACGGAACGAAGTCGGGCCCCGCGTTGGGCGGCGGCGCGGGCGGGGGCCGGTTGCCGCCACCCGGCGCACCGCCTCCGGGTGCGGTTCCGCCGGCCACAGGCGCGGGTGCCTGCGGCGTCCGTAGGTTTGCCGTCGTGGGCAGCTCCTTCGAGACGACGTAAAGTCGGCCATTCTGCGGGTCGACTGCAGAGCCGCCCCAGTTCGTGCCGCCGTTGTGCCCGGGCATCATGATCGCGCCCTGCAAGCTCGGCGGCGTGTACAGCCCCTCGTTGCGCGACGAGCGCAAGACCTCGCGAACCTTGGCCTGATCCTCGGCCGAGATGTGTGGGTTGATATCCGCTTCGGTGAACGACTGGCGCGCGAACGGCGGCGGCGCCGTGGGGAACGGCTGCGTGGGCCAGCTCATTTCGCCGGGTGTGTCGGATTGCGGCACCGGCCGCTCCTCGATCGGCCAGAGCGGCGTGCCCGTGATGCGATTGAACACGTACACGAAGCCTTGTTTGCTCGGCTGCGCAATCGCCGGGATGGAGATGCCGTCATGTACCACCGTGAGCAGCTTCGGCGCCGTCGGCAGATCGTAATCCCAAAGATCGTGATGAATCGTTTGGAAGTGCCAAAGCCGCTTGCCGCTGCGCGCATCGAGCGCGAGCAAGCTGTTGCCGAACAAATTCTCGCCGTGGCGATTGCCGCCGTAGAAGTCGTAACGCGCCGTGCCCGTCGGGATGTAGACGATGCCGAGCTCGCTGTCGACCGTGGATTCGCTCCAGTTGTGCACGCCGCCGTAGTTGCCGATCCCGCCTTCCGGCCAGGTTTCGGCGCCGAACTCGCCGGCCCGCGGCACGGTATGAAACACCCACTGCAGCGCGCCGGTGCGGACGTTGTAGGCGTGAATATCGGCCGGTGCCGACGCGTAGCCCGCGCCCCCGGCCGGCAGTGACATGATGATGACGTCGTCGAAAATCCGGCCCGGATTGTTGGTCTGGCCGCGATTGGTCGTCATCTCGCCGTCGAGCCCCACGCGCAGGTCCACGCGCCCGTCGGCGCCGAAGCTGCGAATCGTTTCGCCGGTCTTCGCATCGATCGCGGTGAGCATCCCGCCGTTGATGAACAGCAGGCGTTCCTCGCTGCCGTCCGGGCTGCGCCAGTAATTCATGCCGCGCGTGCCGACCGGGCCTTCGTTCGCGTGCGTCCACAGCTCGCGGCCCGTGGTGGCGTCGAGCGCGACGATCGAGCGGCCCTTGGCGAGCACGTACATCGTGCTGCCGACCACCAACGGATTGAAGGTGTAGTTTTCGTCCGTCGAGTAGGTCCATGCCACTTCGAGCTGGCCCACGTTGCGCTTGTCGATCTGCGAGAGCGACGAGTACTGCGACGAGTCGGCGCCGCCCAAGTACGCATCCCAGCCCTCGAAGTCGAACTCGCCGGAAGGTGCCGCGGCCGCGGCAGTGGCCGCAGTGTCCTCGGAAGCCGGCGTGCATGCCGCCAAGGCCACAGCCAGCATCGCCATCGCAGGACAAAATCTATGCATTGGCGTCGCGCCGGCGCGACCCCTATCGGTCATCGAGAACATCGGTCTTCCCCCTGCACGAGCCCCAAGATCCCGAGCGCGATACTACCAGCAGGCCGTGCTCAGGCGGACCCTTTGCAGTCTGAAGAAAACGAAGGATTGGCCCCATTTTGGAGCTACGAGGCTTATCCTTTCGGGTGGTGCAGGAGCCGATGGAGTCGCGTATGCGGGCAGCACGGTGGGTCTTGGCGGGTTTAGCGGCCACGGGCGTCGCCGGCGCGCAAGATGCGGGCCGAACGGCGTGGGGCGACCCTGACTTGCAGGGTACCTACACGAGCGACAACTCGATCGGCGTGCCGTTCGAGCGTCCCACGCAGTATGGCGAGCGGGCGGAGCTCACCGACGAGGAATACGTCGCCAAGGTGAGCGCGAACGAGGAGCAAGTCGCCAAAGACCAGAATCCGCTGCCCGAAAGCGAGTTCTCGGCCGAGGATCCGGCAGCGATCAACGCGTCGCGCCACTGGCTCGAGCGCCCCGACACTCCGTCGCGCGCCACGTCGCTCGTCGTGGCCCCGCCGAACGGCCGGCTGCCGGAGCTCACGCCGGCCGGACAGGAGCGTGTTGCCGCGCGCCGCGCGCGCCGTGGCCGAGGATTGCCCGCGTCGTACACGGATTTTTCCAACTACGACCGTTGTCTCACGCGCGGCCTCGTGGGATCCATCGTGCCCGTCATCTACGGTAACGGCACGCAGATTCTGCAGGCGCCCGGCGTCGTGGTCATTCGCAACGAGATGATTCACGAGGCGCGCGTGATTCCGCTCGACGGCAGTGCGCACGCGGGCGCCGGTGTGCGGATGTGGATGGGCGATTCGCGCGGCCGCTTCGAGAATGACACGCTCGTGATCGAGACCACGAACTTCACGGACAAAACCGGGCTCGGCGCCAACGGCAACGGCGCGGTGCATAGCGAGAACATGAGGCTCGTCGAGCGCTTACGCCGCGTCGACGCCGACACGCTGCGCTACGAGTTCACGGTGCACGATCCCGACACGTACACGCAACCCTGGACGGTCGCCTTCGATCTAGACAGCCGGCCGGGCTATGAGATCTACGAGTACGCATGCCACGAAGGCAACTTAGGGTTGGCGAACATGCTGAGCGCGGCTCGCGCCGAAGAGCGCGCGGCCGCCGAACCGGCTACGCGCTAACGCCGAGCGCCGCAGGCAGCTCGGCAAAGCTGCCGATGCGCGGGCTGGCGGCGAGCTCGGTCTCGTCGATCTTGCCGTAGCCGTAGCCCGCGAGCACGAACGCAAACCCGGCGGCGTGCGCGGCTCGTAAGTCTTGGTGAGAATCGCCGACGAGCGTGGCTTGCGCAGGCGCCACGCCGAGCGTCTCCGCCGCCACTTGGAGCTGCAGCGGGCTCGGTTTTTTCTCGGGGCAGCTATCGCCGCCGATCAAGAGCTCGAAGTGCTCACGAATGCCCGCCTGAATGAGCAGCGCGTCCGAGAACGCGTAGCGCTTGTTCGTGATGCAGCAGAGCCTAAACCGAAGTGCGCGCAAGGCGTCGAGCGTTGCACGCACGCCGGGGTAAAGGCGGCTGCGGACGAACAAGTTGTCGGCGTAGCAGGCGAGGAACGTGGCAAGCGCGGCCTGCTGCCGCGCCTCGAGGGAAGGCGCCGACTCCTCCTGCGTGCCGCACTCGTGGGCGATGGCCCGCGCGATCAGCACCTCCAGGCCGTCGCCGATCCACGCACGCGTGCGCGCCTCGCCGGGCGGCGCACAGTTGACCGCTGCGAGCGCACGATCCAAGCAGTACGCGATATCCGGCGCTGAATCGACCAGCGTGCCGTCGAGGTCGAGGGCGAGCAGCCTGGCGCCGCGTTCGCTCAAAACACTCGAACGGCGATTTCCGCGGGCGCCGCCAGCAAGTCTTCGATCTCTTTGTCGAGCTTCAGTAGCGTTAGCGAAGCACCGGCCATCTCGAGCGACGTGCAGTAGTTGCCCACGTAGTTGCGCACGATGTTCAGGCCGGCGGTCTTCGCGCGCAGCGCGGCCTTGCGATACAGCACGTACAGCTCACTCGGCGGAGTGCCGCCCAAGCCGTTGATCATCAGCGCGACGCGATCGCCGCTCTTGTACGGCAGGTCGTTCGCCACGGCATCGAAGATCTCGTCCACGATCGCGTCGGCGGGTTTCATCTTGTCGCGGCGGCGGCCCGGCTCGCCGTGGATGCCTACACCCACCTCCATCTCGTCGTCGCCTAGCTCGAAAATCGGCTTGCCTTTGGCTGGCGGCGTGCACGATGTGAGTGCGACACCCATCGAACGTACGTTGGCATTCACCTTCTTCGCGATCTCGAGCAGCTCATCCAAGCTCGCGCCCTTCTCGGCGGCAGCGCCGCAGGCCTTCATGACGAAGAAGTTGCCCGCAACGCCGCGGCGGCCGATCGTGTAGGAGCTGTTCTGCACCGCCACGTCGTCGTCGATGATGAAGGACTTCACATTGATGCCCTCGACCTCGGCCATCTCGATGGCCATGTCCCAGTTCATCCGGTCGCCTTGGTAGTTGTTGATCAGCACGAGCACGCCCTTTGGCGAGTTCATGAGCTTGATGCACTCGAGGCAGTATTCCATCGGCGGCGCCGCGAACACGTTGCCGGGCGAAGCTGCGTCGAGCATGCCGCGGCCCACCGTCATGACATGGGCGGGCTCGTGGCCGCTGCCCGAGCCCTGAATCACCGATACGTGGTCCTTGCTCGGCCGATCGGCACGATAGATGAGGTTGTACTTCGGCTCGTACTTGAGCTTACCTTCGTTGGCCAAGAAGATGCCTTCGAGCATCTCCGGAACGAACTTGGCCGGATCGTTGACGAACTTTTTCATGGCGTGGTCCCCCGAGTCGGTGAGTTTTAGTTCTTGCTCGGCGTCGCTTGAGAGACGCCGAACTGCGTACACAGGTCGTTCATCATCGTGGCGATCGCCACGATGCCGGGATCCGGTGTGCCGATGCTGCGCTCGCCCGTGAATTGCTGCCGGCCGCGCTTGGCGACGAGGCCTTTCGTGCTCTCGATCGCGTCGTTCGCGACGGCCGTGGCGCGCTGCAGCACTTCGCGCGCGTTCGTGTCCGGTTTGCCGGCATGCTCGTGGACGATGTCGCGGATCGGGATCAGCGCATCGAGCAACGTCTTGTCGCCGAGCTGCGCGCCGCCGCGCTTTTGAATGCCTTCGATCGCGGCCGTGAGCATCTTGTCGAGATCATCGAGCGTGATGCTCGTGCGATCCTTCGACAACGCGCCGGCACGCATGAAGCCCGTGCCCCAGATCGGGCCCGAGCAGCCGCCCACGTTCTTCGAGATGATCATGCTGATTTTCAGCAGGAAGGCGCCGATGGAGCTGCGGTCGAGACTTTGCCAATCTTGCTCCACCGCGCGGAAGCCCGAGGCCAAAGAGACGCCGAAATCCGCGTCACCGGCGTAGGAATCGAGCTCGCAGAAATATTGTTCGTTCTTCAGCGCCGTTGCGGCGATGGTCTTCACCGCGGTTTCGACGTCTGCCAAGGTGATTTCGTTCATCGTTTGCTCTCCTCGATAACGGCCGCTTGCACCGTTAAGCCGCGCGCTGTGCTCCGATGGCCTTCAAATCCTCGAGAGTGACGAGAACCTTCGGCGGATCGCCAAGCTCGGGCACCACTTTCGCGGCGCCGGTGAAATCCTCGTTCTTCGTGTAGGTGCTCGTCGTGATCAGCGTGGGCATGCCGGCGCCGAGCGAGGCAAGCAGCCCGTTGCGGCTGTCCTCGACTACGACGCAATCCTCGCCATCGAGCTCGAGCCGCTGCTTGGCGAGATTGTAGATCTCGGGATCGGGTTTCTTCTTTTTTACGATGTCGCCGGCTAGCACGATCTCGAACCATTTCTTGCGCTCCGCGCCGAGCAGGTCGAGCACGCCGTCGATCGCCTTGGGCGCCGACGTGGTGCACACCCCGAGCCTTATGCCGGCTGCGTGCGCTTCGTCCACGATGCGGCCGATGCCGGGCCGCAACGGCAGGCTACCCTCCGCAATGAGCTCCGTGAATATTGCCGTTTTTTTCTTGTGCAGCTCGGGAATCAACGTGTCGGCCGTCTGGCCGCCCGGCCAGCCGTGCCGGTTGAAGTAGTGCGTCATGCGCTCTTTGCCGCCCGCGATCTTCAAGAGCTCGCCGTAGACGTCCACGTCCCATTCGGCGTCGATGCCGGCTGCGGCGAACGCGCGGTTGAATGCCACACGATGCCCATCGCGTTCGGTGTCCACGAGCACACCGTCGCAATCGAAGATCAGAGCCTTCATGGCCAGACGTCGCGACGGTTCAGGCGACCTTCGACAACACTTCGGTGCCGCGATTGGTACCGCCGAACTGCGCGATCTTTTCCTTGAACAGCTGCTTCAACGCTTCGAACTGCGCGCCGAGCACGTGCAGCGGCTCGTACTTGTTGTTCTTCTGGTGATAGTCGATGAAGCTGTCGATGAAGACGTGTTTCAAGTTGGTGGAAATGTTGATTTTCGCGCAGCCGAGCTTGATGCACTTCTGGATGACTTCGTCGTTCAACCCCGTGCCGCCGTGCAGCGCCATCGGCGTGTTGGTGCGGCGGTTGATCTCGGCGATCAAGTCGAATTTAACTTCCGGCTCGCCCTTGTAGTAGCCGTGCGCCGTGCCGATCGCGGCCGCGAATGCGGCGAGATCGAGCTCGCGACAAAACTTCTCCGCTTCGGCCGGATCCGTGTAGTGCACCGCTTCCACCACCATGTCGTCCTCGACGCCATGAATCTCGCCGATCTCCGCCTCGACGCCGATGCCGGCCTTCGTAGCCATGTCCACGACCTTGCGCGTCTCGGCGAGGTTCACGTCGAACGGCTTGTGCGACCAGTCGATCATGACCGACGTCCAGCCCATCTCGACGCACTTCTTGATCATCTCGAGGTCTTTACCGTGATCGAGGTGCAGCACCACGGGCACGGGCGAATCGTCGGCAATCTCCCGCATCCACTCGATCAGGGCCCTGTGACCGTAGTATTTGATCGTCTTCGCGGAGCTTTGAATGATGACGGGCGCGTTCAGCTCCTCGGCTGCCTTGACCATCGCCTTCATCGACGCGTAGTCCACGGGATTGAACGCGGCGACCGCATAGCCCTTGGCTTTGGCTTCTCTGAGCACCGGCTTAAGGTTAACCAATGGCATGGCGTTTCCTCCTGAAATCAAGGCATCTGTAGAGCCCGTTAATATACGTCAGCCCTATGAACATGTCGCCCTTGAGACGGGCGCGGCGTTGCGTCCGCGCGCGGCGGCCCGACGTCAGGAACGGCCGCCGCCGCCCTGCCCGCGGCCCGAGGGACGCGAGCCGCGTTGTTGAGTGCGGCCGCCATGTCGATGGCCGCCTTCTTGGCGCGGCTGTTGGCCGCGATTGCCGCGGCGCTCGTTATTGCGCGCGGGTTGCTGGCGGTGCTCGTGACGACGCTGCGGGCGCTCGTCGGCGCGCGCCGGGCCCGGCACATAACCCTGTGCTGTGCGCGTCGACAGCGCATAGCCGAGCAACCGTTCGACGGCCTTCAGCAACGGCCGTTCATCCGGTGAGACAAGCGACACGGCAAGCCCTTCGTTGCCGGCGCGGCCGGTGCGGCCGATGCGGTGCACGTAGTGCTCTGCCACTTCCGGCAAATCGAAATTCACGACGTGCGGTAGTTGATCGATGTCGAGCCCGCGAGCCGCGATGTCGGTGGCCACCAGCACGCGCACGGAGCCCTGCTTGAATTCCGCCAGCGCGCGAGTGCGCGCGCCTTGGCTCTTGTTGCCGTGAATGGCGGTAGCGCGCAAGCCGTCGTTCTCGAGCTGCTCTGCAAGCCGATTGGCGCCGTGCTTCGTGCGTGTGAACACGAGTACCTGACGCCAGTCGCTGGAGCCGATGAGCCACGAGAGGAGGCCGCGCTTGGCGCCCTTGTCGGCGAAGTACACGGCCTGCTCGATCTTATCGGCCGCCGCGTTACGCTCGCCGATTTCAACGCTTACCGGTGAATTCAGCATCTTGTTGGCGAGGTTGCGGATGTCGTGAGGGAACGTGGCCGAGAACAACAGGTTTTGCCGCCGTTGCGGCAGTAAGGCGATGACGCGGCGAATGTCGGGCAAAAAGCCCATATCGAGCATCCGGTCCGCTTCGTCGAGGATGAAGATCTCGACGTGACGCAAGTCGAGTGTGCGTTGCTGCGCGTGATCGAGCAGCCGCCCAGGCGTTGCGACGAGCACGTCCACGCCTTTGCGTAGCCGGTCGATTTGCGGATTGATGCTCACGCCGCCGAAGATGGCGGCCGACTTCAAGGGCAAATACTTGCCGTAGTCGCGCACGCTCTCGCCGACTTGCGCCGCGAGCTCGCGAGTGGGCGTGAGAATCAACGCGCGCACGCGGCGCGGTCCGTTGGCGGGAGTGTCGGCGGCGAGCCGCTGCAGTAGCGGCAACGCGAATCCGGCGGTCTTGCCGGTACCGGTTTGGGCGCCCGCCATCACGTCGCGCCCCTCCAGAACGATAGGAATTACCTTGCGTTGAATGGGTGTGGGTTCCGTATAGCCTTGTTCCGAGACGGCACGCAGCAGCGCGGCCGAAAGGCCGAGTGAGTCGAAAGACATGTAATTGAGCTCCGCGATCACCCTGTCCATGGCCGAGTTAGCAGCCGAGGAACGGTCCAAGGGGATCGGATTTTTTCAGAAGCAGACACGGCCGGTATTGGCTGTGGTGCGTGAGCGCAGACCGAATGTGCGCTCGAGAGTGGGGCGCACTATACCACCGCGCCAGCCGGCGCGCTGCGATTTGTTTTGCCGGGCGCGGCGTTAGCTCGCGCGCACGTGCCACCACTCGCGCAGCTCGCGGCACAGGTTGGCATTCTCGAACTCGAGAACGAAGACTCCGTCGAGCTCTATGCGCGCGCCGCTCGAGGCCGAAGTCAAGCTTACGGACCAGCGCGCGACGGCTGTCTGCCCGTTCACGGCAATCACCTTGGACTTGAAATGGATGTCGCGTTGATCGGCCGTCACCGTGGCCCAGTAGTCGCGAATCCCGGCGCGCCCCGCCTTCGGCGGGTCGAATGGCATCTCGTGATACGGCGCGCTCTCGGTGAACAACGCCGCGGCGAGCTCCGGATCGCGTTGTTCCCACGCCTTCTGGTAGCGGGTGAGCCAAGCTTCGACCGCGGCGGGGGTGAGTGATTGCATAGCGTCCTCCAAGGGTGTGGCAAGCGTGGCATGCGCTGCCTTTGCGGCTCAAGTGGAGTCTGCGTGGTCATGGTGCAGTTGCTGCTATAACATTCGAGACGCGGCCGCCAAGGCCGTCAATCCCACCGCGGGGGATAGCCAGCTTGACCAGGATCAACGCGCCGACCACGCAGCGGCGCCAGCTCATCGACTTTTTGAAAGGGTGCCGCGCGCGGTTAACCCCGGGTCAGGTGGGCTTGCCCGACACGAACCGCCGCCGCACGCCCGGCTTACGCCGCGAGGACGTGGCAGCGCTCGCCGGCGTCAGCGTGACCTGGTACACGTGGCTCGAGCAGGGTCGCGACATTCAGGTGTCTGCCGACGTTCTCGAGCGCATCTCGAGCACGCTGCGGATGTCGGCGGACGAGCGCGAGTACTTGTTTGCGCTCGTGCAGCACCGGCCGGCACCGCCCAGGCCGGCACGCACGGAAACCGTGAACCCCGCGATCAAGCGAATGCTCGATGCGCTCGGAGTGCCGGCGATCGTGTTGACCGCGCGCTGGGACGTCATCGCCTGGAATCAGCTCGCGGTAAAGGTGGTTCGCGACTACGGCGCGCTGCCGCCGGAACGGCGCAACTTGCTGCGCATTTTGCTCGTGGAGGACGACGCGTATCGGCGGGACCCGGAGCTCTACGAAGCCACGGCGCGCCGGTTGCTCGCGAAGTTTCGCATCGACTACAGCCAAGCGCCCGGCGATCCCGCGTTCGAAGAGCTCATTGCGGAGCTGTCTGCTTCGAGCCCCATCTTCGATCGGCTCTGGGCGCTCGCCGAAGTGGTGGGCACGCACGAAGCGATCGTCACGCATCCGCGCGCGGGAATCACGTTCGAGCATTCGTCGTACGTGCCCGAGGGCGCCAGTAAACAGCGGCTCATCATCTTCACGCCGTGCAACGAGGCCAGCGCTGCGAAAGTCAGAGAAGCAGCCGCCGAGGCGAAGCCGAGCGGTCGCCGCTCGCCCCAGCAGGTGGGCTAGCGGCGGCGAAACCGCGGCTCACGCGTTCTTGGTTTTGAATTCTCGGCGGCGCCGCGTCAACACGTGCTCGGTGTAGCCGTTCGGTTCCTTCAAGCCCTTGAACACGAGATCGAGCGCCGCTTGAAACGCCACGCTTGCCTCGAAGTTCGGTGCCATGTTGCGGTAGTGGCGGTCGCCGGAGTTCTGCCGATCGACGACCTCGGCCATGCGCTCGAGCGTGGCGCGCACTTGCCGCTCGTCCACGATGCCGTGCCGCAGCCAATTCGCAATGTGCTGCGACGAGATGCGCAGCGTGGCACGATCCTCCATGAGCCCCACGTCGTTGATGTCGGGCACTTTCGAGCACCCGACGCCTTGCTCGACCCAGCGCACCACGTAACCCAAGATTCCCTGCGCGTTGTTGTCGAGCTCGCGCGCAATCTCCGCGGCGGTCAGCTGCCGCGTTAGCAGCGGCGGCGTCAGAATGCCGTCGAGCAGCTCCTCCGTCGCTCCGCCTTGGCGCACGAGCTCCTGCTGCCGCGCGGCCACATCCACTTGATGGTAGTGAATCGCGTGCAGCGTGGCAGCCGTCGGCGACGGCACCCAGGCCGTCGTAGCGCCGGCCTTCGGATGGCCCTGCTTCGACTCGAGCATGGCGCGCATCTCGTCGGGCATGGCCCACATGCCTTTGCCGATTTGGCCGTGGCCCGGCAGGCCCACCTCGAGCCCTACACGAACGTTCCAGTCCTCGTAGGCCGCGATCCACCGCGCGCCCTTGATCTCGGGCTTCGGAATCATCGCGCCCAGCTCCATGTGCGTATGCAGCTCGTCGCCCGTGCGGTCGAGGAACCCCGTATTGATGAAGATGATGCGGTCCTTCGCCGCGCGAATGCACTCTTGCAAGTTCACGGTCGTGCGCCGTTCCTCGTCCATGATGCCGATCTTCAGCGTGTTGGCGGGGAGGCCAAACGCGCGCTCGACGGTTGCGAACAGCTCCACGGACAGCGCCACTTCATCGGGCCCGTGCTGCTTCGGCTTCACGATGTAGACGCTTCCCGCGCGGCTGTTGCGCAGCGGTGCCTGACCGTTGAGGTCGTGCAATGCCGCGAACGTGGTGAGCACGCAGTCGAGGAAGGTCTCGGCAATGGGGTGGCCGGCGGCGTCGGTCACGGCGTCCGTGACCATGTGCGCACCCACGTGCCGCACGAGCAGCAAGCTGCGGCCCG
>CAMPKU010000028.1 GCA_946887385.1 uncultured Gammaproteobacteria bacterium
GCGGTGGCGGTCGCGGCGGTTTCGGCGGTGGTGGCGGCGGCGGCTACGGCCGGCGCTACTAGCACCTTCTCGAACGATCGAGATCTCAATGCCCAGCGTGCCGGCTTAGGCCGCACGCTGGGCTTCTTTTTTTAGCAGGGACTAGCGCTATGTCAGGCTTCAAGACGCAGTCGAAGCGTCATCGCGAGCTCGCGAAGCTCAACAAACGCCGCGCCAAGGACGAGAAGCGCGCGTTGCGTAAGGCTGAGCGATCCGCGTCGGCGAGCGACGCGCCCGTCGTGGCGCCGGCACCGGTCGCGGTGGTCACCAAGCCGCCGGTCACGCCCCGCTATGGCATGCCGGCACCCGTTCCGGAGCGCAAGCCGCTCACCTTCGCGGAAGCCGTCGAGCGCTGGAAGGCCACCAAGGTCGTGAAAACGAAGACGCGCGGCTGACGCGCCTTTAGTCGCGACGCCGTCGGACCGTCGCGCAACTCTCCTCTCCAACTCGGCCTTTTGCGCCGCTCACCCCCAGGATTTGGCCGCCGTCCGCTCGCCGTCGAGCGCCGCGCTCAGGGCCGCGGGTGAGACGATCGGCCATGCCGCGACACTTCATCCAGGCGATTGCGTGCGCTCGCGGGTTTGGCGCAGGCCGTGCCCTATGAGAAGCTCGCTCCGCGCCGCCGGAGCCGTATTGGGAGAAGGGGATGACCGCCGGAGTAACCGACCGCGCACGCGCCGTTCGGGCGCTGCTCGCGGCCTGGATGATGGCCGCAGCGGGCGCGCACGCGCAGCCGCCTGCGATGCCGCTCCGTGCGAATGAGACTCTGCAAGCCGTACACGGCGCAACCGATCGCTTCCGCTACGCCCTCGACGTGGAGGATGCGGGGCCGTTCTTGCTGCGCGTCGAGCAACGCGGCCTCGATCTCGTCGTGACCGTCGAGTCGCCGAACGGCGCAACCGAATCCTATAACTCGCCGCTCGTTCGCGACGGCAGCGAGTGGGTGCTGATCGACCGGCCGGGCCGCTATGGCGTGGAGGTGCGTTCCGAGGAGCACACGGGCGCGGGCGGCGGCCACGCGATCTCGTTGCGGCGCTTGCCCACGGGCGTCGACGCGCGCGAGCTCGACGCCTGGAACGCAATGGCGGCCGGCGAGGCCGCGAACTTCGCCGGCGGCGAAGCCGCCTGGGCGCGTTCGGCCGAAGCCTACGACACCGCGGCGCAACTCTGGGACGCGCTCGGGCGCTCGCGCGAGCGCGCGGACGCGCTGTTCGGTGCCGCATCGGTGCGCTATTGGCAGCTCTACGAGTGGGCTTTAGCGGCGGAGCGCGCCGCCGAAGCGGCGGCCGTCTACGTAACGCTGGGCGAGGCGGCGCTCGCCGCGAACGCGCGCCATTTGCAAGGGGCATCGCTCGTGGAGCAGGCGCTCGAGGCCGGCCAGAGCGCCACCGAAGCCGGCATCTCGCCGGAGTCCGCAGCGCTGTTCGCCACGGCGCTGCAATTGTTCGAGCAGGCGCGCGCCGTGCACGAGCAGCTCGGCAACGTCTACGACCTCGGGCTCGTCGTGAACAATATCGGCTACACATACTTCAGCATGGGCGAGCTTGTGCGCGCCCGCGGCTACTACGACGAAGCGGCCGTGCTGCTTGGCGGCGTCGACGAATGGACATTCGAGGCGTACGCGTTGCAGAACATCGCCGTGCTCGACGCGGAGGCCGGCGAGCTCGTGAGCGCCGCCGCGGCGTTCGCTCGGATCCTGGAGCTGCTGCCGGCCAGCAAGCCGGCCAATCGCGCCAACGTTCTCGATAACCTGGGTGCCACGCAACGCTTGCTCGGCGACACCGAGCAAGCGCTGCAAGCGTTCACGACCGCGCTCGCGCTGCAGCGGGACGTGCACGATGCGCCGGGCGTGGGCCGGTCGCTGCGGCGAATCGGCGAGACGTACTACACGCTCGGCGAGCTCGAGCTCGCGAAGCAGTATCTCGAGCAAGCGCTGCCGATCGCACTCGAGACGAACGACGGGCGCGGCCAGGAAGCGGCGCTGCGTAATCTCGGCAACGTGGCCTATCTCGAACGCGATTACGCCGCGGCGCTCGACTATCACCGGCGCGCGCTCGAGGTGGCGGCGTCGGTGCTCGATCGCGGACACTTGCAGCTCCTCGTGGCGAAAGACCTGCTTGCGCTTGGCCGCGGAGCGGAATCCGCCGCCGCCGCGGCGGCTGCCGGTGGCGTGGCGGACGACACCGGCTCGGCCGTGCTCCGCGCCGGAGCATTCAATGCCGCCGGGCGGGCCGCGCTGCTCGCGGGCAACGCGACGGCGGCGGCCACGAGCCTCGAGCGGGCGGCCGAGATTTTCGGCGGTCTTCACATGCAAGCCGAGCGGGCCGAGGCGCTGCACGGCTTGTCGCTGGCGGCGCGGGCGAACGATCGCTTCGACGCGGCGGTGGAGTACGGCGACGAAGCGCTGGGGGAGATCGAGCGCTTGCGCGAGCGCGTGGCCGACCCCGAGCTGCGCGCGTTTTTCGCAGCAGCGCGGCGCGACTACTACGACGCGCAAATCGATCTTTGGATGCGAGGCGGCGCTACCGGCGACCGCGGCGCTCGGGCGGCGCTCGAGGTTAGCGAGCGAAGCCGCGCGCGCATGACCGCGGACCTCTTGCAGGAAGCGTCCATCGAGCTGCGGCACGGCGCCGATCCCAGCCTGCTCGCGCGCGAACGCGCGCTCTACGCGCAGCTGGCCGAGCGGCGCAATCAGCGGGACCTGCTGCTCGAGAGCGCTGCGGCCGGCGACAGCGAGCTCGCCCGCATCGTTGCAGACCTCGCGGCGCTCGAGAATTCGCTGAACTTGCTCGAGATCGAGCTGCGCCGCAGCGACCCGCGGCTCGCCGACATCACGGCGCCGCAAGCGCTCACGCCCGGAGAGATGCAGGCGCAGCTCGACGACGACACGGTGCTGCTTCAGTACGCGCTCGGGCCGAACGCAAGCTACGTGTGGACGATCACGCGCGACTCCATCGCGGCCGTGCGGCTCGCCGATCGAGCGACGATCGAGGGGGCGGCGCGCGCGGCGCTCACCGGCCTGCAGCGGTATGCGCCCGGCACGGCAACGGCCGCGTCGCGCGACCTTGCGGAGCTCGGTGCGCTGGTGCTCGACCCCATCGCGAGCCGGCTCACGAAGCGGCGCATCGTGCTCGCGCTCGACGGTGCACTGCAATACGTGCCGTTCGCGGCGTTGCCGGTTCGCACCGAAGGCGGCGCTGCGGCTCGGCCGCTGCTCGACGCGCACGAGATCGTGGAGATTCCGTCGCTGTCCACCGTTGTCGTGGCGCGCCGCAACGAGGCGCCGCGTGCGAGCAAGACGCTGGCGTTGTTCGCGGACCCCGTGTTCCAGGCGTCCGATCCGCGCCTCGACGGCGCAAGCTCACAACCGCTGCTGGCGGCGGCCGGCGATCGCATGGCGCGTGCCGGCGCGCGCAGCGACCTTGGCCGCTTGCTGTCCACGGGTTACGAGGCGGAGTCGATTGCCGCGCTCGTGCCCGAGGAGCGGCGCGTCCTCGCGCGCGGCTTTGCGGCCAATCGCGACGCCGTCTTGAGCGCGGCGCTCGCCGACTACCGCTATATTCACTTCGCCACCCACGGGCTCGTCGACGCCCGTTACCCCGGGCTATCGGCGCTCGTGCTGTCGCAGTTCGATGCGCGCGGCAACCCGCGCGACGGGTTCTTGCGACTTAGCGACATCTACAATCTGAAGCTCGGCGCGGATCTCGTCGTCTTGAGTGCCTGCGATACCGCGCTCGGGCGCGACATTCGCGGCGAGGGTTTGATCGGATTGACGCAAGGCTTCATGGCGGCCGGCGCCCGCAGCCTCGTCGCAAGCTTGTGGCAGGTGCCGGACCGGGCTACCGCAGAGCTCATGAAGACGTTTTACGGTTTCATGCTGAACGACGGCATGCGGCCCGCGGAAGCGCTGCGCGAAGCGCAGCGCAGGAGCGCGGCCCAGCCGCAGTTCCGCCATCCATATTTTTGGGGAGGGTTCGTCCTCGTGGGAGACTGGCAATGAAGCAACGTTCTATCCGTGTTCTCGGCTTGGCAAGCGCGGGCGCGCTCATCGTCGGCTGTGCCGTGCTGCCGACGCCCGATCCGCGCGAGCCGGGTCCCGTGAAGGACTCGCCGGTCGTGCTGCGCGTGTGCTCGGTGGACGGTGACGGTGCGCACCTCGCGGTCGGCGATCAGGTCGAGCTCGCCACCAACCAACTCGGTCGTTTGCGAATTCGCCATCTCCCGAGCACGCAGAACCAAGCGCGCGCCTGGAACGGCGGCGAGGCCGTGCGCGTTCGCGATGCCGTGCTCGTCGAGATGCTCGACGCACGCGGACAGCGGCCGAACACACGCCGCTTCGTGCCGGTCGGCCGCTTCGACGTTCGCGTCGGCGACGCGCGCGAGCATGCGGCGTTCGACTTCCTGGCCAGCAAGGTCACCGCGCGCGTTGCCGAGCACATGTTCCGCGAGTGCATCGCAGACGTCGGCGACGACGAAGTGATCGTGCGCGGCGTCGACGACTCGGATCTTCATGGCGGCGTGGCGCACCTGCGCTGACGTGCTCCCTTGACCGAGACGTCCGCCGCAGTGCCGTCATGAGCTTGCGACGGCTCGTTGCTGCCGCGCTGGGCGCAGCGCTTTTCGCCGCGCCCGGCATCGGCGAGGACACGCTCGCCTCGAGCGCGGCACCGAACGATCCGCTGTTCGCGGCGCAATGGCCGCTCGCCAACAGCGAGCACCCGGGCGTGGGCGATGTCGGCGCCGTCGAGGCGTGGCGCTACACGCGCGGCTCGCCCGACGTGCTCATCGCCGTGCTCGACGACGGCGTGCAGCTCGACCACCCGGATCTCGCCGCGAACATTGCAAGCCCGGGCCGCGACTTCGGCGCTCACCCGCGGGGCGCCGACGCGAGCCCGCGAACGCCCGCGGACCGGCATGGAACCGCCGTCGCGGGGGTGGTGGCGGCGCGCGGCGACAACGGCATCGGCGTCACGGGCATCTGTCCGTTGTGCCGGATCTTGCCCATTCGCGTCGAAGGCGCCTCGAACGCGGGGCTCGCGGCCGCGTTCCGTTACGCCGTGGAGCAGGGCGCCGACGTCATCACGAATAGCTGGGGCCGCAACGAGCGGCCCGGCCTGGCCGACGACCCGGCGCTGCGCGAGGCGATCGCCTTTGCGGTGCACTCGGGGCGCGACGGCCGCGGCACGCTCGTGATCTTCGCCGTGACGAACGACCCCATCGACGACTGCACAGACGAGCGTGCCGACGTCGTGTCGTTACCGGGCGTGCTCGCCGTCGGCGTCTCGAATCACCGCGACGAGGTCGGCGGCTCGGGCTTCGGCTCGTGTGTGGACCTCGTCGCGCCGTCGAAGCCCGCCGATCGCAGCACGGCCGGCGTGCCGACCACCGACCGTACCGGCCTCGACGGCCATACGGCGGACGACTACTACCTGAGCTTCGGCGGCACCTCGGCCGCCGCGCCGCTCGTCGCCGGCATCGCGGGGCTGCTGCTCGCGCGCCATCCCGAGCTTACGCGCGACGAGCTCGAGACCCTTCTCGAGGGCACTGCCGACAAGATCGATCCCGCCAACGCCGGGTACGACGCGAGCGGCTTCAGCCGGCGCGCCGGCCATGGCCGCGTCAATGCCGCCCGCGCGCTGCGCAAAGGCGCGGAGCTCAACGAGCGTTCCCATGCCGTCTCGCGGTAGCATCGCCTGGGGCGAGTGGAGAGGGTGTGAGGGCGTGGCCGAACGGTCGGACACCGAGCGGGAGCCGGAAATAGCGGCGGACCTGGTGGCGCGCATCGGCCGTGGCCTGCGTGAGGCCGAGGAGGCGATGGCGCGCCGCTATGGGCCGGGCTTGCTTTACTTGCTGAAGCGGCGCACGCGCGACGCGGAGCTTGCGCTCGATTTGCGGCAGGACACCTTGCGCGTGGCCATCGAGAAGCTGCGCAGCTCGTCGCTCGACGAGCCCGCGCACCTCGCGGCGTACTTGCGCGGCGTGGCGCTGAATCTTTGGATCGCTCACCAGCGCAAGTCCGTCCGCCGCGCCACGACGGCCGACTCCGACGCCGTGGAAGCCGCGGCCGACGTAGCGGAAAGCGGCCCATTCGAAAACGTGTCGCGCGTGCAGGTGCGCGCCGCCGTCGGCGCGCTGTTGGACGAGCTCGGCACGCCGCGCGACCGCGAAATTCTCACCCGCGTCTACCTCCGCGACGAGGACAAAGACGACGTGTGCGCGGCGCTCGGCGTCGACGCCACGCACTTCAACCGCGTGCTATTTCGGGCCAAGCAGCGCTTCCGCGAGCTGTTGGTCCGGGCCGACCGCAGGAACAAGCTGCGGCTCGTCGGGTGAGATAAACGGACGCGCCGCGGCAGTATCTCGACATGGACCCGCACCAGATGCACAGCTCTGACCTCATCGAGCGCTATCTTCAAGGCCGGCTATCGCCGGCCGAGGAGCAATCGTTCGAGGAGGCCTATCTCGCCGATCCGGCGCTTCTTCAAGAGGTGCAGCTCGCGGAGCGGCTGCGCGAGGGCCTCAAGGATTGGGCGGATGTACAGGAAGCGCCGCGTCCCGCCGCGCGTTCGGGCTGGCTTGCGCGCGCAGGCTCGCCGCACTACGGCATCGCGGCGTCGGTGGTGGCGGCGGTTGCGCTCGTGACGGCCGGCGCTCTCTACGTGCAGAACCAAGGGCTCGAAGCGGGTGGCGGCGGCACTGCGGCGCGGCACGCACGCGTGCTGCCGCTCATGTCGGTGCGCGGCGGCGGCGAGGCGAACACGAATGCGATCGCGGCGCCTTCGGCCGACGAGTGGACCGTGCTGCTCCTCGATACGGGCTTCGCCGACTACGACGTCTTCGGAGCCGCGCTGCTGCGCGACGGCAGCGACGAAGAGCTCCTGCGGCTCGACGGCATCGACGCCAGCGACGGCACGGTGGCCTTCGGCGTGCCCGGCAGCGCCCTGCCGCCCGGCCGCTACGAGGTTCGGCTCGAAGGCGCTCGTCGCGATTGGCCGGCGGGCCGCGCGCCCGACGAGCTGAGCCGCACTCGGCTCACCGTCAATCCCCGCCCGTAAGCGCTCCTTCCGTTCGTTCGTCTCGCCGCTCGCTCGCCGCTCGCGGCAAGCGGTGACGTGCGCGCGACAGCCGCTAACCAATTCTTTTTCGCAAAGTGAGATGCGTGCCGCATTCGCGGCACTACTGCTATTACAGGGAATGCGGCGGATGTTTCGACCGCGCGAGGTAAGAACAATGAACGACGATCGGCTCCTTGAGATCTCTTCCACTCCCGCCGACTGGCAACACGCGCAGCGCGCGGGTGACATTCTGCGGTTCGCGCCGGTCGCGCCGCTTAGCACGGCGGGAGGCTGTTGCATCGTGGCGGCCTGCCTTTGGCCCGTGTTGCCGCAGATGTGGCTATCGGCGTGGCTCGGTGCCGGGTTGTTCGTCGCGCTGGCGCAGTGGCAGTCGCAGCGCTTCATCGGCGGTGCGCCGGCGGGCGTCGACCGCCGCGGCTGGATCATCGCCAGCGCGCTGGCATCGGGCCTGTTCTGGGGTGCCACGAGTCTGGCGCTCAACCCCACCGGCTCGATCGCTCATCAGCTGTTGTTCGCGTTCATTCTCGTAGTCATCACGACACTTTGGTTGCCGTTATTTGCGCTGACGCGTCTCGCTTTCGTGGCGTTTGCGGTGCCCGGCTTGCTGCCCATGGCGTTTGGTCTACTCGCATCCCCCGAACCCCCACAAACGACCATGGGCAGCCTCTTAATATTGTTGATCGGAGTATTCGCGGCCGTCGCGCATACGACGCGCCGCATTTTCTTCGCCGACGTGGCTACGCGCCGCGAGCTGTATCGCCAGGCGACGCAGGACAGCCTCGTCGGGCTCGCGAACCGCGCGGAGTTCCACCGCCGCGCGCAGACGCTCGAGATCATGGGCGATCGCCCTTACGCCATGCTGTTCCTCGACGTCGACCACTTCAAGGAAGTCAACGACACCGCCGGCCACGCAGCGGGCGACGAGCTGTTGTGCCGCATCGGCGCGGTGTTGAAGGACGCGGTGCGCAAGGAGGATCTAGCGGCGCGCCTCGGCGGCGACGAGTTCGCGATCCTGATGAAGGATTGCTCGGCGGCCGCCGCGGCCGAAGTGGCCGCGAACGTTTTGGAGCGGATCCGCGGCTTGGCGTTGACGTGCGGACCGCGCCGCCGGCGTATGTCTGCGAGTATCGGAATTGCGTGCAGCGCGGATCTGTGCGCGAGCCCTGCGAAGCTGCTCGAAGCCGCGGACCAGGCGTGCTACGCCGCGAAGCGCGGCGGACGCAACCGTGTCGAGATCGCCACCGGCTTGCATGAGCCGCCTTCGCGGTCCGCGGGCCGTGCGCACTTCGCAATCGTCAGCGACGTGCCGGCCTAGCGGAGGAACGATGCGGGACGAACGCGACATCGCGGCCGAGCTGCGCGACAGCGGCGGGCGCCTCTGGTCCTCGGTGGAGTGCGACATGACACGCGATCGCGTCGTGGTCTACGCGCGGCTCTGCACACACCCTCGGATCGACATTCAGGTTGCGCTGGCTGAATCCGAGCGCGTTCTGAAGACGGTGCTCGAGCGGCGCCTCGAAGGCGGCGGCTGGATGGCCGCGGTGCAGTGGAGCGAGCGGCTCTGCAAGACCTTCATTCCCCACGACGGCCCAGAAACGGCCGCGGAATCCTAGCCGCGCGCCACTCTTAGCGGCGGGGCAGTGCTGCGAAGGTGCGCCACGAGGTGCGCGCACAGATCGCGCACGTCGTCCTCGGCGCCGTGCATGTAGCTCGACTTTCGCCGCCGCATGAAATTGAGGCCGAGCGTGTAGAGCCCCGGTGCCGCCACGACGCCGCCGTCGTGCCGCAGCCGGCCCTTGCGGTCGAGCACCGGCACGTGCAGCCAGGAGTAATCGGGCCGAAAGCCCGTCGCCCAGATCACCGTGGCGATCGGCTCTTTGTCGAGATCGATTCGGAGCCGCGGCGCCGAGTCGACGCGCGTTGGAGCCAGTCGCTCGGGCGCGGCCACCACGTCGTCGACGCGCCGCTCGGTGGCCCATCGATCGAAGCGCTCGAGCAGCCGCCCGAGCTTCAGGTCCGCCATCGCGCAGTGATTGTGCAGTGCCCCCGAGAACTGAAGGCGGCTGCCGTCGATGCCGACGAGGCGTCCAACCATCTCGACTCCCTGCTCGACGAGCGCATTGAGATCGAGTGTGCGCCGCTCGGGCGAGCCGACGAGCTGCGGCGACGGCACGCGGCGCGCGCGCATCACGTCGTCCACCTCGTCGTAACGCTCATCGAGAACGCCCACGGCCTCGAGCCACCACTGGATGTCGCGGCCGCGGTAACAGCGCGGCATGCGGATGTGCTCGCCGACGGCGAGCGTCACGGGCCGGCCCGAGCGGCGGAGCTCATCGGCAAGCTGAAGCCCCGTGGCCGAGGCGCCGACGACGAGCACGCGCCCGGCGTCGAGTCCCGCGGGGTTGCGGTACTCCTTCGCCATGAGCGAGCGCACGCCGTGCGGCAGCCGTGCGGCGAGCTCGGGCACGATGGGCACGCCATGGGCACCGTGGGCGAGCACGACGGCACGGCAGCGCCAGGCCGCGCGGTCGGTTTCGACGACGTAGCCGTTGCCGTGCTCGCGCACGGCGGTCACCGTAGTGCCGGTGCGCACAGGCGCTCCCACGCGCTTCGCATAGCCGTCGATGAAGTCGACGACCTCGGCGGCGCTCATGTAACCGTCGGGATCGGGTCCCGCGTACCGGTGGCCCGGCAACCGGCTTTGCCAGTTCGGCGTGAGCAGCCGCAGCGAGTCCCAGCGCTCGTGCCGCCACGCGCTCGCAACCTCGTCGCGCTCGAGCACGACGTGTTCCACGCCGTGCTCCGCGAGCACGTGGCTCATGGCGAGACCGGAATGGCCCGCGCCGACGACGACGGCGTCGACGGTTCCGGCTGCGCTGCGAATGCGCTGCGGCGCGGGCATCACGCCACCTCGACTGCCACGGCGGTGGGATTCGTGACGATGTCGAACACCGCGGAGCGGCGCTGCGACTGTGCGACGAGCGCTGCGATCTCCTCGCGCGTAGCGTCGGCATCGATGCGGAACGTCACCTTGATGCCGTCGAAGCCGTTGCGTACCTCGCTGTCGATTCCAAGGATGCCCTGCATGTCCATCCCGGCTTCCAGCGTGGCTTTGACTGAACGCAGCTGAATGTTGCGGTTCTGCGCGACACTGGCGATGCCGGCCGTGAGACATGACGCGAGCGCCACCAGCACGTACTCGACCGGGGTGGCGCCGTTGTCTTCGGCGGCGAATAGCTCCGGATGATCGGCGTCGTAGTGAAAGGTCTTGTTGCGCGATTGCTCCGTGCCCAGGCCGAAAAACCCTTGCACGGTACTGCGGCTGTGGGTGCCTCTCACCCAGTCGCAGGTGGCCCGCCACTTGAAGTGCGCCGCTTCGGGCGCCTCGGTCAGCGCGGCGCGAGCGCCGAGCAGGGCTTCCACGTTCACGCCGTTGTCCACTCTGATAGCTGTTGCGGTCATTTGCGTAGCTCCTCGTTCGTAACGAAACGCCGCCACGATGAGCTTCGTCCGTGTGACCGAGCGTGGAACTCTCCGTGGAATTTCGAGCGGGGGCTAAAAGGGGGTGATGGGGGAGCCGGGCCAGAGGGTGTCGACTGGCATGGCGGCTTCGCGCTGGGCTTGGCGCACGGCTTCGGCGTCGGGGGCTTGGTAGAAGCAGAGCATGCGCTTGCGGTCGAGCGACAAGAACGAGTGCGTGTGGGTGATGCGGTGCATCTGAAGGCACCAGGCGCTGGCGTGCGCTTGCGCCGCAACGTCCTCGAACTGCACGGGGGCGGGAAACGACCGCTCGACGACCACGCTCGGCGCCGCGGGGGTGGGCGCCGGGTGCACGGTGCCGGCCCAGAAACGCGACAGGTCGATGTCGGGGTGGCGCAGCGCGAGCCGCGCCGACTCCATGTCGGGGGCGGAGAACCAGCAAATCATGGCGCGGCCATCGCGACCGAGGAAACTGCTGTGCCACCGAACGCGGTGCAGGTCGAAGCACCAGGCGCTCTCCCGCGCGCCGCTCAGCACCGCTTCGCGGGTGAGCGGCTCGTCGAACGTGCGTTCGAGAAATACGTTCGTCGTCACCCCGGCACCTCGGCCCATTCGGCGGTTGCTGCGAAGATCCGATCCCGCGCCCATTGCGCGACGGGCGCGTGCTCGAGCGACTTGAGCGCGGCCACGTGCTTCGCATAACCCGCCGTATCGGCGATGGCCTTGCGGGCGCGCGCCAGCGCCGCGTGCGCCAGCAAAATCTCCGTGGCTCGGTCGAGCAACTCCGCGTAGCCGAGCGCTTCGGTGGCGCGCGCGATTGCTGCGTCGGGC
The DNA here is from genome assembly GCA_946887385.1 of uncultured Gammaproteobacteria bacterium. The sequence goes on from CAMPKU010000028.1 coordinate 11,427, forward strand.
CGGCCGCGGTCCACGTCGAGCAGCGCGGCGCGCGTGAGCGTATAGGCCAGCCGATGCTTGGCATCTGCCGCCCGGAGTGCGCCGAGCGCAAGGTCGAGCGGCGCGGGGTCGTCGGAGCTGGCGTAGTGGCACAGTGCGTCGAGCGCGTGAGCGAACGGCCGCTCGCTGCCCTCGCGCAGCTTGTCGCCGAGCTCCACGAGCGTCTTGCAGTGACTGCGCGCCGCGTCCAGGCGGCCGCGTTCGAAATCGATCATCGCCAAGTACTCGTTCGCTTGGAACTCATCGAGCCGATCGCCGCGAGCTCGTGCGAGCGTGCGCGCCTCCTTGAACAGCTCCACGGACTCGTCGAGCTTGTTCTCGTGAAAGCGCAGCATGCCGAGCGCCGCCGGGATGGCGTTGTGTCTCATGCCTTTTCGCGCCGCAAGCGCCTGCGCCTCCATGAGCATCGCGTCGGCGTGCGGCAGGTCGCGCTCGAGCATGACGAGGCAGCGTGCGGCCTCGGCGATACCGACGATGTGCTCCTCGTCGCCGCCGCTGCGCGCCACGCGCTCCGATTGCAGGATTTCCTCACGCGCGTTGGCGAAGCGGCCGTGCATCCAATGCACGTAGCTCGCCATGAAATAGCCCCGGCGAGCGTGCGACAAAGCGCCGTGGTCCAGCGCCTGCTCGGCGAGCGCGGCGTACTCGCGCGCGGCAGCCTCCCAGTCTGCGACGGGCGCGGCCGTGTGCATCACCTCGCGCAGCTCCAGCGTGAGACAGACGCGCTCGGCTGCGCCGGGCAATTGCTCCACCCATTGCAGCCCTTTGCCGGCGAGGGCGAGCGCCTCGTCGTTGGCAAAGAACCGCAGACACAGGCGCCCGGCCGACACCATCGCGCGGGCCGCGAGCGCCGGATCGCCGCTCTGCGCGGCGTGGTGCGCTAAATCGGCTGCGCGCTCGGGCTCGACCACGCTGTCTTGCTCGAGCAGCTCCGCGACGCGGCGGTGCATCGTGCGCCGGCGCGCGGGCGACAGCCCCTCGTAGATGCAGCGCGCGATCAAGTCGTGCGAGAAGCGCAAGCCGCGTTCGGCGGGTTGCAGCATCGAGTGCCGTGCTGCGGTCTCGAGCGCTTCGCCTACGGCGTTCCAATCGAGCCCCGTGAGCCGCGCCAGCGACGCGGCGTCGATGCGCGGTGCGAGCACGGCGGCCCAGCGCAGCACCTCGCCGCCGTCGGCATCGAAGCCTGCAAGACGCTCCTGAAGAACCTCGCGCAGCGATTGACCGCTTTCGCCGGCCTCTTCGGCGCGCGCCAGCTCGATGGCAAGCAGCGGGTTGCCGCCGCACTCCTTGCACAAGCGCGCGGCGTCGACGGCCGGCGCGCGCGCGCCGATGATCTCGCGCACGGCGTCCTCGCCGAGCGCCTCGAGATCGAGCTCCTCGAGCAACCCTGCTTGGCGCAAGTCGCGCAGCGCGCGCATCACGGGCGTGTTGTCGCGCAACTCGTCGCGCCGCGATGCGAGCAATGCCAGCACCGGCAGGTCGGCGCTCGTGCGCACCACGTAATGCAACGCCGCCGCGCTCGACTCGTCGCTCCATTGCAGGTCGTCGAACGCGAGCACGGCAGGTTGCGCCCCGGCGCGCTCGGCGATCGCTTCGCCGATGCGCTCGAAGAGCCGGGTGCGGCTCGAGCCCGAGCCGTCGCCGGGTGCGAACACGGCCGTGGCGGCACTCGGCGACAGCTTGCGCAATGCATCGACGAATAGCGCGAACGGCCGAATCGATTCGGCCTCGTAAGCGGCGGCCTCGAGCACCACGGCGCCCGAAGCGCGCGCGAGCGCCCCGGCGGCCTCGAGCAAGCGGCTCTTGCCGATGCCGGGCTCGCCGCGCAGCAGCACGGCCCGGCAGCGGCGCTGCGCGAAGCACTCCGTGATGAGCTGGCGCAGCCGCTCGAGCTCCGCATCGCGCCCCACGAGCTTAGACTCGGCCGCACCGGCCGTTCGCGTGCGCTCGAGCGCCAACACTTGAGCGGGCGGCGGCGTGGAATGAAGCGGCTGCGGCGGTGCGCCGCGGGTTGCGGCGCCCGGTTCGCCGCGCCAGGCGCGAAACAGCAAACCCGTCGGCGTAGCGCCGGCCTCCTTCAACAGCCGCGACCCGAGCTCGTACTGCTGCTCGGCCTGGTCCGGCCGGCCGAGCGTCATCAGCAGCCGAATGAGCGCCGCGCGCGCCGGCTCGTCGTAGGGCGCAATGCGCACGCGTGTGCGCGCGTGCTCGAGCGCGCGTTGCGGATCGCCGGCCAGCCGCTCGAGCAGCGCGTTCAAGAGGCGAAGCTGATTCGCCGTGGCTCGCTCGCGCTCGCCGATGTGCCACGCGGAATAATCGTGGAACGTAGGCAGCTCGAGGCCCTCGAGCGGCGTTTCGCAGTAGCGCGCGGCGGCGGCTTCGAGCGCCTCGAGCGGGATGCCGGCGAGATCTGCTTGCACGAGCGACGCCAAGCCTGCCACGTCGACGTCCGCCCCGGCGGCGTCGAAACGCACGGTGAGCCGGTCCGCGACGATGCGCTCGCAGGTCTCGTCGTCGACGAGCCGGCGCAGCTTCGACAAGCTCCAGCGCAGCGAGCCGCGCGGATCGTCGGGAATCTCCCAGAGCAGCTCGCATAGATGCTCGCGGCGGAACGAGCGGCCCGTAAGCGCGAGATACGCCAGCAACGCGCGTGTCTTGCGCGACGGCGGCAGCGGCAGCGGTTCGCCGTGGCGGGCGATCGTGAGATCGCCGAGAAACTTGAGCTTCAAGGCCGCCATCGCGCGGATTGTAGTTCCGGCCCGCGGCCCGGGCCATGGCGCGCGTGGCTTCCACGAAGGCAGTCCGCAAAAACCACGCTCGCTCCCACGGGCACTGCCACGGTGAGCGCGGAGGCTGTGCCCCCAGACGATGGCCGCAAGGAGAAGCCCATGGCCCGCTACATGAACATCCTCGAGACGATCGGCAACACGCCGCTCGTGAAGCTCGGCAAGCTCGCGCCGCCGGGCGTGAATCTGTACGTCAAAGTCGAAGCGTTCAACCCGATGGGCTCCGTGAAGGACCGCATGGCGCGCGCCATCATCGAGCGCGCCGAGCGCAGCGGGCAGCTCGAGCCCGGCCAAACCGTGATCGAGGCCACGAGCGGCAACACCGGCATCGGGCTCGCGATGGTGTGTGCGCAGAAGGGCTATCCGCTCGTCGTGACGATGGCGGAAAGCTTCAGCATCGAGCGGCGCAAGCTGCTGCGCTTCCTCGGCGCCAAAGTGGTGCTCACACCGGCGGCCGACAAAGGCACGGGCATGCTCGCGAAAGCCGTAGAGCTCGCAGAGGCGCACGGCTGGTTCCTGTGCCGGCAGTTCGACAACGAAGCCAACGCCGACGTGCACACGCGCACGACGGCGCAGGAGATCCTCGCCGACTTCGCCGGCGAGCGGCTCGACTACTGGGTGTCGGGCTTCGGTACCGGCGGCACGCTGAAAGGCGTGGCGCGCGCGCTGAAACAGGCGAGCCCCGTGACGCGCGTGGTGGCCGCCGAGCCCGACAACTCGCCGGTGCTCGGCAGCGGCATCCCGCAGGCGCGCGCTGCCGACGGCAACCCCAGCGAGAGCCATCCGCAATTTCGCCCGCACCTCATGCAGGGCTGGGCGCCGGACTTCATCTCGAAGCTCACCGAGGATGCGGTCCGCGCGGGGCACATCGACGAGATCGTGCCGGTGGCCGGCACCGATGCGCTGAAGCTCGCGCGCGAGCTCGCGCGGCGCGAAGGCATCTTCGTCGGCACGTCGAGCGGCGCGACGCTTGCAGCAGCGCTCACCATCGCGCGGCGCTCGAAGCCCGGCACGAACATCGTGTGCATGCTGCCGGACACCGGCGAGCGGTATCTGTCGACGCCGCTGTTCGAGGATATCGGCGAGGAGATGACGGCCGAGGAGCTCGCGCTGTCGCGCTCGACGCCGTCGTGCCGCTTCGATGCAGCCGCGCCTTCGCCCGCACCGAGCGCGCCTTCGCGGGCGGCGCCCAATCCCGTGGCGCTCGATACGGAAGCCGAGCGGTTCGTCGACGACGTCGTGCGCACCGAGCCCGTGGTGCTGTTCGCGCTCGAGTGGTGCGAGTTTTGCTGGTCCGTGCGCAAGCTCTTCGCGCGGCTCGGCATCGCCTACCGCAGCGTGGACCTCGACTCCGTGGAGTATCAACCCGGCGATCGCGGCGGAAAGATCCGCGCCGTGCTTGCTGCGCGCACCGGCTTGAAGACGATTCCGCAAATCTTCATCGGCGGCACGCACGTCGGCGGTGCCACCGACCTGTTCGACGCGTGGCGCAGCGGGGCGGCCCGTGAGCTGCTCGCGAAACGCGGCGCGGCGTTCGATGGCAGCGCCGATCTCGATCCCTATGCGCTGCTGCCGAAATGGCTGCAGCCCCGCAAGAGCGCTTGAGGAGGAGCGTTGCAATGAGCGCCGGAGCTTTACCCGTCATCGACATCCGCGACTTGCGCAGAGCGGCCACCCACCGCGCGATCGACGCCGCGTGTGCCGAATGGGGCTTCTTTCAGGTCGTGGGGCACGGTATCGACGAGCGAACGTTGGGCGCGCTGCGTCGCGAGATGCGCGCGTTCTTCGCGCTGCCGCTCGCTGCCAAGCACGCGATCATGCGCACGGCCGAGAACCCGTGGGGCTTCTACGACCGCGAGCTCACGAAGCAGACGCGCGACTGGAAACAGATCTACGACTACGGCCCGGCCGACGGCAAGACAATCGTGCCGCAACTGCCGCGAGAGCTGCCCGGATTCGCGCCTGCGATCGGGCGGTTCTATGCCGAGTGCGACGCGCTGGCGTTCGAGCTCATGGAAGTGATCGCGGCCAATCTCGGCATGCCGCCGGGTGCGCTCGACGCGTGCTTTCGGCCGCACCACACGAGCTTTCTACGGCTCAACTACTATCCGCCGTGTCCCACGCCGGCGCGGCCCACGGATGTGTCGGCCGCGCGCGCCGGGCACCTCGGCGTGAACGCTCACACCGACGCCGGCGCGCTGACGCTGCTGCTGCAAGACGAGCAGCCGGGGCTCGAGGTTTTCCATGCCGGCGAATGGCACCTCGTGGAGCCGCGCCGCGACGCGCTCGTCGTGAACATCGGCGACATCGTGCAAGTGTGGTCCAACGATCGCTATACCGCGGCCCTGCACCGCGGCCTCGCTTCGGCCCACGCCGAGCGGTTCAGCGCTCCGTTTTTCTTCAATCCGGCGTACCACACGGAGTACGCGCCGCTGCCGTCGACCGTCGACGCGCAGCATCCGCCGCGTTACAGGCCCATTCACTGGGGCGCGTTTCGCGCCCGCCGTGCCGCCGGCGACTACGCCGACCACGGCGAATACCACTCGATCAGTCACTACTCGCGTTGAGCAAGGAGCGCACCATGGCCTTCATCGAAACGATTTCCGCAAGCTGGGTGACGGGCGAGGCGTTCGCCATGTACGACCGCCAGCAGAAGCACTACGGCTACGTGCCGAACTACGCCACCGTCTTTTGCCATCGGCCGGAGGTGATGCGGCGCTGGGCCGAGCTGCTCGCGGCCATCAAGCGCCCCATGGACACGCGGCGCTTCGAGCTTGCGACGTTCGCCGCGGCCCACGAGCTGCGCAGCACGCTTTGCACACTGGCGCACGGCAAGGCGTTGCTTGCCTTCTTCTCCGTTGCCGATGTGATCGCGATAGCCCGCGGCGAGACGCCGAGCTCGCTCTCGGCTGCCGACGCCGCGCTCGTGCGTTTCGCACGCGCCATAGCGCGCGACGCGTCCGCCGTCACGGCCGCCGACGTGGCCGAGCTCAAGCGGCACGGCTTCTCGGACGCAGAAGTCTTCGACATCGCGGCCACGGCCGCCGGGCGAACGTTCTGGACGAAGCTCATCGAATCGCTGGGCGTGGCGGCCGATGCGCTGCTGCGCGAGATCGATGCGGAGCTGCGCGCGGCACTCACCGTGGGCCGACCGCTCGAGTTCGTGCAGCCCGAGCGCCTCGACGAGCCCGAGTTTCGCGCGATCGGTTGAAAGGCCCCAACTCCGGCTAAGATTGCGGTCCTAGGAGCGCTTTGGACCGTTCCGCGGAGGTATGTCGATGCGTCACGCTCACGTTCGCCGCGCCAGCGCGGCCGCTCTGATGGGGCTTGTGACCGCCGCGGCGCATGCCCAGCCGTCGTGGCCGCTCGACCCCGAGACGGTTCGCGCCGCGATTCCCGGCATTCCGGCCGGCGTCGGCTGGCCGTCGCCGCCGCTCGGTGACGGGCCGTTTCTCGTCGAGTCGATGCGACCCGAGCACCGCATGCTGCGAGTCGTGGTCGTGGCGCGCGGCCTCGTGCAACCGTGGTCGATTGCCTTCCTGCCGGACGGCGACCTGCTGGTTACCGAACGGCCGGGGCGTTTGCGGTTGATCCACGACGGCGTGCTCGATCCCGATCCTGTTCAAGGCGTGCCGGCGGTGCGTTCGGGCGGCTTGCAGGGTTTCATGGACGTGGTGCTGCACCCGCGCTTCGAAGACAACCGTTGGGTGTATCTCTCGTATCATCGCCCGGCCGGAGAAGACGCCGGTGAAACGGTGTTGGCGCGCGGCCGCTGGGAAAACGGCGCGCTCGTCGACGTACGCGACATCTTCGAAACCGGCGCCACGGGCACCGAAGGCTCGCGGATCGGGTTCGCGCGGGACGGTATGCTGCACATGACCGTGAGCGCGGGCGGCGTTGGGCCCACCGTCGTGCGCTCGCAGGACCCGCAAGACTACGCCGGCAAGACCATTCGCCTGCACGACGACGGCCGCATCCCGCGCGACAACCCGTTCGTCAACGACTCGCGCTACTTGCCCGCGATCTACACCCTGGGGCACCGCAACGGCCATTCGATGACGTTGAATCCGTGGACGGGCGAGCTGTGGGCCACGGAGCAGGGGCCGAACGGCGGCGACGAGATCAACGTGCTGCAGCCCGGCGGCAACTACGGCTGGCCGCTCGTGAGCCACGGCCGCGTCTACAGCGGCCCGAAAATATCACCGAACCCGACGCTCGAAGGCACGGTGCAGCCGCTGATCTTTTGGGTGCCGTCGATCGCCGTCACCGGCATGACGTTCTACCAGGGCGACGTGTTCACGGCCTGGCGCCGCAGCGCCTTCGTCGGCGGATTGCGCGAGGGCGAAGTGCCGCGCACGGGGCAGATTCAGCGCATCGAGTTCAACGAGAATTGGGAAGAGATCCGCCGCGAGCCGCTGCTGCGCGAGCTCAAGCAGCGCATCCGCGACGTGCGCGAGGGCCCCGACGGCCTTCTGTACGTGCTCACCGCGGAAGCCGAAGGCGCCGTGCTGCGCATCGAGCCTGCGGACTGAGCGGCCGACGATGGCGCGAGCAGGTGTTTTCGGATCGCTGGCGGTGCTGCCGCTCACCGCCCTCGCGCAGCAGGGCGCACCGGACGGCGAGTGGCCCACCTACGGCGGCGATCTCGGCCATACACGCTACGCGCCGCTCGATCAGATCGACGCCGGCAACTTCAATCGCCTTGAGGTCGCATGGCGCTTCAAGACCGATAGCTTAGGGCCCAACCGCGAGTTCAATTTTCAGTCGACGCCGCTGATGGTGGACGGGGTGGTCTACTCCACGGCCGGTACGCGCCGTGCCGTCGTCGCGCTCGACGCCGGTAACGGCGAGCTTCTGTGGATCCATCGGCTCGACGAAGGGCGGCGCGGTCAGGTCGCGCCGCGTCAGCTTTCGGGTCGCGGCCTGGCGTATTGGGAGAGCGGCGACGACAAGCGCATCGTCTACGTCACGCCGGGTTATCAGCTGATCGCGCTCGACGCGCGCACCGGCGATCGCGTGGCGAGCTTCGGCGTCGACGGCATCGTCGATCTCAAGCAGAACATCGATCAAGAGCTCGATCCGCTGAACGGCGAGATCGGGCTGCACGCCACGCCGATCGTGGCGAAGGACGTGATCATCGTCGGCGCCGCGCATCCGACGGGCGCGAACCCGACGAGCGCGCGCATGACGAAGGGCTACGTGCGCGGCTTCGATGCGCGCACCGGCGAGCGGCTGTGGATTTTTCACACCGTGCCGATGCGCGGCGAGTTCGGCACCGAGAGTTGGCTGCGCGCCTCGAACGAGTACACGGGCAACACCGGCGTGTGGGCGCAGATCTCGGTGGACCCCGAGCTCGAGACCGTCTACCTGCCCGTGGAGCAAGCGACGGGCGACTACTTCGGCGCCGACCGGCCCGGCGACAATCTGTACAGCGAGACGCTGCTCGCCGTCGACCTCCATACCGGCGCGCGCAAGTGGCACTTCCAGCTCGTGCACCACGGCGTGTGGGACATGGACATCCCGAGCGCGCCGATTCTGTTCGACGCCGTCGTCGACGGCCGCACCGTGAAGGCCGTCGCGCAGCCGACGAAGCAAGCCTACCTGTATGTATTCGATCGCGTCTCCGGCCGGCCGCTGTGGCCAATCGAGGAGCGGCCCGTGCCGAAAGGCGACGTGCCCGGCGAGTGGTACTCGCCGACGCAGCCGATACCGACGAAGCCGCCGGCGTACGATCGCCAGGGCGTCACCGAGAGCGACCTCATCGACTTCACGCCGGAGCTGCGCCGCGAGGCGCTCGACATCGTCGCGTGGCACAAGATGGGCCCGTTGTTCACGCCGCCCGTGGTCAGCAACATCAACGGCCCGCTCGGCACGTTGATGGCGCCGAGCCAAGACGGCGGCTCGAATTGGCAGGGCGGCTCGTTCGATCCGGACACCGGCATTCTCTACGTCGCGTCGGCCTCGACGGTGGTCAGCAAAGCCGTCGTGCCGCCGTATCCCGGTCAATCGGAGATTGCGTACATCGAAGGCAACGCCGTCACGGGCCCGCGCACCACGGGCGGCTCGGGCTCGGCGGCCGGCGGCGGGCGCAGCGAGTTTCAGCCGGCTGAGCGCCGCGTGCTCACGCCCGACGATCCGTCGCGCGGACCGCCGAAGCTCGCTTTGAGCGTGCAGGGCTTGCCCCTTTTGAAGCCGCCGTACGGCCGCATCAGCGCCATCGACATGAAGCGCGGCGAGTTGGTCTGGCAGATTGCGCACGGCGAGACGCCTGACGACATCAAGAACCATCCGTTGCTCAAAGATCTGGGCTTGCCGCGCACGGGGCAAGCCGGCTCGCCGGGCACGCTCGTGACGAAGACGCTGCTGATCGCCGGCGAGCGCTTGAACACGACCACGCCCGAAGGGCTCGGTGCGATGCTGCGCGCCTATGACAAGGCGACGGGACGCGAAGTGGGCGCCGTGTACCTGCCGGCGCCGCAAAGCGGCTCGCCGATGACGTACCTGCACAACGGCGAGCAGTATCTCGTCGTGGCGATCAGCGGTGCACAGTACGCAGGCGAGCTGTTGGCGTTCAAGTTGCCGCGGCGGTAAGCACGCACGCGGCGCTGGCGGCTCATCGCCAGCAGACGCCGGCCCGTTCGCAGAGCCGTAGCCGGCCGGCTCGATTCCGTTCCAGCGACTCGGGACTCAAGTGATAGCGAACACTCACGGGGGCCGAAGCGGCCAGCTCGCCGTCGACCACTCGCGGCCGGAACGTGATGCCCTCGATCAGCTTGATCACGTCTTTCTCCTCGGCGCGGGTCGCGTTCTGGCTCGTACTGAGGATCTCGACGTGTTCCGCCAAGCCGTCTTTCGTGATGGCGAATGCGACATCCACGTAGCGCGACGCCGAGGCCGTTGCCGCTGCCGCAGCGAACGGATTCGGTACGAAGGTCGGGAGAGTGACGGGTATCGCCGGCGAGAAAATCTGCGTTGCCGACGCTCGCAATTCCTCGTTCTGCCGAGTTTCACGGTACAGCCGTTCGTAGAGCTCGAGCGCCCGCCGGCTGCTCTCGGGGGCAAAGCGGCGGCGGCCGACGGGCGTAGTGAAGAGCAACCAGTCCGCGAGCTCGGCGGCCGCGTCGGCGCGAGCGGCAGCGGGCGCGCCGCTGCGGACCTCATACGAGAGCAAACGCACGAGGCTGACCCAACTGCCGACATTCGCAAGGACGATGCCATCTACATGGATGACGGGTTGCAAGCATGTGCCGAGAATCTCCAATGCGAGCAGCTCCTCGAGGGCGGCGACCACGCAGCGGCCTTGCCTCCTCCTGAAGGTCCCATCCGTCGTGACGGCGTTTCCCACGCTGGGTAGCAGCGGGTACGACGCGGTGTACCCGATGCGAAGGGCTTGGCGCTCGAGATCCCGGAGCTCCCGGCTCGCGTAGTCGCCGTTCCTCACGATCACCTCGATCGCGTCGGCGTAGTACATCAGGATCTCCGTGCGAATCCGCTCCATGGCGCCCGACTTGCCTCCGGAGGCGCAATTGCCCTCGAACGCGGCACGCCGTTCGCCGCGCGTATCGTCATAGCGTGGAAGGCCCGCGGCGTAATAGCAGCCGAGGTAGAGCTCCGGCGGAAGCTCGCCTGCGTGGTACCTCTGCAGCACGTCCAACCGATCGTCGCCGAGCTCGCGGAAGATCGCTGCCATGCGCGCATCGTCGAGATGCTGCCTAGCGATCGTTACCATGTCCTGCTGAAGGTTCCATACTCGCTCGTGATTGCCGCGTGCCTCCTCGCTGCGAATGAGCGGCAGCAGCAGCAGCGCCTCCTCGGCGGAAGACAAGCCATGGTGAACGCGCGTGACGTGCCTAGCTTCTCCGAGCGCCGCGATCGCCAGTGCGTGATCGCCGGCTTCTTGGTACAGCACACCCAGGTCCAGTAGCGGCTCGACGAGCGCCGCCGGCGTGGGGCCGCCTTCGGCCTGCAATTCGGTTATCTGCTCGACGAGCTGTTTTTCGAAGTCGAGAGAGGCGAGCTGAAGTTGTGCCGAGGCGGCGCCGGATGCTGCGACGGCAGCTACGGCGGCGGCGAGGAGCTTGTTGGGATGCGTGCTCATCGACTAATGAAGGCTGGCACCTCGGGCGGAAAGGCGCAAGCGGGTTGAGGCCCAACCTCCTCAAAGGCTGGTTCTGCGCTACCTGACGCGTAATACTGGCCGGGCTCGGCCGTTTGCGGCCGCCGTGAACCGTGTGCGCGGGCGTGCTGCTCGCGTTCCGTTGCGGCGATCGGAGCTGGCTATTTTCAGCGATCTCAAGGGGGGTACGTATGTTGCGCCGAATTTTCCTGCTCATGTTATTGCCTGCACTGGGGGTCATAGGGTGCACGGATGCTGCAGATCCGCCGGCGCAGACTCCGTCGGCTGCGGCGCCCGCGGCCGCGCCCGACGCGAACGCAGTGCTCAACAACGTCGAAGCGGCGTTGGGCGCCGGCAATCTGCGCTCGATCACGTACTCGGGCACGGCTTGGCGCATCCGCAATAGCTTCATGCAAACGCCCACGGCAAGCCCGCCGTGGCCGTCGCGCGACGAGATCACGAACTATCAGCGCACGATCGATCTCACGGCGCCGGCCTCGCTCGCCACGGGCAACACGTTCGCGCAGAACCTGTTTCTCGAGCCGGCCGTCGAAGGCACCTACACGCAGAACATCCCGGCCGATCGCACGGTCTGGTCCGATCAGCTCGAGATTTGGCTCACGCCGTGGGGCTTCGTGCAGGGCGCCAAGAACAACGGCGCCACCGTGAGCCGTCAAACCGTCGGCGGCACGGAGGTCACGGTGTTGTCGTGGCAGTCGCCGGTCTCACAGACCTCGCCGTCGGGGATGCGCTACACGGTTAACGGCTACATCGGCGCCGACAACCTGCCGGCGCGCGTCGAGACGTGGGTGGAGCATCCGTTCATGGGTGACTTTCACGTGGTGCAGGTCTACAGCGACTACCGCGACTTCGGCGGCGTGAAGGTGCCCGCCACGATCGAGCAGCAGCGCGGCGGCGGCGGTATCTTCGGCGTCACCGTGACGGCCGCTACCGCGAATCCCGCCGATCTCACGGCGCGGCTTACGCCGCCGCAGGCGGCGGGGCCCGGTGGTCCGCCCGGCGGCGGTGGTCCGCCCGCGCCGCCCTCCGTCACGGCCGAGGAGCTGGCCGACGGCGTGCACTTGATCACGGGCGGCTACGTGGCGCTCGTCGCCGAGTTCTCCGATCACGTGCTCGTGTTCGAGGCCGGTCAATCGGAGGCCCGCGGCCAGCGGATCCTCGACGAGGTGAAGCAGCTCGTTCCGGGCAAGCCGATCCGCTTCATCGTCAATTCTCATCCGCACTCCGATCACACGGCGGGTCTCGTGCCGTTCATCCGCGAAGGCGCGACGCTCGTCACGCACGCCAACAACGTCGACTTTTTGCGCATGGCGCTCAGCACGCCGCGCACGCTGCTCGGCGAGCCGACATTGAGCCCGCAGATCCAGGGTGTCGACGGCGTCACCGTGTTCGAGGACGCGACGATGCGCGTCGAGCTGCACTCCGTGCCGAACGGCCACACCGACGGCATGCTCGTGGCCGTCGTGCCGTCGGCGCGCACGCTGTTCCAGGCGGACTTCACGTTGCCGCAACCGGGCGCCATGCCGAATCCGTTCGTCGTGACGCTGGCGAACTACGTGGATTCGAACAACGTGCAGTTCGAGCGGTATCTCGCCGTGCACGCGTCGCCAATGCCGCAGACACGCGCGCAGCTCTTGGCGACGATCGGTAAATAGATAGGCATCTAGCAGCTTGCGCCCTGCCGTCGATTGAAGCGACGAGCAGGGCGCAATCGGCTGCTGGTGCTCGCGCGCCTGTTCGCCGAGCGCCCACCATTTCGTCCGCTAAGGGAGCCACACCGGGCTTCATCGAACCGAGGATCGAATGACCGAGATCGGCGTCGTGCTGTTCATGCTGGCGGCGGTCGTGCTGAGCGGCATCGCCGTGCGTGCGTTGCCCCTGCCGGTGCCTACACCGCTCGTGCAGATTGCGCTCGGCGCGCTCATCGCCGCGGTGTCCGGATTAGAAGTGCAGCTCGACCCTGGCGTGTTCTTTCTGCTGTTCCTGCCGCCGCTGCTGTTTCTCGACGGTTGGCGCATCCCGAAGGAAGGATTGCTGCGCGACAAGGGCTTCATCCTCGAGCTCGCGCTTGGCCTGGTGTTTTTCACCGTCGTCGGCATGGGATTCGTCATCAACTGGATGATCCCGGCCATGCCGCTTGCCGTCGCCTTCGCGCTCGCGGCGATCGTCACGCCCACGGATCCCGTGGCGGTGTCCGCGATCACGGCACGCATTCCCGTGCCGAAGCGCATCATGCATGTGCTCGAAGGCGAGTCGCTGCTGAACGACGCGTCGGGCCTCGTGTGCTTTCGGTTCGCGGTGGCTGCGGCCGTGACGGGCGCTTTCTCGCTCACGGGCGCCACGTTCACATTCGTCCAGCTCGCGGTGGTCGGCATTGCGGCCGGCATCGGTCTGACCTACGCCGTGACGTGGTTCAAGGGATGGGTAGGGCGGCGTCTTGGCGAGGAGTCCGGCTCGCAGGTGCTCGTGAGCCTGCTCGTGCCGTTCGGCGCGTACGAGCTCGCCGAGCACCTCGGCGGCTCGGGGATTCTTGCTGCGGTGGCAGCGGGCGTCACGATGAGTTACGCGGAGCTCAGCGGCCGCGCGCACGCCACCACCCGCGTGCAGCGCACGGCCGTGTGGGACACGGTTCAATTCGCGCTGAACGGCATCATGTTCGTGCTGCTCGGCGAGCAGTTGCCCGCGATCTTCGCCGGCGCCCTGGACGCCGTGCGGGAGTCGAACCACGAAAATCCGTGGTGGCTCGCGGTGTACGTGCTCGCGATCAACTCCGGCCTCGCGGCGCTGCGCTTCGGCTGGCTGTGGGTGTCGGTGCGCATCACGGCGTACCTTGCCGCGGCCCGGGGGCAACCGCCGGAGCCGCCACCGTCGCTGCGGGTGCTCGCCGCGATGTCCGTGGCCGGCGTGCGCGGCGCCATCACCCTCGCCGGTGTGCTCACGTTGCCGCTCATGCTTCAGGATGGCACGGATTTTCCGGCGCGCGATCTGGCGATCTTCCTGGCGGCCGGC
>CAMPKU010000029.1 GCA_946887385.1 uncultured Gammaproteobacteria bacterium
CCCCTTCGAGCGCATCGTGTATCTCGGCCGCGCTGCTCGACGCGTGCGGGAGGGCGAGTGCGTTGCCGCCATGTACTCCGCGCGTCGACCCCACCAGCCCGGCATGAACGAGCGCCTTCAGGAGCTTGCTCACGGTCGGTTGGCCGAGATGGGTGGCGTCCGCGACCTGGCCGGCCGTCGTCCAGCCGGGGTCGCTGGCCGCAAGTTGCGCCAGAACCATGGTTCCGTAGTCAGTCAGCTTGCTCATGCGCAGCATGGAGCGCCCTTTATCACCGCCGATTGATAGTGGACTATTTTAGTCCTATTTCACGGCGCCGCAAACCGGAGCGAGAACGGGCGGCTATTGCGGGCCGGTGGTCGTGGCGAGGTGGCGCTGCTCGTCGGGCAGGTACTCGATGAGCTGATCGAGCCGGGCGCGGAATCGGGCGCGGTCGACCTCGTTGCTGTCGGGCGTCTCGAGCGCCATGCGTACCTGCCCAATGGCGAGCGGCAAATTGCCGATCGCGACGTAGTAGTACGACATGTAGAAATAGGCGTTCGCAACATCGCCTTCGGCGTTCGCAGCGCGGGCGATGAGCCGCAACTGAGGAGCCGTTGCCGGAACGTTGTTCAACAGGTCGAGCAATACCTTGTGCGCTTCGGCCGGCTTACCGGCCCCGATCAGGGTTTCGGCGTAGCTAATCGTGAGCGGGACGTTGCGCGGGAACAGCCGAATGGCGTCGGCGTACACGCGCAGGGCAGCTTCGGTGGCGCCGCTGGCAGCCATCGCCTCGGCTTGACCGACGCGAAACGCCATGGTGTTCGGATAGTCCCGGATGAGCCCCCTGAACAGTTGCTCGGCGTTGTCGTTCAACGTCATGCGCATCGAGGCCAGCGCGAGCCCGTAACGATCCTGCGGCTCCGGGCTATCCGCTTTATCGCGGAACGCCGCGAATGCCGCCTCGGGCGTGGCCGCGTTCAGCGCGACGAGACGGGCTTTCGTGAGCGCAAAGGTGAGGCTGCTCGTATGCGTCTTGGCGGGCAGCTGCCGAGCCCGATCGCGCGCTTCGGCCACGCGCGCCGTGGTGACGGGATGGGTGCGCAACAGCTCGGGCACTTGCTGCGACGACGCGCCGTAACGCCGCCCCAGCTTCTCGAAAAAGCTGGACATGCCGTGCGGATCGAAGCCGGCGTTCGAAAGCAGCTCGATGCCCACGCGGTCGGCCTCGTGCTCGTGGGAGCGCGTGAAATTGATCTGGCGCTGTGCCGCCAGCGCCTGCGAAGCCGTGACAACGCCCTGCATGGCATCGCTGGACATGTCGGCCGCCGCACCCAGCACCAACGCGGCCAGCATAGTGGCCATCGATACGATGCTGTTGCGCTGATTGTCGTAAGCGGCGCGCGCGATGTGGCGCTGCGTGACGTGCGAGATCTCGTGGGCCAACACGCCGGCGAGCTCGCTCTCGCTTTCGCTTGCCAGGATCAGGCCTGCGTTCACGCCGATGAAGCCGCCGGGCATCGCAAACGCGTTGATGCGGTCGTCGTTTACGACGAAGAAATCGAAGTTGAACTCTCCGTCGTTGGCGTGCGTGGCGAGCTGCGCGCCGAGCGTGGTGAGGTATTCGGTCAAGAACGGATCGTCGACGACCACGCCGGCGTTGCGCAGTTGCAGCATGGCCGCGCGGCCGATCTGGGCCTCGCGGCTCTTGCTGATCGCGGCATCCGCCGGGCTGCCGAAATCCGGCAGCTCCGCGGCTTGGGCGGGCCACACCCACACGGCTGCCAAAAACGTGAGCCAGCACTTCACGGCAAAGCCACCTCGATATCGTGGATGGGCGCGCATGGTGCTATCGACCGCCATACCCGCGCTGCGTTCCGTTAGAGCTCCGCCGCGGCTGCCAGTACTTCGGCTACGTGCCCATCCACTTTTACCTTACGCCACTCCCTGCGCAGGATGCCATCGGCATCGACCAAAAAGGTGCTGCGCTCGATGCCGCGCACCTTCTTGCCGTACATATTCTTGTCTTTGATGACGTCGAATTGTCGGCATAGCGCCTCGTCCGCGTCCGAGACCAGCTCGAACGGTAGTGCATACTTTCCCTGAAACTTGGCATGCGACGCCAGTGTGTCTCGCGACACCCCGATCACGCGCACCTTGAGCTTGCCGAAAGCCGGGTGCTGATCGCGGAAATCCTTGCTTTCGAGCGTGCAGCCCGGCGTGTCGTCCTTCGGATAGAAGTACAAGACATAAGGGCGGCCAAGGAGGTCCTTGCTGGAAAGCTTTGGCTGCGCCGTGGTTGCGACGCTGAACGATGCCACTTTCTTGCCCACGGTAGGAGTGCCCATGGATCGTGATCCTCGCGCTGAAGCCGATCAGGAGTGTTTGACCGGTTCCATGATGGCATCTACGTTGAGCTGGTCGCAAAAGTCCATGAACTCCTCGCGTAGCCCCGAGATGTGGACGTTGCCCGGAATGTTGACGGCCATCTGCACGGAAAACATAGGGGCGCCCGTATGGGTGGCGGCGTAGCTGCGGGTCGAAACCTCCGCGATCTCGACCTTCCGCGCCGCGAAGAACCCGCTCAAGCTATGCACGACGCCCGGCTGGTCCAACCCGACGACGTCGACGGCGTAGGGCAATAGCTCTTTGCCGAAACGGCGCGGCTCAGTGCGCTTGAACTGCATCGTGACGCCGTTGCTGTTCGCGAAGCGCGTGAGCTCGCGTTCCATTCGGCTCACCGTGTGCCAGTTGCCGGAGACGAGAAGCAGCATCGCCACGTCCGAGCCGAAGGCGGCGATCCGGCTTTCCTTGATGTTCCCACCGCACTCCATGATGACGCGAGTCAATTCCTGCACGACGGCGGTGGGTTCGCCGCCGACGGCGGAGATGACCATCAGTTGTTCCATCCCAAGAAAATCCCGCGGCGTAACCGGTCCGCCAGTGTACCCCGAACCGTTGGGTCCGCAACGCTCGGGTTGCGGACCCCGAGAGCGGCCGGTACTATCGTTCGCCTTTTTGGCTCTTGTGCGCGAAAGGATTTCGACGATGTTGTCCGGCAGCATGGTGGCAGTAGTCACGCCGATGGACGCAGACGGCACCGTCAACTACGGGCAGTTCGCGAAGCTCATCGATTTTCACATCGACTCCGGAACGCAAGCGCTCGTGGTTGCCGGCACCACGGGTGAATCCGCGACGCTCGATCACGCCGAGCACGTTGAGGTCATCGCGAAGGCGTGCGAGGTGGCAGCGGGGCGCATCCCAATCGTTGCCGGTACAGGATCCAACTCCACGGCCCAGACGTTACAGCTTTCGCGTGAGGTGGACCGGCTGCCGGTCGCGGCGTTCCTCGTGGTGACGCCTTACTACAACAAGCCCACTCAAGAAGGCATGCGGCGGCATTTTTCATTGATCGCGGACGCGGTTACGCGGCCGGTGATTCTCTACAACGTGCCGGGCCGCACGGGCGTGGACTTGAAGCCCGACACCGTGATCCGGCTCGCGGCTCATCC
Organism: uncultured Gammaproteobacteria bacterium; assembly: GCA_946887385.1. The sequence goes on from CAMPKU010000029.1 coordinate 3,490, forward strand.
GAACATTCAGGGCGTGAAGGAAGCCACCGGGGAACTGAATCGCGTGCGCGTGCTCAGAGACGCATGTGGTTCGAGCTTCAAGCTCCTGAGTGGCGATGACGCGACGAGTTGCGAATTCATGTTGCAGGGTGGGGACGGCGTGATTTCGGTGACAGGCAACGTGGCGCCATCGGCGCTGCGGCAGCTGTGCGATGCTGCCACGGCACGCAGGCGCGTCGAGGCCGAGCGCATCGATGCGCGTCTCCAGCCGCTGCACCGCAATTTGTTCTGCGAAAGCAATCCGATTCCCGTCAAGTGGGCCGTTCAGCAGATGGGACTGATCGGCCCCGGCATCCGCCTGCCGCTCACTCCGCTCGCGCCGCAGTTCTACGGCGTCGTGCGCGACGCGATGACCGCGGCCAGCGTTCAGGTCGCGGCCGCATAACGATGCAACCACGCACCGTCTGGTGGCTGATCGTCGGGCTCGCGGCGATGGCAGGCTGCTCGCGCCAAGACACCACGGCTTGCGAGCCCGATACGCGCTATACGACGGCGCGCTCTGCGCCGCCGGTGCAGATTCCCGACGATCTCTCACCGCCCGACGAAAGCGACGCGCTACGCTTGCCGCCGGACGTGGGCTCCGCTCCGCTCACCGTAGCGGGCGAGTGTCTCGAGGCGCCGCCGTCGTTTTTCGGCGATTCGCGGCCGTTTAGACGCGGCGACGAGCCCGAGGCGCCGGCGGAAACGCCGGCCGAGCCCGCAGAACAGGCGCCCGCTCCCGACAGCGACCGCGTCATCTCCAACTAGTCCGGCGATTGCTTCGCCGCGCAAGCGCGGTACACCATGACCCACCGATTGGCTACGCCAAGGTGCCTCCGTCGATGCTGTTCGCTGAAATCTTCGTGATCGTCGTGCTCATTTCGATCAACGCCTTGCTCGCGATGTCGGAGCTTGCAGTGATCTCCTCGCGGCGAAGCCGCCTGCAAGAGCTCGTGAAGCGCCGTCACCGCGGGGCGCGCATCGCAATACGGCTGCTCGAGAGCCCCACCGAGTTCTTGTCGACGGTGCAAGTGGGCATCACGATGATCGGCGTGCTCGCCGGCGCGTTCAGCGGTGCCACGTTAGCGGCCACGTTCGGAGTGTGGCTCGATGGTTGGCCGCTGATCGCGCCGTATGGACAACCGACCGCGCTCGCGATCGTCGTGCTCGGCATCACCTACGCTTCACTGGTGGTGGGCGAGCTCGTGCCCAAGCGCATCGCCCTCAATGATCCCGAACGCATCGCCTCGGCGCTGGCGCCGTTGATGCGCGCCCTCGCCAAGGCCGCCACACCTGCCGTCTGGTTGCTGCGCCTGTCCACCGAGAGCCTGCTGCGCCCGTTCGGGCTATCGCGCGATCGCAACTTGACGGTGACGGAGGACGAGGTTCGAAGCCTCGTGGCTGAAGGCACGCGCTCAGGCGTCTTCATGCCGAAGGAGCGGGAGATGATCGAAGGCGTTCTTCGTCTCGCCGACCGCACGGCACGCGCCGTGATGACGCCGCGGCAAGAGGTGGCATGGCTCGACGTGGATGCGACGCCGGCCGACATCGTCGCGCAGCTCGATTCGCGGCGCTTGTCGCGTTTTCCCGTTTGCCGCGAAACCATCGACAATCCCGTCGGTGTCGTGCACATGAAAGATCTCGCGCGCGCGGCCCTCGCGGGCCAGTCCGTGGCGCTCGCCGACGTGATGATTCAGCCGTTCGTGGTGCCCGACGGCACGCCCGTGCTCAGGTTGCTGGAAAGCTTTCGCGGCGAAGCAACTCACATCGCCATCGTCGTCGATGAGTACGGCACGACGCAGGGCGTGGTTACCTTCGCCGACATCATCGAAGCCGTGGCCGGTACGTTGCCGGACGCAAGCGGCGAGCTCGAGTTGGCGCTGGTGAAGCGCGCGGACGGCACGTGGCTCGTCGACGGTAGCGTAGGTATAGATGAGTTCGAGGACCGGCTCGGCGTGTCTGGGCTACGCGGCGCGGGATCGTTCGATACCGTGGCCGGCTACGCGCTGTTTCGGCTGGGTCGCTTGCCGGCGGTGGGCGATTCGTTTACCGACCGCAGCGGGCACTACGAAATATTGGACATGGACGGCCGGCGTATCGACAAGCTCGCGTTCCGCCCGCGTATCGACGACGACGGGTAAGCGCGGCTCAGGGGCCGGGCGGCGTGAGCCCGGCGTCGGTGAACTTGCGCACGATGCGATCCTGCACCCACTGACCGCTCCACCAATCGATCGGCGTGATGGCGTTGCCGCCGAGCAGCATCGTGAAGTGCAGATGATCGCCGCCCGCCAGGCCGGTCGCGCCGCTGCGCCCGAGCTCGGCTTCGCTCTCCACCATCTGGCCTTCGCTCACGCTGATCGACGACAGATGGGCGTAGAGCGACTGTAGCCCCATGCCGTGATCGAGGATCACGCAGTTGCCGTAGATTCCGAGCCAGCCGGCGTGCAGCACGCGGCCGCGATTGGCGGCCAGAACGGATGCCGCCGCAGTCGAGGCGAGATCGAATCCCAAATGTACTTGACGGTCGACGTCGGCACCGCCGTAGACGTACGTGCGCTGATCGGCGAAGCCCGCTTCCACTGCCGTGTTGATGAGCTGCTTGAACGGCCCGCGCCACAAGATCTCCGGCGACGTGACCGCGGCGAGCGCCGAAATCGTCTCGTTATTGATGCGCCGCAAGTCGCGATTGATCGTGAGGTAAGACGCGAGAAGGTTGTTGGGATCGTCCACCGTGAGCTCGGGCGTGTTTTGGAGGATGGCCGGCACCACTCGGGCGAGGAAACGGTCGTCGAGGTTGATGGTGCTCGAGCGAAATTGCTTAGGGAATACGCGAAAGTCGAAGCTGCCGCTGCCCTCGTTGCCGACGGTGTCGCGCGCGAAGACCGTGATCGGCGTGTTGAGCTCCTGATCCCAGAGCAGCGCGAAGAACGCAAGGCGCAGAGCCGGATCCGCGCCGCCGGCGGGAAATCCGCGGTACTCGCGATCGCCTACGCGCACGCCGGATTCGGCATCGGGAGGATTCACGCGGTAGACGACCAGCTCCGAGCCGCCGTGATTGACGTAGTGGAACTGTGACAGCACGGCCACTTGCGGCGGCGTCAAGCGCACTTCGAGCGTTCGCGTGGCCGTGGACGTGGCCTGCCGCAGCCCGAAGAGCACGGGACGCACGGCGGTGACGTTGACCTGCGCTTCGCCCGCTTTCAAATCGGGTAGCGTGCGTTTGCCGGCGGGGCGCACGACGGTAACCTCGTCGCCCACCGTCGCAAGGCCGGCAGCCGTGGCGGGTGTGAGGTCGAAAATCGGCATCGTGGCGCCGCCCTGGACGAGCGCGACGGCGAGGCCCGTCAACGTGCCCCCGGGTGCGCTCACCTTGACGGCAATCTCGCCCGTTTGACCGATCAGGGCGGGCCCGGTGATCTCGATGGCGGGACCCTCGGCCCGACCGGCGTTGACCCACAGCGCTGCCGCGCCGACCGCAAGGAGCACGAGGACGATCAGTACTTTCCACATGGGCGCGATTGTACCGACAGCTCGCGTGATTCACACTCGTCGCCGTAACCTGACAGGCGAGGGACGCGCAATGTTGCGACGCGATCGAACCGGCATCATGGCGGCGCTCCTGTTCGCTGCGCTCGTGTCGAGCGCCGCGGCTGCACAAGACGCGACGCACGGCTCGCATACCACGGCGGCCGCGGTGCTATGGCAACCGTCGATGAATGTCTTCCGCCGCTTCGAGGTTCCGGCGGAACGTATGTACGAGTTCTACGGCGGCGTGCTCGGGTTCGAGCAGCTGTCCACGCTCAATGTCGGCAACGGCGGAGGCGTGGCGCGTTTCCAAGCCGGTGCACAGGAGCTCAAGCTGACGCGCCGGGTCGGCAACCGCCAATACGTGCCCGGCGGCGTGCGCGCCGCCACGGGTTTGAGGCTCTTGACGTTTTTCTTCGCCGACGAGGCTGAGCTCACGGCACGCTTCGCGCAGCATGGTCTCGAGGGACCGAAGTTCGAGGCGCTCGATGGGCGCCGCTCCGCGTTGGTCACGGATCCGGACGGCCAGCAGGTGGAGCTCGTGATTCTTCCCGGCGCCACGGAAGAGCAGCTCGCGCGCCTCGAGGTGGGGCTCACGGTTGCGGATCTCGCGCGCAGCCGCGACTTCTACGGCAATTTCGTGGGCCTCGAGGAGCTGCCCGCGAGCGACGATGCGCGCTTCAATACCCGCAAGTACTCGTACCGGCATGGCGCCACGACCATCACCTTGCGAAGCTTCGGTGCGCAGCTGCCGGCCGACACGGGCAGCGGCGGCATTCAGTACGTGGTCTCCGACGTGGAGGCCGTGGACGCGCTGGCGAAGCAGCGTGAAGTCACCATCGATCAGCCGTTGCAAGGTCTGCGCGGCTTCGATCTACGAACGATTTGGCTCGACGATCCGGACGGAGTGACGAACTACTTCGCCGAGACCGGCTTGAGCCGCCGCGCGCGCGCGGCAGGCGCCCAGTAAAACGCAAACGGCGGGCTCGCACGAGCCCGCCGCTTACGTTGGAACGGTGTTGCGCCCGCCGCAGCGAGCGCAGCACGATCAGACGCCCATCGCCGTCTTGATGGCGGCTTGCTGCTTGCGGACGAATTGCTCGAACGACTGCAAGGCAGGATTCAGCTTGCGAGCCGTGTCGACGCTGCGGTTCGCGAGCATCTCTTTGGCGAAATCGCGATAGGCCTGGAACATGTTGCCCATCTCGTCGGCGCCCGGGAAGCCGAAGCTGCGATAGACGTCGGCTTCGACGGCGTTGTACTTGATCGGGCCGACACCGAGCGCCTTGCTCAAGGTTTGCCCCATCTCGTCGATCGTGAGCGCCTCGCCCATGATGCCCACGGTCTTGCCGACGTACTGGTCGCCGGCCTTGAATATGCCGTAGGCAACCTTGCCGATGTCCTCGGCCGCAATGCCGGCCATTTTCGCCGTGCCCATCGGGAACGTCCATGCGAGCGCGCCGTCGTCGCCCTTCTTGGGTGCAAGGCCGAACATGTAAAGGTTGTCCCAGTAGAACGACGTCACGAGGAACGTGGTGGGCAGGCCGCTAAAGAGCGCGTTCGCTTCGGCCTTCGCATCGAAGTGCGGAACGCGATACTTTTCTTGAAGCATCGGCATGCGCTTGTCGTCGGGTTTCATGAACTGGCGGATGTCCTCGAGCGTGGACCAAACCACGTGCTTGACGCCGGCCGCTTTCGCCGCCTCGGCGACGTTCTTGGCTTGAGCCTTCTCTTTCTCGCCCGAGAAGTGCTCCCAGAAATTCGTGACGGCATACACGCCGTGCGCGCCCGCAAAGGCCTTTTTCAAGCTCTCGACGTCGTCGAGATCCGCTTTCACTACCTCCGCGCCGGCAGAGGCAAGCGCTTGCGCCTTGTCCTTGCTCGTATCGCGCGTAACGGCTCGGCAGGCGAAGCCGCCAGCAGCATCCGCGACGATGGCGCGGCACAGGCTACCCCCTTGCGAACCCGTGGAGCCCAATACTGCGATAATTTTTTTGTCTGCCATGTCAATTCCTCAGTGAGACGTTCGGTATAGAACTGGAAGCATAAACGGCTTTGCGCGCATTAAGTAGCTCGTGGCGGAGAGGGAGGGATTCGAACCCTCGATACACCTTTTGGGCGTATACACACTTTCCAGGCGTGCGCCTTCAACCACTCGGCCACCTCTCCGGATCGCGAGCGCCCGCGAAACGCGGGGGCCGGCAGCGTAGCGTAGAACTTGCCGCAGTTTCAAACGCCTTGGCGCCGAATCGCACCGCCTAATCTCAAGCTGGTAAAGTATCGATGGTCCGCGTCGGTTCCCCCGCGACAACCAGCTGTAAATCCCGTCAGGCCCGGAAGGGAGCAGCGGTAGCAGCCCGGTTGGGTGCCGGGGTCGGGCTGGCGCGGACCTCTTTTTTTCAGCGGAGCTTGAGACGAGCGTGAGTTATACGGTTCTGGCGCGGAAGTGGCGGCCGAGACGGTTCGAGGAGCTCGTCGGCCAGCCGCACGTCGTCCAAGCGTTGGCCAATTCGTTGGCCGACAACCGGCTGCATCACGCTTACCTGTTCACGGGCACGCGCGGCATCGGTAAGACCACCGTGGCCCGGCTGCTCGCGAAGGCGTTGAACTGTGAGACCGGTATCGTTGCGGAGCCGTGCGGCGTGTGCTCGGCGTGCACCGCCATCGACGCGGGCCGTTTCGTCGATCTCATCGAGGTGGACGCGGCCTCGCGCACGAAAGTAGACGACACACGCGAGCTGCTGGACAACGTTCAATACGCGCCCACGCGCGGCCGGTTCAAGGTGTACCTGATCGACGAGGTGCACATGCTCTCGAATCATTCTTTCAACGCATTGTTGAAAACACTCGAGGAGCCGCCGCCGCACGTAAAATTCCTGCTCGCCACCACGGATCCGCAGAAGTTGCCGGTGACCGTGCTGTCGCGCTGCCTGCAGTTCAACCTCAAACGCTTCACCGTGGCGCAGATTCAGGCGCAGCTCGAAAAGATCTGCACCGCCGAGAGCATCGCATTCGACGCGCCGGCCCTGAAAGCCATCGCGCGCGCGGCCGGCGGCAGCATGCGCGACGCGCTGAGCTTGCTGGACCAGAGCATCGCGTTCGGCGCGGGTAAAGTCGAAGGCTCCTTGGTTGCCACGATGCTGGGCAGTATCGACCGCGGCCACGTGTTGCGCATGCTCGCCGCGCTGGCGAAGCAGGACGGCCCGGCACTGATGGCCGAGGTGGAGAAGCTCGACGAAAGCGCGCCCGACTATGGCACGGTGCTCGACGAGTTGCTCGAGGCGCTTCAGCGTATTGCCGTGCTGCAGCTCGTTGGCGGCCGCGCCGCGGACGAGGACCAAGCCGCCGTGGCTCCGTTCGCCGAGCAGTTCGCGCCCGAAGACGTGCAGCTTTACTATCAGATCGCGCTGCACGGTCGGCGCGATTTGCCGATCGGGCGCGAGCCGCGCATGGGCTTCGAGATGACGTTGCTGCGGATGCTCGCGTTTCGGCCGGCCGCCGAGGAAGCCGCGGCGCCCGAGCGCAGCGCACGTGCTGCGGCGGCGCCTCGCACCGCGCCAGATCCGCCGCGCGCCTCCGCCTCCGCTGCGGCGCGCTCGCAGCAGGCGCCCAGTACCGAGCGGGCAGCGGCCGCGAGCCGGAAAGCGAACGTTGCCGCCGCGCCCGCCGACTGGGCGCAGATCGTACAGGGGCTCGATCTGCGCGGCCCGGCGCGGCAGCTCGCCGATAGCTGCGACTTGCAGTCCAACGCGAACGGCGTCTGGCAACTCGTGGTACCCGCCGACAAGGAGCACTTGAGCACGCAGCAGTTGCGAACGCGCCTCGAAGCGTCGTTGCGCGAGCAGTTCGGGCGCGACCTCAAGCTCGCGATCAGCGTAGGGCAGCCGCTGCGGCCCACACCGGCCGACTTGCGGCGCGCCAACGAGACTGCGCGCATGCGTGAAGCGCGCGAGGCGATCGAGCAAGATCCGAACGTGAAGGCCGTGCAAGCGGCCTTCGATGCCACGCTCGAAGCGGACAGTATCCGGTCGAGCAAATAGAACCATTTCATGACGATAGCCAGAGGTGACCGATGAAGGGCTTGAGCCAGTTGATGAGGCAGGCGCAGGAGATGCAGGCCACCATGCAAAAAGCCCAGAGCGAGCTGGCGGCTACGGAGGTCGAAGGCGTCGCGGGCGGCGGCATGGTGAAGGTCGTGGTCACGTGCAAGTACGAGGTGCGCCGGGTCACGATCGAGGACGCTTTGCTGCGCGAGGAAAAGGAGATGCTCGAGGATCTGGTCGCTGCGGCCTTCAACGACGCGAACCGGAAAGTCGAGGCCACGGTGCAAGAGAAGCTATCGTCGGTGACCGGCGGGTTGGGCTTGCCGGCGGGATTGAAGTTGCCGTTCTAAGTCACGTGGCCGACATCTACTCTCCACTGCTGAACCAGCTCATCGAGGCGTTCCAATGCTTGCCCGGCGTGGGCGCGAAAACGGCTCAGCGCATGGCCTTTCATTTGCTCGACAAAGACCGCGACGCCGGCGGCCGTCTCGCGGCCACGCTCGAGCGCGCCGTGCGCTCGATCCGCAATTGCGAGCGCTGCCGAATGCTCACCGAGGAGGCGGTGTGCCGCTTCTGCGGTAGCGACAAACGCGACCGAAGTCAGCTCTGCATCGTCGAGACGCCGGCCGACTTGCTCGCCATCGAGCAATCGGGCGCCTATCGCGGCGCGTATTTCGTGTTGATGGGGCATCTATCGCCCATCGACGGCATCGGCCCTGCAGAGCTCGGGCTCGAGCTGCTCGAGCAGCGCTTCAGTGCCGAGCAGTTCGCGGAGATCGTGCTGGCGACCAGCGTCACCGTAGAGGGTGACGCCACGGCGCATCTGGTCGCGGCCCTGGCGCACAAGCACGGGTTGCGCGCCAGCCGTATTGCGTACGGCGTGCCCGTTGGGGGCGAGCTCGAGTACATCGATGGCGGCACGCTGGCTCGAGCGCTGAGCGGCCGGCGAGACATCGACGCCGCGAGCGGCGAAGGAGGGCGCCGATGACCGATCGGGACGCTGCCTGCTTGTTTTGCAAGATCGTGGCGGGCGAGCTGCCCGCCGACCGCGTGTACGAGGACGACCGAATCCTGGCCTTCAAGGACATCCACCCGCAAGCGCCGTTTCACTGCCTCGTGATTCCCCGCGCACACATTGCGACATTGAACGATTTCGCGCCGGAGCAAAGCGAGCTGATCGGCGCGCTGCTATTGGCGGCCAAGCGCATTGCGGCCGAGCACGGCCTGCCCGGGTACCGTGTAGCGATGAACGTGAATCGCGAAGGCGGGCAAGTGGTGTTTCACGCGCACTTGCATGTGCTCGGCGGTCGGCCGCTCAAAGGTGCGCTCGGCTGAGCCGCGATGCCTAATTCCTCAAGCTGGAGCTTTAGTGAGCCGTAAAGACAATCTCATCTGGATCGATCTCGAAATGACGGGGCTCAATCCGGATGAGAACCGCATCATCGAGATCGCCACGGCGGTCACGGACAAAGAGCTCACCGTGCTCGCCGAAGGGCCCGTGTTCGCCATCTTCCAGCCCGACGACGTCCTCGCCGGCATGGACGAGTGGAACACGCGTCAACATGCGCAGTCGGGCCTCACGGAGCGAGTTCGCGCAAGCCAGGTGTCGGAGCGAGAGGCCGAGGCGCTGACGCTGGAGTTTTTGCGTCAGCATGTCGATCACGGCGCTTCGCCGATTTGCGGCAACAGCATTTGTCAGGACCGCCGGTTTCTGATTCGGCACATGCCGGATCTCGCCGCGTACTTTCACTACCGTAATCTCGACGTCTCGACGTTGAAGATCCTTGCCAAGCTCTGGCTGCCCGAAGTCGGCAATCGCTTCGAAAAGAAGTCGGTACACTTGGCGCTCGCCGATATCCACGACTCGATCCGCGAGCTGCGGTTCTACCGCGAGCATCTATTCAGGCGCTGACGCTCGTCGAGCGGACGCGCCGCGCAATTCCGCGCGCGAGCGCTTTCCAATGAGCCTGGCAATCGGCTAGGCTCCGGCTGTCTGCCGACTCGCTGGGGGTGCGATGCGGATTTGTTGGGCAGTCTTCGCGATGCTTGCGTTCGAGCTCGTGGCACAGGGCCAGACCCGCTACGTAACGGATCGCACGATCGTGGAGCTGCGACGCGGGCCTAGCATCGAGTACTTGATCTTGCGTAACCTCGAGGCCGGGGAACGCGTGGAGGTGCTCGAACAGGACGAGGACGCCGGCTACTCTCGCGTTCGCGTCGCGGATCAAGGCACCGAGGGTTGGATACTCACGCGGTTCTTGACGGCGGAGCCGATCGCTCGCGAACGGCTGGCAGTGGCGGAGCGGAGCCTGTCGGGCGCGCGCGAGCAAGTGGCGGGGCTTCAGGAGCAGACTGCGGAGCTGACGCGCGAGCTGTCGGCCGCGCGTACCGAGCTTACGCAGGTGCGCAGCAGTCACGGCGAGGTGAGCCAAGAGCTCGCCGAGATTCGCGCCGCCGCCGCAAACGTAGTGGAGATCCGCGATCAAAACACGCGGCTCCAACAGCGCGTGGTGCAGCTCGAGGGCGAAGTCGAGAATCTCACGGCGAACAATACGCGGCTCGCCGGCCGAAACAATCAGAACTGGTTCGTCGTGGGCGCCGCGGTGTTGCTCGGCGGCATCGTCATCGGGCTCGTCGCGCCGAGCCTGCGGCGCAAGCGCCGTTCGGACTGGTAACGCGGTTGCCTGATAGCGGAGTTTAGGACACTGTAACGCTCATGCTCGTCGATAGCCTCTTGGTACCCGAGTGCATCTACCGGCCCGGCACCTTCACCGGGCTCATGACGCTGTACGAGAGTAACTACATCAAGCTCAAGTACCTGGCCGGCACGCTCGAGTGGCCGCCCGGTGGGCTCATCTCGTCTTCGCCGCGAGACAGCGACTTGCACGCCGAGATCATCCGCCGCGAGCCCTACACCACGACGTTGCGTCTCACGTATTGGTTCTCGGAGAACGACGGGGTGGCGCCCGATCCCGACCTCGTCGTGCGCATCTACCATGACGCTAGGCTCGTGGAAGCCGTCAGCAGCGGCGAGCAGCATCGTCACGCGAAGCTCCGCGAGCTGGCGCGCAGCAATGGGTCGGAGCTCGATCGTCGCTGGCGCCTGAACATGCTGCTGAACAAGTGGCTCGACTATTTGTTTGAAGTGGGTCACAACCTCGACCGTGCCGAGCGGGCGCTCACCTGATTCGAAGCTCCTGCCGTTCCTTGCTTTGAATCACGGTTTGGCTGCCCCGGCGCAGCTATATTCCGCGCCATGTGTGGCTTTTACGTAAGGCGAGGGCGCTGATGCTGTCGGCCCTTCTCGATCGGCAGTCGGCCGCGCCCACCGAGGAGCTGCTGAAGCTCTATTGGAACCGCGCCGACGTCAAGCGCGAGGTGAAGGCGCTGCGCCGCGAGCGCTTCGAGCTTCTCGACAAGCTCAAGGAGCAAGAGGGCGCCATCCAGCGTGCCCAGGAGCAGCTCGAAGGGCTCGAGCGGCTGCTCACCAATCCGCTGGCTGCGGCGAACGCGATGGTCTATTTCCAACTGCGTCACTTGTGGCGGGTTGGAGCGCAGCGTCTCGAGCAATTCGGCCGGGAGCTGCAAACTCAACGAGAGAAGCGCGAGCGCGCTCAGCTTCAGGACGCCGAATTGGCCAAGCGTCAGCGGCGGCTGGATGCCGTGAAGGAGAAGATGGCCGGGCTCGCGGACAAGCGACGCGGTGCGGCTGACGACCAAGCGCGGCTACAACAGAAGCTCGCCGAGATGAACGTCTTCGTGCGTTTCTTTCGCGCGGGCTCGCTGCGGCGCCAGATCGCGGGATTGCAAAGCGGCAAGGCGATGCTCGAGGAAAAGCTCGAGGAGTTGCGTGCCCTCGCGGAGAAGATTCAGGGCGAGCCGCTACCGGAGCCTGAGGCGCTATCGCTCGACAGCCGCCGGCTCATCAACACTGCCATCATCGCGCTCGCGCAGCATCTGGTCGTGCACTTCTCCGAGCACGAGCTCGCTTCGCTGGCGAAGACCTCCACGGAGCGGCCCGTCGCCGACATGAAATTCGGCGACCGGCGGGATTGCGACCGCATGGTCGAGCGGATCCGCGAGAAGATCGAGGAGTTGAAGCAGCAGAAGACCTTCGCCGATCAAGTCAAGCGGCGGACGGATTTGCTGCTGACGGAAGTGAAATACCGTAACGATACGGATTCGGTGCCCGGCATCGAGTGCCTACAGATGATCAGCCGGACGCCAGGCGCGCAGACCAACGAGCTCGAAATGGCGCGCCGCACGAGTGACGCGCCGTTGCGGGTTAACGTGGTGGCTGACGATTATTGGGATTTGATGGCGGTTATGCGGTAGCAGAGATAAGAGGGGACGGATTAATTTTTCTTCGAAAAATAAATCCGTCCCCTGCTTACTGGGCCGAGCGCTGGACGATCTCGGCGACGATGCGCGCGGCTTGCTTGAGCAGGATCGCGTCCGACGCTTGCGTCTCGTCGAGCTCCTCGATGGTTGCCAACGGCTCGAGGCCGAGAGCCGCACGACGAGCGTTCTCGCGAGCGAGCCGGCCTTCCTCGATGCGCTTGTTCTCGGCGACGCGTGCGTCGAGATTCAGCGAGATCGTCTTCTGCGCCGCGATTTCCTTGACGGCCGCAATGTCGCTCAATAGGTAGCTGAACTCGGGGTCGTTCGACGCGCGAGCTTGCTGATGCGCGCGCAAGTCGTCGAGCTTCGCCGTGAGTGACGGGTTGGCCCGGAAGCGCGTGGGCTGAATGCGGTCCCACGGCAGCGCGGTATCGCGCGTGCTCTCGCCGACGGTGGCCGTGTCGACGAGCGACGGCAGCTCGATGTCGGGAATGACGCCGCGATGCTGCGTGCTTTCGCCCGTGACGCGGTAGTACTTGCCGATCGTCAGCGTGAGCTGGCCGTTGTCCGTGCCGCGCATCAGGCGGTCGAGCGGGAAAAGGTTCTGCACCGAGCCCTTGCCGAACGTCTGCTGGCCCACGATGACACCGCGATCGTAGTCCTGGATGGCTGCGGCGAAGATCTCCGAAGCACTGGCGCTGTAGCGGTCGACGAGCACGGCCAGCGGCCCGCCGTAGATCGCGCCGGGGCTAGGATCGGGAAGCTCCTGAATCGTGCCGCGCGTCTCGCGCAGCTGCACGATTGGACCACGCTCGATGAACAAGCCGGACAGCTCCGTGGCCTCCGACAGGTGTCCGCCGCCGTTGGCGCGCAGGTCGATGACGAGGCCGTCGATGCCGCCCTCGGCCTTGAACTCCTCGATGAGGCGAGTGACGTCGCGCGACGTGCTCGTATAGTCCTCGTCGCCGCGGCTCCGCGCCGCGAAGTCCTGATAGAAGCTCGGCACCGTGATGACGCCGATACGGAAGTCCTTGCCGTCGAACGGAATCTCGAGGAGCTCCTTCTTGGCGGCTTGGCCGTCGAGCTTGACCTTATCGCGCACGAGCTCGATGGTCTTTTCCGGCGAGCCGGGCGCCGCGCCGGCGGGCAGCACCTGCAGCCGCACGCGCGTGCCGCCGGGACCGCGGATTTTCTGCACGACGTCATCGAGCCGCCAGCCGATCACGTCGACGGGCTCGCTGCCGTTCTCGCCGACTGCCGTGATGCGATCCTGAGGTTTCAGCTGCCCGTCGATCTGTGCCGGGCCGCCCGCGATGATGTCGGTGACTTTGACGTAGTCGTCCTCGAGCTGGAGCGATGCGCCGATGCCGTCGTACGACAGGCTCATCTGGATTCGATATTCCTCGCTCTGGCGCGGCGACAAGTAGCTCGAGTGCGGATCCATGTTGTGCGCGACGGCGTTCATGTAATTTTCGAACACGTCGTCGGTGGTGAGCTGCGTAATGCGCCGGTACGAGCGCTCGTACCGCTCCTTGAGAGTCTCGGCGGCTTCCGGCCACGTCTTGCCGGTGAGCATCAGCCGCAGGCCGTCGCTCTTCACGGTCTTGCGCCAGACCTCGGCGATCTCTTCCTCGGACACGGGCCACGGCAACTCGCTTCGATCCCATTCGAAGCTTTCGTCGAGCGTGTAGTCGGGCTCGGTGGCGAGCAGCGCGATGGCGGCGTCGATGCGCTCGCCGGCGCGCGTGCGGAAAAGGTTGAAGATGTCGAACACGGGTTGGAGGTCGCCGGTGCGTGTGCGGTCGTCGAGCTCATAGCGCAAGCGATTGAAGCTCGCGATGTCGGCGGCCGTGAAATACATGCGGTTGCCGTCGAGGCTGTCGAGATATTGGTCGAGAATGGCCGACGACAGCGAGTTGTCGAGGCGCGGCAGCGAGTAGTGAAGCTCTTCGATCAGCTTCGCCACATTGGTGCTGATCGGAACATGCTTCGCTTGAATTTGTAGAGGCGGTAGCGGTTCGACGGCGGCGAACGACGCGACGCTGGCAGCGAATGCCAGTACGCCGATACAGATACGGCCAAAAAACTCCCTCACCGTTTCCTCCTTGGAGTCCGTGGCGACGCTCGTCACATCTCTGTTAAGTTTCCGACCCTTGGGCGGGCGAATCAAGCCCGCAGACCAGAAAAGCCGAATCCGGTCACGGGTCTTAGCAGCGGAGCGGGCGTGCATCCAGCAGTAGTTGTCTTGGGCTTCGTCTTGGGCAGCTCTGCTGCCATTACGTTCGCTTTACTGGGCACGGCGGTGGTGTTCTTCACGTTGCGCCCCGAGTATCCGCAGCTCGATCGCGAGCTGGTGCCTTTGCTCATCAGCGCGGGCTTGTTCTTGCTACTCACGGCGGCCGCTGGAGGCAGTTTTTACGCCGAGATCAAGCAGCGAGCATGGCGGCGCCGAGCGTTCGCGGCATTGTCCGTCATGTTGATCGTGGTGGCCACGTATTATGGGTGGCCGCGAACGTGAAGAATCCCTAACGCTTCCGCTGCCGGCCGATCTTTTCCCACGATGCGCTGCGATTGAATGCGCCCGTGTTGTAGGGGTCGAAGCCGTCGTCGCCGGGCTTGTCGAGCGTGAGTCGCGGGTTGTCCAGCACGTCCAACGGCCTGCGCACGGTCTTCGGGCGTTGCGCGGCGGCCGGAGGCGGCTCGGGCTTCGGGCGCGTCTTCACCGCAATGGGCGGCTGCGGCGGGCGCGGCTCGAGGTCGCCGAAACCGAGCAGGCCAGAGCCCGCGTCCCAGCCTAGCCAACTTTTCAAGCGCTTCCACAGCATTTGACGGTCGAAATGACGCCTCATATTTCCCTGCGCCGCGCGGACAGACGCGGCCCATCGTCGAAAAACGATAACAGAAGCGGTGGGCCGACCTAGGAAAGCCGTGTGAAATCTGTGACGACAATCACAGCCTCGGGCGCCAGATACGACGCGCGAAGCGAACGAGCTGCACCAGAAGGTAGGGGCTTAGAACCAGAACCCATGCTGACAGCCGGAGCGAGAAAAAATCTCGCCAAATGCTCTCGGCGAGCCCGAGAGCGCCCGCGTCGTACTCGCCTAGCAGCCGCTGACCCACCAGGTACACCGCGAAAGGCAGCACGATGAGGCCAAAGCCTACGCTCCCCGCCGCGATAGCCACCTCGCGCCGCAAAGTCGACGCGCCGGCGACCGCTGTGTCCTGCTGCTCGGATTCCTGCATCACGCGCATTAGTGTGCCATCGATTCGACGAAGCGAAACTGCGTTTCACCGATCGTGAGGAGATCACCGTGCCGAAGCGCGCGGCGTTCGACGCGCACGGAGTTCACGAATACGCCGTTACGACTGCCGAGATCCTCGATGAGGGCCGTGCCGTCCGCGAACGTGATCCGCGCGTGCTCGCGGCTCACGAAGTGCGTAACGATCTGCAAGTCGCAGTGCGCGCCTCGGCCCACGGTGACGATCTTGTTCGTCAACGCGAACTGCTTCGGTGCGTCGCCCGTGATGCCGATCAAGACGGGTGCGGACACTCGGTCGGCCGCGGCTTCGGCTTTCACTGCGCCGGCGTCGCGCTTGGGCAGCGCGAAGTCGATGGCATTCAACTTCTCGATTGCCCCGATGCGCTGTTTGAGCTCGTCGTGCAGCGTGGAGATTCTTGCATCGCGGGCGTCGAGCGCGCGGTCCTTTTCCACCACGGTCTTCTCCAGCCGACCGATGTGGGAGCGGTTCTCTTCGAGCTCGGCCTTCAGCGTGGCGAGCTCGCGCCGTAGCCGCTCGATGTCGCTCGTTGCCGCGCCGAGCATCTGGTTGCGGTCGCGCAGCTCGACCAGTTGTGCGGCAACCTGCTGGCGCTTGTACTCCACTTCGGCTTCGAGCTGCGCAAGCGTTTCCGCAGCGCTCGTGGCGTCCGCCTGAGCGGCCGCTTCCGCGGGCGTTGGATCGGCTACGGGCGAAGGGTGCGACGGCGGCGCGGCGGCGGAGAGATGCAGCGGTGGCGCGCCTGTCGAAGCTGGGGCTTCCTCCGCTGCGACAGGAGCAAGCGGCGCCGCGGCAATGCCTCTCGCCGCCTTGAGCTCGCGCTCGAGCGCGTCGATGCGCCGTGCCGCGGCAACGAGCTCGGCACGCAGTGCCACGGCGCGATTCGATTCCCGTTCGGCAAAGGTGTCGGCCTCGGCCAGCCGTTGAGTGCGCGTCTGAAGCTCGTCGTCGAGCGTTTTGATGCGCGCCGCGAGGCGTGCCTGCGTCGCTTGCGCTTCGTCCCACCAGAGGCGGCGGCCGGCGATGTAGGCCGTCAGCGTGGCGTTCTCCTCCAACAACTCCTGCGAAGCCGGGGAGGGCAGCGCGGCGGCTCTCGTTGCGAGCTCGTTCTTCAACGCCGCGATTTCGCTTTGCGCTGCCTCGTTGCCGCCGCGCAGGCGCTCGAGCTCCGTGGTGCGGGAGACGGCCTCGGCTTGTTGCCGCTCGACGGCCGCGCTCAGCTCCAGCACGCGCGCTTCGCGCGCCGCCAGATCGGCCGTGAGGCGGCGTTCGGCATCGCTCGTAGTGTCGAGGGCCTCACGCAGTGCAGTGAGCGTGCGCTTGAGCTCGAGCACGCGCTCGTCTCGTTCGGTAAGCCGTTGCTCGAGCTCGCCGACACGTTCGGCTTTCGTCCTAAGCTCGGCCTCGAGGCCGGCGATGCGCGCCGCGCGCTCCTCGAGCTCGGCGCTCGAGGGACGCTCTTCAGGCGCGGTCGGTGCGTAGAGAATCTCGTGCTCGGCCGTGGTCTCGGCGCGCGGTGCTGCGAACGCGGCCTCGGAGAGCTCGTCCAATGCCACCGCCTCGAGCAGGATGGGCAGCTCGTCGGTGGGGTCGTTATCTTCGTGGTCCGAGGATCGCTGAGACATGCGAGGGACTTATGAGCGTATCTTCCGGCAATACGTTAGGCCGTTTCGGCCCGAACGGCCAGCGCGACGTCATTCGGCAGGCACGGTGCGGCCCTTAGCCCAAGCCCGCAGGGCCGTCACGCGCTCGGCCATGATGATGGACAACGGCCGCGTCTTGCGCAGCTCCGCGGCCAGGTGGCTGGCATCGGGTTGCTGGCCGAGTGCATGGGCCGCGTACAAGGAAGCCACGATGCCTTGCTCGATTTCGGCGCCCGAGAACCCGTCCGTGAGCGTCACGAGCTCGGCGAGCCCCACGCGCTCCGGCGCCAGGCCGCGTTTTCGAAGATGAATTGACAAAATCTCGGCGCGGCTCGTAGGCGGCGGCAGATCGACGAAGAAAATCTCGTCGAACCGCCCTTTGCGGATCAGCTCCGGCGGCAGCTCGCTGACTTCGTTGGCCGTGGCCACCAGAAACACCTGGGCGCGCCGCTCGGCCATCCACGTGAGCAGGCTCCCCAGCACACGCCGCGCCGTGCCGCTGTCGTCATGACCGGTGGCCAGTCCTTTTTCGATCTCGTCGAGCCACAGCACGCACGGGCTCAGCACCTCCGCCGTTTGTAGCGATTCGCGCAGGTTGCGCTCGGTTTCTCCGTGGTACTTGTTGTAGAGAGAACCGAAGTCCAACCGCAGCAGCGGGACGCCGAATGCGCCCGCGGTGGCCTTCGCCGCGAGGCTTTTGCCGCAGCCCTGCACGCCGAGCAGCAGCATGCCCTTGGGCGTCTCGAGCCCAGGCGGACGATCGGGTCCGAAGGCCCACGCGCGCTGCTGCAGCCAGTGCTTCAAAGTGCGAAACCCCGCAAGCTCGGAGAGCCGGGTGGTCTCGTATTCGAAGCACAGCACGCCGCCGCGATTCAGCAGCTCGTACTTCGCTTTCATGACGGCGGGTAAATCGTTGGCCGTGACTGCGCCGTCGTCGCGAATGGCGTTGCGCGCCAGCCGCTCGGTGTCCGCCGTCGTCAAGCCGGAGAGGTTCTGGATCAGGAGATCGAGCGCCGCCTTGTCCACTTTCACTTGCCGGCCGCTCTCGTTGTGATACTCCGCTGCGCATCGCTCGACGATCGCCCGGCGATCGGCAGGTCCCGGCAGCCGTAGCTCGAAGCGCGCGCTGAACCTTGCGAGCTCGTGGGGAAGCTCGAGTCGATGGCCCACGAGCAACACGGTGAGCTTCGCCTCGTTGGCGGCGAGCGCAATGTCCTTCAGCAGGCGAACGTGCACCGGCTCGCTCAAGAACGGATGAAAGTCGAGGAGTGCGTAGACGCCGGGCTTGGCGACCGCGCGGATGTGGCGCAGCACTTCCTCGGGCTCGGAATTGTGGCGCTGAGCTTCCAGATCGAGATCGAGGCGCTGGAGGCCATCGGTGATCGACCAGCGGAACAGCGGCCGGTAGGAGGCCGCCGATCGCGACAGCGCGATTTCGCGCAGCAGATCGAGCACACGGGCCTCGTCCGTGGTCTCGACTACGATCAGCGGCGTTCCCGATTCGAGAACGAGCTCCAGGTCGCGGCGGTCGTTCATTATTGCCGGCCTGCCGTTACGCAGGCGGTCCCGATGCGAAGCGCAGCGGCAAGTGTAGGGCCGTGCGCCCCGTCAGGCGGGGACAGAGTCGGCACATTCACCTACGCCGAGGCCGGGCTCGGATTCGCTCAGCCGATCTCCGCGGCCGTGGCGGCCGGCGACGGGTAGCCTTCCGGCGACGTGAGAAATTGGCGCAGCTGATCCGAGAGATCGCGGCAGGCGTGGTTTTGCGGGCGAGTGACCAGCGGAATCGGAATGATGACGGCCGGCATCACGGAGCGGCCTTTCACGTCCGCATGGATCGTGCCTTCCGATTCAACGTCCTGAATGTCCCATACCGTGGCGTCGTAACGCGAGTCGTCTTCCCACCACGCGAGGCCCATGCAGCCGGCGCCGCCCACTCCGGCTGCGCATGTGATGCCGCCGCCGCTCGCCACGCGGTCCGTCGATCCATCCACCCAAACGACGTAGCGAACGCCCGTGCTGCGCACTTGGTCGAGCACGCCAGGTCGCTCGAGCAGCACGTTGAGATCCTCCGTGCTGAGCGGTGCCGTGGACGGCTCGAACCACGGATACATCTTGTCCTCGAACTCCTTCGAGGAGTGCACGTCGAGCCCGTTCTTGCCGTCGGCCAATCCGTCGCTCAAGCATTGGACGAACTCTTCCTCGGCTTCGTGCGTCGAGTGCTGCTTACGCGCGAGGACCACGACGTGCTCGCCTTCGGCGATGACGGCGTCGGTTTGCTTGTAGGGCTCGATGCGCGAGGTGATACCACAGGCGCCGATGATCGGCACGGTTGCGATGACGCCGAGAAGGCAAAGCCGGCGCATGCTATTCGAGGGCCGGCGGCGCGTCTTCGCCGACGGCTGCTTGGGGGCCCACGGTGACGGCTGTGACATCGTTCTTACCCTCTAACCAGGCTCTAAGTTGCGGTT
Source organism: uncultured Gammaproteobacteria bacterium (assembly GCA_946887385.1). The sequence continues at coordinate 22,810 of CAMPKU010000029.1, forward strand.
GCTCGCTGAACTTCGTGGAGATGGTGGCGCCGGCTTCGCGCATGGCGACGATCGCGGCGCGATGGACGGCGTCTTCCGCATCCCGAATCAGCTCCGACTTTCCGTAGCCGGACACCGGCCATTCGATGACGGTTCCGCCGCCCGGCTCGTAAACGGTGATCTCGTATTGAAGCCACACTTCTACGAACTCGTCGCGCTCCCCGGTGGGAACGTCGAACTCGAATTTGTCGAGCCGCGTCTCGATGATGCCGTCCAGCGTGCGATTGCCCGCTGCAGCCGCCAGAGAGTCGAGCTCGGTGGTGGTGCGAAACATTTGCTTGAACAACGGCGCGAGCATCGCGACGTTGGCATCGCCGAGGGCGATCGTCCAAAGGGACTGATCGGGGATATCCTCGGTGTAGATGAAATTGTAGAGCTCATCCGGAATGACGATGCCCATGCTCACCGGCAACGGATCGATCAACGGTATGGGGAAAGTGGATTCGACGATGACCTGGGAGCCGCCGCAACCTGCGACGTAAGCTGCCGCCGCCACGCTGAGCCAGCGCAGCTTCGACCGGTGTAAAGGCGAAAGCGACATGAGCGGAATCTTAAGTCCTCGAGGAGGCAAAGAGGGCCTCGATTGAACGTTAACACCGAACCCGGGCGGCCAAAAGACCTTCGCGGACATCGCCCTTTCGACCTCGGAAAAGGCGGAAAAATTCAGCCGCCGATTGAACGTTCGACGCCGTTCGCGGAACACCCCGTAGCAAGTGTGACGCCGTCAGTGGGTAGGCAGCGATCGGCCGAGCTACCGTGCCGCAACATTCGCCAAGGAGACGGTTCGATGTTCCGCGGGATTACCGTAGCGCTGCTTACTTTGCCGGCCTCGCTCGCACTCGCCGAGGGCCGTGCGGTTGCTCTCAAGGTGGGCGCTCTCGGCTTCGGCGCCGAATACACCCACGAGCTCACGGACCGCATCGCCGTACGCGGCGGCCTGTACGGCTCCAAGCTCGGCGTGGACTTCGAAGAATCCGGAATCGAGTACGAGGCCGACGTGGTGTGGGACTCGCTCGTCGCCGGCATCGACTTTCACCCGTTGAAATCGGCGTTGCGCTTGAGCGCCGGGGGGATCAAGAACGACCACGCGCTCGAGCTGGGGAGCCGGCCGACGGCGCCGCAGACGATCAACGACGAAACCTATACGCCCGCTCAAATCGGCACCTTAGAGGGCGGCGTGGTCTTCGACGATACGGCAAGGTTCGTGGGGCTCGGCTGGGACTGGTCGCGCGACAAACGCCTATTCGGCATGTCGTTCGACATCGGCCTCATCGACCAAGGCGATCCCAGGGTCGTGCTGCGCGGCACCGGTACGCTGTTGGGTGACCCGTCGTTCGAGCAAGACATCGACGCCGAGGCGGCGCAGCTCCAAGACGACATCGACGCCGACGTGGTGCCGTTCTTTTCAGTCGGTTTCCAGTTTCGGTTCTAAGGCTCGACCGCCGGCGGCTCGCCGGTGAAGGCGCCGGGACGGTCGCGGCCGTTGGCGAACGTGATGTCCACGCGGCGGTTCAGCGCGCGGTTCGCCGCCGTGTCGTTGGCCGCGCGCGGCTGCGTGTCGGCATGGCCGCTGACCATGAGCCGTGCGGGATCGAGACCCGCGGCAAGCAGCTCGTGCCCCACGGAGGCGGCCCGGGCCGCGGAGAGCTCCCAGTTCGAGCGATAGGGCCCGCTGCTGCGGATGGGCACGTTGTCGGTGTGCCCCGAGACCGTGATCGCGCCCGTCATGCCGCCCACCAGCGAGCCGATGCGCGCCAGCGTCGCACGCGACTCCGGCTCGATCGCCGCGCTGCCCGACGGGAATGAGTCCTTCTCGAGCAGTTGAATCACCACGTTCGAGCCTTCCTGGCGGATCAGCAAGCGGCCGTCGTCGATGTCCGGGC
>CAMPKU010000030.1 GCA_946887385.1 uncultured Gammaproteobacteria bacterium
CTGCGCGCGAGGCGGCGACGACCGCGGCGGCACAGTGGCGCGCGTCGGTACGGGTTGCCGGGTCTCTCCTTCGGTCGGCCGCCGCACCGCCGGCGCTGCCGACGCGACATAGCCGCGCGGCGGCACGAGCCGCAGCCGCTGGCCCACGCGCAGCATGTCGGGATCGGCGAGGCCGTTCCAACTGGCAAGATCGCGCTGATCGACGCGGTGCTGCCACGCGATCTTCGTTAGCGTCTCGCCGCGCTGCACCACGTGCACGGCGGCACGGGCGTCGCGCCGGCTCACGGGCAGCGACGTGGTGCTCGTGCAGGCGGAGACGAGGGCTACGCAGATCCACAACGTCGCGGCCGCCACGGCGCGACGCGCGCTCACGACTCGGTGCCCTCGACGAACGGCACGAAGCTAACGGGCAGGAGTTGCTCGCGCTTGAGCTCGTTCCCCTGCCGCGTCACGCGCAACAGCATCTGCCGGCCCCGCTCACCGATCGGGATGACGAGCCGGCCGCCGTCGTCGAGCTGCTCGCACAGCTCGTGCGGCACGACTTCGGGCGCCGCCGCGACCAGCATTCCTTGAAACGGCGCCTGACTGCGCCAGCCGTGCCAGCCGTCTGCGTGACGCAGGCTGACATTGGTGATGCGCAGCTCCGCGAGTATGGTGCGCGCGCGTTGCTGCAGCGCCGCGATGCGCTCGACGCTGTAGACGTGCTGCACGAACGGCGCAAGCACCGCGGTTTGATAGCCGCAGCCCGTGCCGATCTCGAGCACGCGCGTGAGCTTCTTGTCGAGGCCTTCGATCAACGCTTCCGTCATCGCGGCCACGATGTACGGCTGCGAGATGGTCTGCCCGAAGCCGATCGGCAACGCCGTGTCTTCGTACGCGCGGCTCGCGAGCGCTTCGTCCACGAACAAGTGCCGCGGCACGGCGCGGATGCGCTCGAGCACGGCCTGATTCGTGATGCCCTCGGTCTTGAGCCGTTCGATGAGCCGGTCGCGAGTGCGCGCAGACGTCATGCCGATGCCGTTGCGCGTGGCGCCGTTCATCGGAATCGCTCGAACCAGGTAGCCACTTTGGCGATCGAGGCGTGTGCAGTGAGATCGACCTTGATCGGCGACACCGATACGAAGCCTTCGGCCACGGCTTGAAAATCCGTGCCGGGCCCCGTGTCTTGGCCGGCACCCGCGGGCCCGATCCAGTAGATGGGGCGGTTGTGCGGATCGAGCGCCTTCACGGCGGGCTCGGACTTGTGGCGGAAACCGAGCCGCGTGGCGCGCACGCCCCGCAACTGCGCGAACGGCACGTCCGGCACGTTGATGTTCAAGATCACGTCCGTGGGCAACGGGTCGGTGACGTTGCGCTCGACGAGCTTACGTACGAGCTCGGCCGCCGTCGCATAGTGCTCGGCTCCTGCGAGCACCAGCGATACGGCGATCGACGGAATGCCGAGAAACCGCCCTTCCATCGCGGCCGCCACGGTGCCCGAGTACAACACGTCGTCGCCGAGATTGGCGCCGTTGTTGATGCCCGAGATCAGCACGTCGGGCTCGTGCTCGAGCAAGCCCGTGATCGCGATGTGCACGCAGTCCGTGGGCGTGCCGTTGACGTAGTAAAGATTGTCGTCCACGCGCTCCACGCGCAGCGGCGTCTCGAGCGTGAGGGAGTTGCTGGCGCCGCTGCGGTTGCGGTCGGGTGCAACCACGATGACCTCGCCGATCGGCTTCAAATGCTCGGCCAGCGTGCGGAGGCCGCGCGCCTGATAGCCGTCGTCGTTGGAGAGCAGAATTCGCACTTGCCGTTCCCTGGAGCCGCGCGTACCGCGCCGTGGAAAACCGCTCAGCGCTCGGCGGCAGGCGGCGCCGGCGCGATCTGATAGAACGTTTCGCCGGAGTGAATCATGCCAAGCTCCGTGCGCGCCCGTTCCTCGGCCGCTGCGAGCCCTTCTTTCAAGTCGCGCACCTCGGCTTCGAGCGCGGTGTTGCGCGCCGCGAGCCGTTGGTTGTCCTCGACCCGGCGTGCGACTTCGGTCTCGAGGCGCCACACCTCGCGCAAGCCGCCGTTGGATAGCCACAGGCGCGCCTGAAGCAGCACGAGGACCACCGCGAGCACGACCATCAGGAAGCGCATCTAGTCTCCGGCCCGCGCCGCGGGCCCTCGGTCAAAGCGAGACGGGAAACGCTTGGCTTCCATCGAACTTTGCCTTAAAGCCCAGCGCCCGCTCGATTCGCAGGAGCTGATTATACTTGGCCAGCCGATCCGACCGACACAGCGACCCGGTTTTGATTTGGGTGGCACCCGTGGCCACGGCGATATCGGCGATCGTGGCGTCCTCGGTTTCCCCCGAGCGATGCGAGACGACGGCCGAATAGCCGGCCTTATTGGCCATCTCGATGGCTTGAAGCGTCTCCGTGAGCGTGCCGATCTGGTTCGGCTTCACGAGAATGCTGTTCGCGATCTTGCGTTCGATGCCCTGCTTCAAGATCGCGGTGTTGGTGACGAACAGATCGTCGCCGACGAGCTGAATCTTGTCGCGCAGCCGCTGGCTCAGGATCGCCCAGCCGTCCCAGTCGTTCTCGGCCATGCCGTCCTCGATCGAGACGATCGGATAGCGCGCAACCAGATCCTCGAGAAACGCCGCGAACTCCGCCGACGAGAACCTGCGGTGCTCCGACTCGAGCACGTACGCGCCGTCGGCGAAGAATTCCGAGCTTGCCACGTCGAGCCCCAAGTAGATGTCGCGGCCGAGCTCATAGCCGGCGTTCTCCACCGCCTCGGCGATCGTGGCGAGGGCTTCTTCGTTCGACTTTAGATCGGGCGCGAACCCGCCCTCGTCGCCGACGGCCGTGCTCAGGCCCTTCGCCTTCAGCACGGCCTTCAGCGCGTGAAACACCTCCACGCCGTAGCGCAGGCATTCCGCAAACGTGGGCGCGCCCACGGGCAAAATCATGAACTCCTGGATGTCGACGTTGTTATCGGCGTGCGCGCCGCCGTTGATGATGTTCATCATCGGCAACGGCATGGTGAAAGCGGTTTTGCCCTCGCCGAGCAGCTCGTACAAGGCGATGCCGCGGTCGGCCGCGTGCGCCTTCGCGTTCGCCAGCGACACGGCGAGAAGCGCATTCGCGCCGAGCCGCGCCTTGTTGGCGGTACCGTCGAGCTCCACCAGGCGCCCGTCCAGCGCTTGCTGCGCCGCGGCGTCGAGGCCGACGACGGCCTTACGGATCTCGCCGTTGACGTTGGCGACGGCTTTGCTCACGCCTCTGCCGAGATAGCGCTTCTTGTCGCCGTCGCGCAGCTCATGCGCCTCGCGCGAGCCTGTGGACGCGCCGGACGGCACGGCGGCGCGACCGCGCGCGCCGCTCGAGAGCACCACCTCGGCTTCGACGGTGGGGTTGCCTCGCGAATCGATGACCTCGAGGCCGATGACGTCCTTGATCGCGCTCATTGCCCAAGCTCCTAGTGCACGCGTTGAAATTCGGTCTCGAGATACGGCCGCGCCTTGACGACGGCGTCGAGGGCCTTGAGCTGCTCCAGCAGCACGGCCACGCTCGCGAGCGGCCAGGCGTTCGGCCCGTCGCAGAGCGCCGCGCCGGGATCGGGGTGCGTTTCCAAGAACAGGCCCGCGATACCGGCGCCCACGGCCGCGCGCGCGAGCACGGGCACGTGCTGCCGCTCGCCGCCGGAGGTGGCGCCGCGGCCGCCGGGCTGCTGCACGGCATGCGTGGCGTCGAACACCACGGGGCACTGCGTGGCCCGCAAGATGGCGAGCGAGCGCATGTCCACCACGAGATTGTTGTAGCCGAACGAGACGCCGCGCTCGCAGACGAGCAATGCGTCGTTGCCGGTGGAGCGTGCCTTGTCGACGACGTTCGTCATCTCCCAGGGCGCCAAGAACTGCCCCTTTTTCAGGTTCACGGGCTTGCCTTGGCGCGCGACGGCGGCAATGAAGTCGGTTTGCCGGCACAACAGCGCCGGGGTTTGCAGCACATCGACGACCGCGGCCACCTCGTCGAGCGGCGTGTCTTCGTGCACATCCGTGAGCACCGGCACCTCGAGCTCCGTTCGAACACGCTCGAGTATCCGCAGGCCGCGCTCCAATCCCAGACCGCGAAAGCTGCCGATGGAGCTGCGGTTCGCCTTGTCGAACGAGGCCTTGAACACGAGCGGCATGGCAAGGTGCGCCGTGATGCGCTTCAAGTGCTCGGCGGTGCTCATGACGAGCGCCTCGCTCTCGATGACGCAAGGGCCGGCGATGACGAATAAAGGAGCTTCTGGGCCGACGTCGAAACCCGCGAGCCTCATGCGCTCGCGACTCGCGGCAGCTTGAGCCCTTGGCAGGAGCGCGCGGCGGTGATGAAGCTCGTGAATAGCGGATGGCCGTCGCGTGGGTTCGACGTGAACTCAGGATGAAACTGCGTGGCGAAGAACCACGGATGAACCGCCGGCGGCAGCTCGATGAGCTCGACGAGCCCGTCGCGTGAGAATCCCGAAAATACGAGCCCGGCGCCCGCGATCTGCTCCAAGTAACGGTTGTTGAACTCGTAGCGGTGGCGGTGACGCTCGGAAATTTCGGCCGCGCCGTAGATGCTCTTCGCGACCGTGCCGTCCTTGATGTAGCAGGTTTGCGCGCCGAGCCGCATCGTGCCGCCCAAGTCGGAGCCGGCGGTGCGCTCCTGAATCGACCCATCGCGGTCTTGCCATTCCGTGATCATCGCGATCACCGGGTGCGGCGTTTGCGGGTTGAGCTCCGTGGAGTGGGCGCCCGCGAGGCCGGCTACGTTGCGCGCGTATTCGATGACGGCCACCTGTAGCCCTAAGCAAATGCCGAGATACGGCACTTGCTTCTCGCGCGCGAACTTCACGGCCGCGATCTTGCCCTCGATGCCGCGCTCGCCGAAGCCGCCCGGCACGAGAATCGCATCGACGTCGTTGAGGCATGCCGTGCCGGAGACCTGAATTTCCTCCGACTCCATGTAGACGATGTTCACGCGCGTGCGCGTACGGATGCCGGCGTGGCGCAGCGCCTCCGTCAACGACATGTACGAATCGCGCAGGTCGACGTACTTGCCCACCATGGCGATCGACACTTCGGCTTCGGGGTTCGCCTTGGCGTGCACCACCGCTTGCCACTCCGAAAGATCGGCCGGCCGCGCGTTGAGCTTCAGCTTGTCGACGACATAGCTGTCGAGGCCCTGCTCCGCGAGCAACATCGGGATTTTGTAGATGTCGTCGACGTCGACGGCCGAGATGACCGCGCGCTCCTCGACGTTCGTGAACAGGGCGATCTTCGCGCGCTGCTCGCGCGGCAGCGTGTGCTCGGAACGGCAAACCAGCACATCGGGCTGGATGCCGATCGAGCGCAGCTCCTTCACGGAGTGCTGCGTGGGCTTCGTCTTGATCTCGGACGATGCCGCCATGAACGGCACGAGCGTGAGGTGGATATAGAGCGAGCGCTCGCGGCCGAGCTCCACGCCGAGCTGGCGTATGGCTTCCAGGAACGGCAGCGACTCGATGTCGCCCACCGTGCCGCCGATCTCGACCATGCAGACGTCCGCATCGCCGGCTCCCGCGAGCACGTTGCGCTTGATCTCGTCCGTGATGTGCGGAATCACCTGCACCGTGGCGCCGAGATACTCGCCGCGGCGCTCTTTCGCGATGACGTTCGAGTAGATCTTGCCGGTGGTGAAATTGCTCATGCGGTTCGTGCGCGTGTGCACGAAGCGCTCGTAGTGGCCTAAATCGAGATCGGTTTCCGTACCGTCGTCGGTGACATACACCTCCCCGTGCTGGAACGGGCTCATCGTGCCGGGATCCACGTTGATGTACGGATCGAGCTTCATGAGGCGCACCTCGAGGCCGCGCGCCTCGAGAATGGCGCCCAAGCAGGCCGAGGTAATGCCTTTGCCCAGCGAGGAAACGACCCCGCCGGTGATGAAGATGAATCGCGTCATGTCAAAACCGGGAGGGCCGGACGCCGCTTCCATTGGGAAGCCATCGTCCGGCCCTCGAAGGTGTGTGTTAGATGCATCGGAGACGGTATTGCAAAGTATCAAAGTTGCGGAACTCCGGCCAGCCCCGCGTGGCGCGCGCGAGCGTTAGCGCCGTTCCGGCGCCTGCACGGGCGGATGCTGCGTCCACTCCACGCGCCAGCGCGGCTCCGCCGCCGGCGCCGCGCCGCTGTGAGCGCTGACCCACAGGTCGCCGATCGCCGCGAGGGCGGCCCCGTGGAACAACAGCGGCACGCGGCCGCGCATCCACGGCACGATGCCGCGCTCCTGAAAGAGGCTCTTGAGCGAATGGTGATGCTCGCGCCCCAGCGGCTTGAACCGCTCGCCGCCGGCGCGAAAACGCAACGTGAGGCCGTCGTCGAGCCACGACTGCGGTAAGCCCGCCCCGTCGCGCGCGGGCGCCAGCGCGAGCCGGCCCTCCGGGCCCAACCACGTGCTGCCCACGCCGATGTGCGCGGCATAGTCGGGCGGCGACGGCGGCGGCAACGGCGCCATGAGGTAGAGCGCCTCGCCGAACACGCGCCCCTCGCCGCCCGGCCAGCGCACGTGCGTCCGCGACTCGGCCCGCGCCTCGAGCAAGGCGGTGCGAAGCTCGTCGAGCGTGCGCGCGCTCGGCGGGGGCAGATCCACGGCGCGCAGCAGATGGCGCAGCAGGTTGCGCTGCCGGGCCGGCTCGAGCGGCGCGAGCGCGGACCGCGGCAGGTGCCACGCAGCTGCGAGCGCGTGCGCGTCCTCGGCGGCCACACTTTCGAGCAGCCGCTCGGCGTCGGTCATTTGCTGCGCGAGCCGCACGCCGTGCTGCGCCGCCGTAGGCCAGCGTGCGCGCAGCGCGGGCAGCACTCGCGCACGCAAGTAGTTGCGGTCGTGACGCTCGTCGAGGTTCGACGGGTCTTCGATCCAGGCGAGCTTGGACTGCTCGGCTTGCGAACGCAGCTCCTCGCGCGTGAACGCGAGCAGCGGCCGCCCGAGCCAGCCCGAATGAAACGGCGCAAACGGCAGGATGCCGCGCAGGCCGCGCACGCCCGTGCCGCGCAGCAGGCGCAGCAGCAGCGTCTCGAGCTGATCGTCGGCGTGATGCGCGGTCAGCAGCCATTCGCCCGGCGCTAACAGCTCGCCGAGGGCGCGATAGCGCGCCTCGCGCGCCGCGGCCTCGAGACCTTGCTTCGATGTTCGATCCACCGCGACGCGTGACGCGGCGAACTCGGCGCCCAAGTCGGCGGCTGCCGCAGCGCAATGGGCACGCCAGTCGGCGGAGTGCGGGTGCAAGCCGTGATCGACGTGCGCCGCGCGTACTCGAACCGGCCAGTCGAGGCGGCACAGGGCGGCCAGCAGCACCGTCGAGTCGAGCCCGCCGCTGAAGCCCACCGTGACGCGCGGCGGCAAAGCCGGCGACGCCCATGCTTCGAGCACGGCGCGCAGCTCCGCGGCGAAAGCTTCCGGCTCGCGCGCGGCCTTCATACGCTCAGCACCTGCGCCGCGGCTTGAAAGCTACGCGTAAGCTCAGCCCTCTTTGAACACTCCGTAGCTGGCAAGGCGTTTGCGCCGTTGCAGCAGCAGCGTGTCGAGCGGAATGCCTTGCAGCGTGGCGAGCGTCTGCACCACGGCTTGCTTCAGCGTCTCGGCCATCACCTGCGGGTCGCGATGCGCGCCGCCCAGCGGCTCGGGAATCACTTCGTCCACGAGCTTGAGCCGGTGCAAACGCTCCGCCGTGATGCCGAGCGCCTCGGCCGCGAGCTCGGCCTTGTCGGCGCTCCTCCAGAGAATGCTCGCGCAACCTTCCGGCGAGATGACGGAATAGATGCTGTACTGAAGCATCAGCACACGGTCGGCCACGCCGATCGCGAGCGCGCCGCCCGAGCCGCCCTCGCCGATCACGACGCTGACGATGGGCACCTTCAGGCTCGACATGACGAACAGGTTGCGCGCAATGGCCTCGCTCTGGCCGCGCTCTTCGGCGCCGATGCCGGGGTACGCGCCCGGCGTATCGATGAGCGTGATCAGCGGCAAGCCGAATTTCTCGGCGAGATTCATAAGACGCAAGCACTTGCGGTAACCCTCGGGGCGCGCCATGCCGTAGTTGCGCCACACGCGCTCCTTGGTGTCGTGGCCTTTCTGGTGACCGATGATGACCACGGGCTCGTTGTCGAGACGCGCGAGGCCGCCGACGAGCGAGTGGTCGTCGGCGTACATGCGATCGCCGTGCAGCTCTTGGAAATCGGTGAAGCACTTGTCGATGTAATCGAGCGTGTAGGGCCGCTGCGGATGACGCGCGAGCTGGGCAATCTGCCAGGCGGTGAGGCTCGAAAAAATGCTGCGAGTGAGGGTTTCACTCTTGTTACGCAGGCGTGAGATTTCCTCGCTGATGTTGAGCTCCGAGTCTTCGCCGACGAACTTGAGCGCATCGATGCGGGCTTCGAGCTCGGCGATCGGCTGTTCAAACTCCAAAAATTTCAGGTCCATACCGACTCGTCGACCGCGACGCTTGCACCTTACCCGACCCCTCCGGAGCGTGACAAGCGCGGCTCCGTTTGGCCGGCTCGGCGCGGGCGTGCGCGCACACAGGGTGTGCCGGGGACGCTGCAAGTACGTCCCTGTAAGCTCGCTCGCGCGCGTCCTTGCGCGCGAGCGCCCCGGCAAGACCCTCATGCGGGGCCGGCCGGGACCGGTGTCAGTTCTTTTGGCTCGCGCGCATCAGTATGTCCGAGCCTTCGGCGGGATCGCGGCCACCTCGTTGGTGAGGGTGGTCATGGTGACGGGGCGGTAGTCGAAGCGAACGGCACCGCGTTCGTCGACCCAGCACAGCGTGTGCTTCATCCAGTTCACGTCGTCGCGGTTGGGGTAATCCTCGCGCGCCTGCGCGCCGCGGCTCTCCGTGCGGTTCGCGGCCGACTTGATCGTGCCGACGGCCTGGAGCAGCAAGTTCTCGAGCTCCAGGGTTTCGATGAGGTCCGTGTTCCAGATCAGCGAGCGGTCCGTGACGGCCACGTCGCCGAACGAGGCCAACACCTGCTCGAGCTTGGTGACGCCTTCTTGCAGCGACTCGCCGGTGCGGAACACGGCCGCGTGGTGCTGCATCACGCGCTGCATGTCGAGCCGGATCTTGGCCGTTGGCAGCGTGCCGTTCGCATTGCGGAACCGATCGAGCCGGGCGACGGCCCCGTCGCCGGCGCCGGCCGCGAGCGGCTTCGGCCGCGCGCCGCGCTCGACGACATCGCCGCAACGTTGCGCCGCCGCGCGGCCGAAGACGACCAGGTCGATCAACGAGTTCGAGCCGAGGCGATTCGCGCCATGAACGGACACGCACGCCGCCTCGCCGATGGCCATGAGGCCGGGAACGACGCGGTCTTTACCGTTCGCATCGATCGTCAGCGCTTCGCCGTGGTAGTTCGTGGGCACGCCGCCCATGTTGTAGTGGACGGTGGGCAAAACGGGGATCGGCGCCTTGGTGACGTCGACGCCGGCGAAGATCTTGGCCGTCTCCGCAATGCCCGGCAGCCGCTCCTCGATGACCTCGGCGCCTAAATGCTCGAGGTGTAGATGGGCGTGGTCCTTCTGCGGCCCGACGCCGCGCCCTTCGCGAATCTCGATCGTGATCGAGCGGCTCACCACGTCGCGCGAAGCAAGGTCCTTCGCGTTCGGTGCGTAGCGCTCCATGAAGCGCTCACCCTCGGAGTTGGTGAGATAGCCGCCCTCGCCGCGCACGCCTTCGGTGATCAGCATGCCCGCGCCGTAAACGCCGGTGGGGTGGAATTGCACGAACTCGAGGTCCTGAAGGGGCAGCCCGGCGCGCAGCACCATCGCGTTGCCGTCGCCCGTTTGCGTGTGCCCGCCCGTGCACGAGAAGTACGCGCGCCCGTAACCGCCCGTGGCGAGGATCACCATCTGCGAGCGGAACCGGTGCACCCGGCCCGTCGCCATGTCGAGCGCGACGACGCCGCGGCACGCACCGTCGTCCATGATGAGATCGATGGCGAAGTACTCGACGAAAAACTCCGCCGCGTGCTTCAGCGACTGCTGATATAGCGTGTGCAGCATCGCGTGACCCGTGCGGTCCGCGGCCGCGCATGTGCGCTGCGCGATGCCTTCGCCGAAGCGTGTGGTCATGCCGCCGAACGGCCGCTGATAAATGCGCCCGTCCTCGGTGCGCGAGAACGGCACGCCGTAGTGCTCCAGCTCGATGACGGCCGCCGGCGCTTCCTTGCACATGTACTCGATCGCGTCTTGATCGCCGAGCCAGTCGGAGCCCTTCACGGTGTCGTACATGTGCCAGCGCCAATCGTCTTCGCCCATGTTGCCGAGTGCTGCGCTGATGCCGCCTTGCGCCGCGACCGTGTGACTGCGCGTGGGAAACACCTTGCTCACACAGGCCGTGGACAATCCTTGCTCCGCGAGGCCCAGCGTGGCGCGCAAGCCCGAGCCGCCCGCGCCGACGACGACCACGTCGTAGGAGTGATCGATGAATTCGTACTCTTTGCTCATGAGCTAGGATCCAAACGCGACTTTCAGCACGGCGAAGATGGCGGCGATCGTGAGGCCGGCGTGGGCGAGCGTGGAGGCCATCAACGTTGCGGCGCTCGCGCCTTTGCCCGAAACGTAGTCCTCGATGACCACTTGCACGCCGAGCGCGGAATGATAGCCAACCGACACCACCATCAAGATCAGCAGGATGCTCGTCACCGGCTGGCGCACCCAGGCGGCCACGGTTGCGTAGTCGAAGCCGGGCAGCGTGAGCAGCGCATACGCGAACCACAATCCGAGCGGCAGCAGCGCGACGGCCATCAACCGCTGCAGCCACCAGTGCTCCGCGGCACCCTTTGCGGCGCCCAGGCCGAGGACGCGATTCAACGGTGTCATCAAGCTCATTGACGCGCCTTTCAGAAGATCGCCGCGAACGAAAACGCGGCCGTGGCGGCAACGGACACCACGATCACCGTCCAGCCGCTTTGGCGGATGCGCGCCCGGTCGAACCCGTAACCCATATCCCACGCCAGGTGCCGCACCCCGTTGGCGAGGTGATAGAAGAAGCAAAAGGCCCAGCCGACGAGCAGCGGTTTGAACCAGCCTGCGCCAACGATTCCCGCGAACGCGTCGAACGACTCGGGCCCGCTCGCGAGCGCGATGAGCCACGCAGCGAGCACGACCGCGCCGAGCGAAAGCAACAAGCCGGAAATCCGATGCAGGCTCGAAAGCCACATCGTGATCTGCCAGCGATATATCCAGTACGGCGACAGCGGCCGCTGAACCCCGTGCATAGCGCGCATCTCTCCTAAATTCTTAAAAATCGATGCAGCGTCCCGCGCGCTCCCAGTCGCCGAAGCGCGTGGGCTCCGGCCCTTTCGGCCCGCCAATCTCGCGTGGAGTAGCTTCGGGAATGGACGGCAGTTCCGTCTGGGCACGAGGCGGTGGTGCCGGTGCCGCGTCCGCGACCGGCCGTTGGCTGCTCTCATCAGGCATCGGCAAATTTTGCCAGAAACCCCTAGACTCCGCACTAAGGCGAGCTCGCGCACCGCGATATTTCGCGCTCGCTCCAAGAGCCACGGTGAGCCGGGTGCCATTGCAGTACGTAGCGCTGAACGACCGGGTCTGCATCGAAGTGCAAGGCGCGGACGCGGCCGCCTTTCTGCACAATCAGTTGAGCCGAGCGCTGCTCGAGCTCGATCCGGCCGACGCTCCGCTCGCGGCCTGGGCCGATGCTCGCGGCCGAATTCGAGCGCTTTTGCGCGTCTGCCGGCTGCCCGAGCGGTGGCTGCTCCTCACGCCGCGGCACGGCGCGGCCGAGCTTGCGAGCAAGCTGCGTCTGTTCGTGCTGCGGTCGAAAGTCACGCTGGCGCCGGCCGCTGACGTGCACGTCGGCGCCTTGCTCGGCGACGCCGGCGCGCACCTCGCGCAGTACGAGATTGCGCCCCACCTCGAGCCAAACCGCACGGTGCGTCGCGACGAGCTCAGCTTCATTCGCGTCGCCGAGCGTTATTGGCAGGTGCTCGGTGCGCCCGCTGCGCTTGAACAGCTCGCCGCCACGCTCGAGCGGGCCGACGATACGGCCGCGGCACTCGCCGAGATCCGCCTGGGTGTGCCCGCGATCGTTCCGGAGAGCGCGGAACGCTACGTTGCCCAGATGTTGAACCTGGACGTGCTCGGGGCCGTGTCGTTCGACAAGGGTTGTTATCCGGGACAAGAGATCATCGCCCGCGTCCACAACTTGGGCGGCGTGAAACGGCGAGCGCGCCTGTACGCCGTGCCGGGGCCGCCGCCGGCCGTGGGTGCGCCCGTGCTGGCGGGCGCGCAAACCGCCGGCGAAGTCGTGAGAAGCGCGCCTGCGCAAGTGGGCAGCGAGCTGCTGGCCATCGTCGAGCACGCCGCCGCATCTACCCACCTCACGTGCGGCGGCGCGCCGCTACGCGAGCTGCCCCTGCCGTTTGCGCTGCCGAGCGACTAGCTCTCGGCTTTGAGCTGCGGGAACAGCAGCACGTCGCGAATCGAAGGCGAGTTCGTGAGCAGCATGGCCACCCGGTCGATGCCGATGCCCAGCCCGGCGGCGGGCGGCATGCCGTACTCGAGCGCGCGGATAAAGTCCGCATCGAAGAACATGGCCTCCTCGTCGCCGCCCGCTTTCGCGGCCACTTGCGCGTGAAAGCGCGCGGCCTGCTCCTCCGGATCGTTGAGCTCGGCGAAGCCGTTCGCCAGCTCGCGGCCGCCCACGAAAAGCTCGAAGCGATCGGTGACGAACGGATCGGAGTCGTTGCAGCGCGCGAGCGGCGACACCTCGGCGGGATACTCGAGCACGAACACGGGCCCGCGCAGCGTGGCCTCCACGGTTTTTTCGAACAGATCGTATTGCAGCCGGCCGGCACCGAGCTCAGGCCGCACGTCGACGCCGTGCGCGGCGCACACGTCGGCGAGCGCGGCGCGGTCGCGCATGCGTCCCGCGAGGCTCGGGTGCGCGCGCTCGAGCGCAGCCTCCACCGTGATCTCGGCGAACTTCGGCGCGAGATCGAAGCGCTCGCCCTGATACTCGACGTCGGTGCTGCCGGTTAGCGCATGCGCGGCGCCGCGCAACAAATTCTCCGTGAGCGCCATCAAGTCACGCGGCCCGGCGTACGCCTGGTACAGCTCGAGCATCGTGAACTCGGGGTTGTGCCGCGTGGACAAGCCCTCGTTGCGGAACACGCGGTTGAGCTCGTACACACGCTCGAAGCCGCCGACGAGCAGCCGCTTCAAGTACAGCTCGGGCGCAATGCGCAAATACAGCGTGGCATCGAGCGCGTTGTGGTGCGTCACGAACGGCCGCGCCGTGGCTCCGCCGGGGATCGGCTGCATCATCGGCGTCTCGACCTCGGTGAAGTCGAGCGCGTCCAAGTAGCTGCGGACGAAGCGGATCAGCACGCTGCGGCGGCGAAACACCTCGCGCGTTTCCTCGCTCATGATGAGGTCGACGTAACGTTGCCGCAGCTTCATTTCGGCATCGGTGATGCCGTGCCACTTCTCCGGCAGCGGCCGCAGCGACTTCACGAGCAACCTGAGCTCAGCGGCGTCCACACTCAGCTCACCGGTCTTGGTTTTGATGAGCTCGCCGCGCGCGGCCACCACGTCGCCCACGTCCCACTTCTTGAAGTCACCGTAGAACGCCTCGCCGACGCGATCGCGCTTCACCATCAGCTGAATCTGCCCCGTGCGATCCTGAAGCTTCACGAAGCTCGTGCCGCCCATGACGCGCTTCACCATGAGGCGGCCGGCGACGCGCGCCTCGACGGGCGTTGCCGCCAGCGACTCCGCGCTGTGCGCGCCGTACGCCTTCTGCAGCTCGTCGGCCAGCGCGTTGCGCCGAAAGTCGTTCGGGTAGGCGTTGCCGGCCTCGCGCAGCCGCGTGAGCTTCGCTCGCCGCTCCGCTATCAATCGATTTTCTTGTCCGTCGTCCGCCATCTGCCGTCTCTTACAATCCTTGCTTCAAGCTCTCTTGCAGAAACTCGTCGAGATCGCCGTCGAGCACCGCCTGCGGCCGGCCGCTCTCGAAGTTCGTGCGCAAATCCTTCACGCGCGATTGATCGAGCACGTACGAGCGAATCTGATTACCCCAGCCGATGTCGGCTTTGTTGTCCTCGACGAGCTGCGCCTCGGCCTTGCGCTTCTGCTCCTCGAGCTCGTAGAGCTTAGCGCGCATTTGGTTCATCGCCGTGGCACGATTCTTGTGCTGTGAGCGCTCGTTCTGGCACTGCACCACCAAACCCGTAGGAATGTGCGTGATGCGGATCGCCGATTCGGTCTTGTTGACGTGCTGACCGCCGGCACCGCTGGCGCGGAACACATCCACGCGCAGGTCCGCGGGATTGAGCTCGACCTCGATGTCGTCGTCGATCTCCGGCGAGACGAACACCGCCGCAAACGAAGTGTGCCGCCGATGACCCGAATCGAACGGCGATTTGCGCACGAGCCTGTGCACGCCCGTTTCGGTGCGCAGCCAGCCGTACGCGTACTCGCCGTGCAGATGGATCGTGGCGCTCTTGATGCCGGCCACTTCACCGGGCGACTGCTCGAGCACGTCGACGGTGTAGCCGTGCCGCTCTCCCCACTTCAAGTACATGCGCAGCAGCATCTCGGCCCAGTCCTGCGCCTCGGTGCCGCCCGACCCTGCCTGAACATCGAGGAAGGCGTTGTGCGCGTCCATCTTGCCCGCAAACATGCGGCGGAACTCGAGCAGCTCGATTTCCTTGGTGATGTTTTGCACGGCGCCGACGACGTCACCGATCGTGCCGGCGTCCTCTTCCTCGCGCGCGAGCTCGTAGAGCTCGGCGCCCTCGTCGAGCGACTTCTCGACGCGGTTCAGCGTGGCAACCACCGTCTCGAGCTCGGCGCGCTCCCGTCCTAAGCCCTGCGCACGCTCCGGATCGGACCAGACGGCAGGGTTCTCGAGCTCCCGGTTGACCTCTTCGAGGCGCTCGCGCTTCGCATCGTAGTCAAAGATACCTCCGCAAGGCGGCGGAGCGCTCTTTGAGCGCATCGATGGCGGGCGCGATTTGATTGGGTTCCATGACAGAGCCGTTGCCGTTCGCGGCCGCAGATACTAGCACGCGGCCGCGAGGCCCGACCGCGGCGTCTTGTATGATGGAGCTTCGCAACGGTCTTCGATCATGCAGCTCAGTCGCGACGCAGCCGCCGTCAATGTCATCCGCGCTTGGGAGCCGGGCCGTGTGCGCGTGGCCGATCGCTGGCTCACGGGTAACGTGATCGTCAGCAGCGAGCAGCTGATCGAAGGCTGGACGACGATCGCCCCCCAGCACTTGACGATCGCCGAGCTAGCCCCCGCGCTCGCATTAGAACCTACGATCATCGTCCTCGGCACCGGCACGGACAACTTGCTACCCGACGTCGAGCTAATGGCCGCCGCCGCCGCGCTCTCCGTAGGCCTCGAAATCATGAACACCCCCGCCGCCTGCCGCACCTTCAACGTGCTGCTGCAAGAACACCGCCGCGTAGTAGCCGCCCTCTTCAACCCCCCCTAAAAAGACCGAAGATTTCTCGCCGCGTGCGACGGACCTCTCCCGAGACCGTCGGCGCACAGGGATGTGCGCCGACGAGCCCCAGGGATGGTCTTCCGGCGTGTCTCGGGAGGGGCCTCTCGCGCGCGGCGAGAAATCCCCAACGCGGCACCCAACTACCGCGGCACCTCAAGAAACAACAGCGGATCCACCGGCGCCCCATTGCGCCGAATCTCGAAGTGCAACCGCGGCTGCCGCCCCGGCCCCTGCCCCATCAACGCGATCGTCGCGCCGCGCGCCACGTCTTGCCCTTGCGTCACGAGCAGCTGCGAGTTGTGGCCGTAAGCCGAAAGAAACGTCTCGTCGTGCTTGATGATCACCAGCTGCCCATACCCGATGAGCCCGCCGCCGGCGTAGACCACGCGCCCAGGAGCGGCCGCGCGCACGGGCTGCCCCTCGCGGCCGGCGATCGCAACACCGGACGCAATCGCGGTGCCGGCGCCGAACCCTTCCACGATGCGGCCTTCGGTGGGCCACGCCCAGCGCAGCGCCGTAGCGGCCGCGGGCGCGCTCGAGCGCCGGGGCGCGGCAGGCGGCTGCGCGCGAGGCGGCGACGACCGCGGCGGCACAGTGGCGCGCGTCGGTACGGGTTGCCGGGTCTCTCCTTCGGTCGGCCGCCGCACCGCCGGCGCTGCCGACGCGACATAGCCGCGCGGCGGCACGAGCCGCAGCCGCTGGCCCACGCGCAGCATGTCGGGATCGGCGAGGCCGTTCCAACTGGCAAGATCGCGCTGATCGACGCGGTGCTGCCACGCGATCTTCGTTAGCGTCTCGCCGCGCTGCACCACGTGCACGGCGGCACGGGCGTCGCGCCGGCTCACGGGCAGCGACGTGGTGCTCGTGCAGGCGGAGACGAGGGCTACGCAGATCCACAACGTCGCGGCCGCCACGGCGCGACGCGCGCTCACGACTCGGTGCCCTCGACGAACGGCACGAAGCTAACGGGCAGGAGTTGCTCGCGCTTGAGCTCGTTCCCCTGCCGCGTCACGCGCAACAGCATCTGCCGGCCCCGCTCACCGATCGGGATGACGAGCCGGCCGCCGTCGTCGAGCTGCTCGCACAGCTCGTGCGGCACGACTTCGGGCGCCGCCGCGACCAGCATTCCTTGAAACGGCGCCTGACTGCGCCAGCCGTGCCAGCCGTCTGCGTGACGCAGGCTGACATTGGTGATGCGCAGCTCCGCGAGTATGGTGCGCGCGCGTTGCTGCAGCGCCGCGATGCGCTCGACGCTGTAGACGTGCTGCACGAACGGCGCAAGCACCGCGGTTTGATAGCCGCAGCCCGTGCCGATCTCGAGCACGCGCGTGAGCTTCTTGTCGAGGCCTTCGATCAACGCTTCCGTCATCGCGGCCACGATGTACGGCTGCGAGATGGTCTGCCCGAAGCCGATCGGCAACGCCGTGTCTTCGTACGCGCGGCTCGCGAGCGCTTCGTCCACGAACAAGTGCCGCGGCACGGCGCGGATGCGCTCGAGCACGGCCTGATTCGTGATGCCCTCGGTCTTGAGCCGTTCGATGAGCCGGTCGCGAGTGCGCGCAGACGTCATGCCGATGCCGTTGCGCGTGGCGCCGTTCATCGGAATCGCTCGAACCAGGTAGCCACTTTGGCGATCGAGGCGTGTGCAGTGAGATCGACCTTGATCGGCGACACCGATACGAAGCCTTCGGCCACGGCTTGAAAATCCGTGCCGGGCCCCGTGTCTTGGCCGGCACCCGCGGGCCCGATCCAGTAGATGGGGCGGTTGTGCGGATCGAGCGCCTTCACGGCGGGCTCGGACTTGTGGCGGAAACCGAGCCGCGTGGCGCGCACGCCCCGCAACTGCGCGAACGGCACGTCCGGCACGTTGATGTTCAAGATCACGTCCGTGGGCAACGGGTCGGTGACGTTGCGCTCGACGAGCTTACGTACGAGCTCGGCCGCCGTCGCATAGTGCTCGGCTCCTGCGAGCACCAGCGATACGGCGATCGACGGAATGCCGAGAAACCGCCCTTCCATCGCGGCCGCCACGGTGCCCGAGTACAACACGTCGTCGCCGAGATTGGCGCCGTTGTTGATGCCCGAGATCAGCACGTCGGGCTCGTGCTCGAGCAAGCCCGTGATCGCGATGTGCACGCAGTCCGTGGGCGTGCCGTTGACGTAGTAAAGATTGTCGTCCACGCGCTCCACGCGCAGCGGCGTCTCGAGCGTGAGGGAGTTGCTGGCGCCGCTGCGGTTGCGGTCGGGTGCAACCACGATGACCTCGCCGATCGGCTTCAAATGCTCGGCCAGCGTGCGGAGGCCGCGCGCCTGATAGCCGTCGTCGTTGGAGAGCAGAATTCGCACTTGCCGTTCCCTGGAGCCGCGCGTACCGCGCCGTGGAAAACCGCTCAGCGCTCGGCGGCAGGCGGCGCCGGCGCGATCTGATAGAACGTTTCGCCGGAGTGAATCATGCCAAGCTCCGTGCGCGCCCGTTCCTCGGCCGCTGCGAGCCCTTCTTTCAAGTCGCGCACCTCGGCTTCGAGCGCGGTGTTGCGCGCCGCGAGCCGTTGGTTGTCCTCGACCCGGCGTGCGACTTCGGTCTCGAGGCGCCACACCTCGCGCAAGCCGCCGTTGGATAGCCACAGGCGCGCCTGAAGCAGCACGAGGACCACCGCGAGCACGACCATCAGGAAGCGCATCTAGTCTCCGGCCCGCGCCGCGGGCCCTCGGTCAAAGCGAGACGGGAAACGCTTGGCTTCCATCGAACTTTGCCTTAAAGCCCAGCGCCCGCTCGATTCGCAGGAGCTGATTATACTTGGCCAGCCGATCCGACCGACACAGCGACCCGGTTTTGATTTGGGTGGCACCCGTGGCCACGGCGATATCGGCGATCGTGGCGTCCTCGGTTTCCCCCGAGCGATGCGAGACGACGGCCGAATAGCCGGCCTTATTGGCCATCTCGATGGCTTGAAGCGTCTCCGTGAGCGTGCCGATCTGGTTCGGCTTCACGAGAATGCTGTTCGCGATCTTGCGTTCGATGCCCTGCTTCAAGATCGCGGTGTTGGTGACGAACAGATCGTCGCCGACGAGCTGAATCTTGTCGCGCAGCCGCTGGCTCAGGATCGCCCAGCCGTCCCAGTCGTTCTCGGCCATGCCGTCCTCGATCGAGACGATCGGATAGCGCGCAACCAGATCCTCGAGAAACGCCGCGAACTCCGCCGACGAGAACCTGCGGTGCTCCGACTCGAGCACGTACGCGCCGTCGGCGAAGAATTCCGAGCTTGCCACGTCGAGCCCCAAGTAGATGTCGCGGCCGAGCTCATAGCCGGCGTTCTCCACCGCCTCGGCGATCGTGGCGAGGGCTTCTTCGTTCGACTTTAGATCGGGCGCGAACCCGCCCTCGTCGCCGACGGCCGTGCTCAGGCCCTTCGCCTTCAGCACGGCCTTCAGCGCGTGAAACACCTCCACGCCGTAGCGCAGGCATTCCGCAAACGTGGGCGCGCCCACGGGCAAAATCATGAACTCCTGGATGTCGACGTTGTTATCGGCGTGCGCGCCGCCGTTGATGATGTTCATCATCGGCAACGGCATGGTGAAAGCGGTTTTGCCCTCGCCGAGCAGCTCGTACAAGGCGATGCCGCGGTCGGCCGCGTGCGCCTTCGCGTTCGCCAGCGACACGGCGAGAAGCGCATTCGCGCCGAGCCGCGCCTTGTTGGCGGTACCGTCGAGCTCCACCAGGCGCCCGTCCAGCGCTTGCTGCGCCGCGGCGTCGAGGCCGACGACGGCCTTACGGATCTCGCCGTTGACGTTGGCGACGGCTTTGCTCACGCCTCTGCCGAGATAGCGCTTCTTGTCGCCGTCGCGCAGCTCATGCGCCTCGCGCGAGCCTGTGGACGCGCCGGACGGCACGGCGGCGCGACCGCGCGCGCCGCTCGAGAGCACCACCTCGGCTTCGACGGTGGGGTTGCCTCGCGAATCGATGACCTCGAGGCCGATGACGTCCTTGATCGCGCTCATTGCCCAAGCTCCTAGTGCACGCGTTGAAATTCGGTCTCGAGATACGGCCGCGCCTTGACGACGGCGTCGAGGGCCTTGAGCTGCTCCAGCAGCACGGCCACGCTCGCGAGCGGCCAGGCGTTCGGCCCGTCGCAGAGCGCCGCGCCGGGATCGGGGTGCGTTTCCAAGAACAGGCCCGCGATACCGGCGCCCACGGCCGCGCGCGCGAGCACGGGCACGTGCTGCCGCTCGCCGCCGGAGGTGGCGCCGCGGCCGCCGGGCTGCTGCACGGCATGCGTGGCGTCGAACACCACGGGGCACTGCGTGGCCCGCAAGATGGCGAGCGAGCGCATGTCCACCACGAGATTGTTGTAGCCGAACGAGACGCCGCGCTCGCAGACGAGCAATGCGTCGTTGCCGGTGGAGCGTGCCTTGTCGACGACGTTCGTCATCTCCCAGGGCGCCAAGAACTGCCCCTTTTTCAGGTTCACGGGCTTGCCTTGGCGCGCGACGGCGGCAATGAAGTCGGTTTGCCGGCACAACAGCGCCGGGGTTTGCAGCACATCGACGACCGCGGCCACCTCGTCGAGCGGCGTGTCTTCGTGCACATCCGTGAGCACCGGCACCTCGAGCTCCGTTCGAACACGCTCGAGTATCCGCAGGCCGCGCTCCAATCCCAGACCGCGAAAGCTGCCGATGGAGCTGCGGTTCGCCTTGTCGAACGAGGCCTTGAACACGAGCGGCATGGCAAGGTGCGCCGTGATGCGCTTCAAGTGCTCGGCGGTGCTCATGACGAGCGCCTCGCTCTCGATGACGCAAGGGCCGGCGATGACGAATAAAGGAGCTTCTGGGCCGACGTCGAAACCCGCGAGCCTCATGCGCTCGCGACTCGCGGCAGCTTGAGCCCTTGGCAGGAGCGCGCGGCGGTGATGAAGCTCGTGAATAGCGGATGGCCGTCGCGTGGGTTCGACGTGAACTCAGGATGAAACTGCGTGGCGAAGAACCACGGATGAACCGCCGGCGGCAGCTCGATGAGCTCGACGAGCCCGTCGCGTGAGAATCCCGAAAATACGAGCCCGGCGCCCGCGATCTGCTCCAAGTAACGGTTGTTGAACTCGTAGCGGTGGCGGTGACGCTCGGAAATTTCGGCCGCGCCGTAGATGCTCTTCGCGACCGTGCCGTCCTTGATGTAGCAGGTTTGCGCGCCGAGCCGCATCGTGCCGCCCAAGTCGGAGCCGGCGGTGCGCTCCTGAATCGACCCATCGCGGTCTTGCCATTCCGTGATCATCGCGATCACCGGGTGCGGCGTTTGCGGGTTGAGCTCCGTGGAGTGGGCGCCCGCGAGGCCGGCTACGTTGCGCGCGTATTCGATGACGGCCACCTGTAGCCCTAAGCAAATGCCGAGATACGGCACTTGCTTCTCGCGCGCGAACTTCACGGCCGCGATCTTGCCCTCGATGCCGCGCTCGCCGAAGCCGCCCGGCACGAGAATCGCATCGACGTCGTTGAGGCATGCCGTGCCGGAGACCTGAATTTCCTCCGACTCCATGTAGACGATGTTCACGCGCGTGCGCGTACGGATGCCGGCGTGGCGCAGCGCCTCCGTCAACGACATGTACGAATCGCGCAGGTCGACGTACTTGCCCACCATGGCGATCGACACTTCGGCTTCGGGGTTCGCCTTGGCGTGCACCACCGCTTGCCACTCCGAAAGATCGGCCGGCCGCGCGTTGAGCTTCAGCTTGTCGACGACATAGCTGTCGAGGCCCTGCTCCGCGAGCAACATCGGGATTTTGTAGATGTCGTCGACGTCGACGGCCGAGATGACCGCGCGCTCCTCGACGTTCGTGAACAGGGCGATCTTCGCGCGCTGCTCGCGCGGCAGCGTGTGCTCGGAACGGCAAACCAGCACATCGGGCTGGATGCCGATCGAGCGCAGCTCCTTCACGGAGTGCTGCGTGGGCTTCGTCTTGATCTCGGACGATGCCGCCATGAACGGCACGAGCGTGAGGTGGATATAGAGCGAGCGCTCGCGGCCGAGCTCCACGCCGAGCTGGCGTATGGCTTCCAGGAACGGCAGCGACTCGATGTCGCCCACCGTGCCGCCGATCTCGACCATGCAGACGTCCGCATCGCCGGCTCCCGCGAGCACGTTGCGCTTGATCTCGTCCGTGATGTGCGGAATCACCTGCACCGTGGCGCCGAGATACTCGCCGCGGCGCTCTTTCGCGATGACGTTCGAGTAGATCTTGCCGGTGGTGAAATTGCTCATGCGGTTCGTGCGCGTGTGCACGAAGCGCTCGTAGTGGCCTAAATCGAGATCGGTTTCCGTACCGTCGTCGGTGACATACACCTCCCCGTGCTGGAACGGGCTCATCGTGCCGGGATCCACGTTGATGTACGGATCGAGCTTCATGAGGCGCACCTCGAGGCCGCGCGCCTCGAGAATGGCGCCCAAGCAGGCCGAGGTAATGCCTTTGCCCAGCGAGGAAACGACCCCGCCGGTGATGAAGATGAATCGCGTCATGTCAAAACCGGGAGGGCCGGACGCCGCTTCCATTGGGAAGCCATCGTCCGGCCCTCGAAGGTGTGTGTTAGATGCATCGGAGACGGTATTGCAAAGTATCAAAGTTGCGGAACTCCGGCCAGCCCCGCGTGGCGCGCGCGAGCGTTAGCGCCGTTCCGGCGCCTGCACGGGCGGATGCTGCGTCCACTCCACGCGCCAGCGCGGCTCCGCCGCCGGCGCCGCGCCGCTGTGAGCGCTGACCCACAGGTCGCCGATCGCCGCGAGGGCGGCCCCGTGGAACAACAGCGGCACGCGGCCGCGCATCCACGGCACGATGCCGCGCTCCTGAAAGAGGCTCTTGAGCGAATGGTGATGCTCGCGCCCCAGCGGCTTGAACCGCTCGCCGCCGGCGCGAAAACGCAACGTGAGGCCGTCGTCGAGCCACGACTGCGGTAAGCCCGCCCCGTCGCGCGCGGGCGCCAGCGCGAGCCGGCCCTCCGGGCCCAACCACGTGCTGCCCACGCCGATGTGCGCGGCATAGTCGGGCGGCGACGGCGGCGGCAACGGCGCCATGAGGTAGAGCGCCTCGCCGAACACGCGCCCCTCGCCGCCCGGCCAGCGCACGTGCGTCCGCGACTCGGCCCGCGCCTCGAGCAAGGCGGTGCGAAGCTCGTCGAGCGTGCGCGCGCTCGGCGGGGGCAGATCCACGGCGCGCAGCAGATGGCGCAGCAGGTTGCGCTGCCGGGCCGGCTCGAGCGGCGCGAGCGCGGACCGCGGCAGGTGCCACGCAGCTGCGAGCGCGTGCGCGTCCTCGGCGGCCACACTTTCGAGCAGCCGCTCGGCGTCGGTCATTTGCTGCGCGAGCCGCACGCCGTGCTGCGCCGCCGTAGGCCAGCGTGCGCGCAGCGCGGGCAGCACTCGCGCACGCAAGTAGTTGCGGTCGTGACGCTCGTCGAGGTTCGACGGGTCTTCGATCCAGGCGAGCTTGGACTGCTCGGCTTGCGAACGCAGCTCCTCGCGCGTGAACGCGAGCAGCGGCCGCCCGAGCCAGCCCGAATGAAACGGCGCAAACGGCAGGATGCCGCGCAGGCCGCGCACGCCCGTGCCGCGCAGCAGGCGCAGCAGCAGCGTCTCGAGCTGATCGTCGGCGTGATGCGCGGTCAGCAGCCATTCGCCCGGCGCTAACAGCTCGCCGAGGGCGCGATAGCGCGCCTCGCGCGCCGCGGCCTCGAGACCTTGCTTCGATGTTCGATCCACCGCGACGCGTGACGCGGCGAACTCGGCGCCCAAGTCGGCGGCTGCCGCAGCGCAATGGGCACGCCAGTCGGCGGAGTGCGGGTGCAAGCCGTGATCGACGTGCGCCGCGCGTACTCGAACCGGCCAGTCGAGGCGGCACAGGGCGGCCAGCAGCACCGTCGAGTCGAGCCCGCCGCTGAAGCCCACCGTGACGCGCGGCGGCAAAGCCGGCGACGCCCATGCTTCGAGCACGGCGCGCAGCTCCGCGGCGAAAGCTTCCGGCTCGCGCGCGGCCTTCATACGCTCAGCACCTGCGCCGCGGCTTGAAAGCTACGCGTAAGCTCAGCCCTCTTTGAACACTCCGTAGCTGGCAAGGCGTTTGCGCCGTTGCAGCAGCAGCGTGTCGAGCGGAATGCCTTGCAGCGTGGCGAGCGTCTGCACCACGGCTTGCTTCAGCGTCTCGGCCATCACCTGCGGGTCGCGATGCGCGCCGCCCAGCGGCTCGGGAATCACTTCGTCCACGAGCTTGAGCCGGTGCAAACGCTCCGCCGTGATGCCGAGCGCCTCGGCCGCGAGCTCGGCCTTGTCGGCGCTCCTCCAGAGAATGCTCGCGCAACCTTCCGGCGAGATGACGGAATAGATGCTGTACTGAAGCATCAGCACACGGTCGGCCACGCCGATCGCGAGCGCGCCGCCCGAGCCGCCCTCGCCGATCACGACGCTGACGATGGGCACCTTCAGGCTCGACATGACGAACAGGTTGCGCGCAATGGCCTCGCTCTGGCCGCGCTCTTCGGCGCCGATGCCGGGGTACGCGCCCGGCGTATCGATGAGCGTGATCAGCGGCAAGCCGAATTTCTCGGCGAGATTCATAAGACGCAAGCACTTGCGGTAACCCTCGGGGCGCGCCATGCCGTAGTTGCGCCACACGCGCTCCTTGGTGTCGTGGCCTTTCTGGTGACCGATGATGACCACGGGCTCGTTGTCGAGACGCGCGAGGCCGCCGACGAGCGAGTGGTCGTCGGCGTACATGCGATCGCCGTGCAGCTCTTGGAAATCGGTGAAGCACTTGTCGATGTAATCGAGCGTGTAGGGCCGCTGCGGATGACGCGCGAGCTGGGCAATCTGCCAGGCGGTGAGGCTCGAAAAAATGCTGCGAGTGAGGGTTTCACTCTTGTTACGCAGGCGTGAGATTTCCTCGCTGATGTTGAGCTCCGAGTCTTCGCCGACGAACTTGAGCGCATCGATGCGGGCTTCGAGCTCGGCGATCGGCTGTTCAAACTCCAAAAATTTCAGGTCCATACCGACTCGTCGACCGCGACGCTTGCACCTTACCCGACCCCTCCGGAGCGTGACAAGCGCGGCTCCGTTTGGCCGGCTCGGCGCGGGCGTGCGCGCACACAGGGTGTGCCGGGGACGCTGCAAGTACGTCCCTGTAAGCTCGCTCGCGCGCGTCCTTGCGCGCGAGCGCCCCGGCA
>CAMPKU010000031.1 GCA_946887385.1 uncultured Gammaproteobacteria bacterium
GCCGCACGCAAAGCGGCGAGCAGCTTGTGGCCGGGAAAGGCGAAATCGCGGTCGCGAATGAAATCCGACGGCATCTCTTCGTGCGTGTTCACGATAACGGCCGACCGCGCAGCCGACAGCATGGCCAACGGCTCTTTGCCGGCCGCCACGATCAAGTCGGCGCCGAGCAGCACGTCAACCTGCCCGGCGGGAATCCGCATGCCGTGCAAGCGTTCGGCATCCGCCGCAATCCGCACGTGCGATAACACCGCGCCGTATTTTTGCGCGAGCCCGGTCTGGTCGAGCTGTAGCACGGCCTTACCCTCGAGATGCGCGGCAAGCCCGAGCAGGCCGCTCGCGGTGACCACGCCCGTGCCGCCGACGCCGGCGATCAGCACGTTGTGCACGCCGTCGAGCGGCGCTTGCCGCGGCTCGCGTAAGCTCGGCAGCGCCGCGGCCTTGAGCGGGCGCGGCGGGTTGCGCTGCGCACCGCGCAGCGTGACGAAGCTCGGGCAAAAGCCGTTCAAGCAGCTGAAGTCTTGGTTGCACGACGACTGATTGATGCGGCGCTTACGGCCGAATTCCGTCTCGAGCGCCATCACGGACAAGCAGTTCGACTGCACGTTGCAGTCGCCGCAGCCTTCGCAGACGAGCTCGTTGATCACGACGCGCCGATCCGGCGTGGGCACCGTGCCGCGTTTGCGTTTGCGGTGCAGCTCCGCGGCGCAGGTTTGATCGTAGATGAGCGCCGACACGCCCGTGACGTCTCGCAGCTCTCGCTGCAGCCGTTCGAGCTCGCGGCGGTGATGAACGCTCACGGATGGCGGCAGGCCGTTCGTGCCCGCGTATTTTTTCGGCTCGTCGGTCACCACGATGATCGGGCGCACGCCCTCGCCGACGAGCTGCTGCGCCACGCCGGCCACCGTCAAGTGGCCCTCGACGGGCTGCCCGCCCGTCATCGCCACGGCGTCGTTGAACAGGATCTTGTAAGTCATGTTCACGCCGGCCGCCACGGCGGCGCGAATGGCGAGCGTGCCCGAGTGCGCGTAAGTGCCGTCGCCCAAGTTCTGGAATACGTGCGGGGTCTCGGTGAAAGGCGCTTGACCGATCCACGTGGCGCCCTCGCCGCCCATTTGCGTGAACGTGACCGTGTCGCGGTCCATCCACGCGGCCATGTAGTGGCAGCCGATGCCGCCGACGGCGCGACTGCCCTCGGGCACGCGCGTGGAGGTGTTGTGCGGGCAACCCGAGCAGAAGTGCGGCAGCCGTTGCACCTCGTCGCCCACGGCCGAGAGCCGCCGATCCTGCTGCTCGAGAAAGCGCACGCGCTCTTCAATGTCGGTGCTCGAGTGAAAACGGCGCATGCGCTTGGCGAGCACGCGCGCGATCAGCGCCGGCGTCAGCTCGCCATTCGGCGGCAATAGCCACTCACCGCGCTCGTCTTGCTTGCCGACGATCAACGGCCGCTTTTTCGCCTGCCAGTTGTAGAGCTGCTCCTTGAGCTGACTCTCGACGACGCCGCGCTTTTCCTCGATGACGATGATTTCCTCGAGGCCTTCTGCAAACGCGCGAATCGCGTGCGGCTCGAGCGGCCAGCTCATGCCCACCTTGAACAGCTTGATGCCGACCTCGCCTGCGCGCTCGCGGTCTACCCCAAGATCCTCGAGCGCCTGCAGCACGTCGAGGTGCGCCTTGCCCGTGGTCACGAGACCGAGGCGCGGGTAACGGCTCTCGATGATCGTGCGATCGAGCCCGTTCGCGCGCGCGAACGCGAGGGCGGCCGGCAGCTTGTAGTGCTGGAGCCGGTACTCCTGATCATTCGGCGGATCGGGCCAGCGGATGTTGAGGCCGCCAGGAGGCAGCGCAAACTCCGGCGTCACGATTTGCAGCGATTGCGGCAGCAGCGCAAAGCTCTGCGTGGCGTCGGCCGTCTCCTGCGTCACCTTCAAGCCGACCCAGCAGCCGCTGAACCGCGACAGCGCATAGCCGTAGAGGCCGAGCGCCACGATCTCCTCCACGTTCGCCGGATTGATCACCGGCATGGACGCATCGATGAACGCGTACTCGCTCTGATGCGGCAACGATGACGATTTACACGTGTGGTCGTCGCCGGCCACGGCGATCACGCCGCCGTAACGCGATGTGCCGGCGGCGTTGCCGTGCTTGAGCGGATCGCCGGAGCGATCCACGCCCGGCCCCTTGCCGTACCACATGCCGAACACGCCGGCGTACCGCGCGCCCGCGAACAAGTTCGCCTGCTGCGCACCCCAGATCGACGTAGCCGCCAGATCCTCGTTCAAGCCCGGCTGAAAACGAATCTGCGCGGCCTCGAGGTGCTTGCCGGCGCGCCAAAGTTCGCGATCGAGGCCGCCGAGCGGCGAGCCGCGGTAGCCGGACACGAAGCCGGCCGTGTTCCGTCCCGCCAGGCGGTCGAGATGACTCTGCGCGAGCAGCAGGCGCACCAGCGCTTGCAGACCCGTGATGAACAGCGGACCGGCTTCGTCGAACCGGTACCACTCGTCCAAGCGTGCGATCTGCTTCAGCGGCATGCCAACCTTGAGTCTCCCTGCCCGCGGCGCGGGCGTGCGCATTATGGGCTATTTCGCCGTCAGGCGGCGCCGCGCGTGCGCAGCACGTCCGCGAACAGCTCGGCATCCACGTTGCCGCCCGACAGCACCACGGCCACGCACTTGGCGGCGCGTGGCGGCTCGGCCAGCACCGCCGCCAGCGCCGCGGCGCCCGACGGCTCCACCACCACCTTCAACTCCTCGGCGGCCACGGCCATCGCCTCGCGAATCTGTGCGTCGTCCACGGCTAGCGCACCGGCAAGCTGCTGCCGATTGATCGCGAAGGTGATGGCGCCGGGCGTCGGGGCGCGCAGACCGTCGCACAGCGTGGAGCCGCCCGCGAGAACCGTGCGCCGCTCGCCCGCGGTTAGCGACGCGGCCGTGTCCTCGAAGCCGCGCGGCTCGACGGCGTACACGGCACACGTGGGCCACTCGGCTTTGATGGCGAGCGCACAACCTGCAATGAGTCCGCCCCCGCTGCACGGCGCGTACAGCGCCTCGATCGCGGCGCGGCGCTCGCGGGCCGCGCGCGCCAGCTCGAGCGCCAGCGTGCCCTGCCCTGCGATCGTGTGCGAGTGATCGAACGGCGGCACGAGCGCGGCGCCGCGCTGCTCGGCGATACGCGCCGCAATCGCCTCGCGATCCTCGCGCTCGCGGTCGTAGAGCACGAGCTCGGCGCCGTAGTCGCGCGTTCGCTTGAGCTTGACGGCCGGCGCGTCGGCCGGCATCACGATCGTCGCGGGAATATCGAGCCAGCGCGCGGCGAGCGCCACGGCCTGCGCGTGGTTGCCCGACGAGAACGCCACCACGCCCGCCTTACGCTCATCCGCAGCGAGCTGCAGTAGGCGGTTCATGGCGCCGCGAATCTTGAAGCTGCCCGCATGCTGCAGGCATTCCGCCTTGAGCAGCACGCGTGTGCCGGCGCGACGGTTGATGGCCTCCGACTCCAGCACGGGCGTGTCGAGCACCCAGCCGCGCAACCGCACGGCTGCGTCGATGACGTCGGCGACTGTCGGCAGAACGTTGTTCATATGAAGGCACTCAAGTCTAGCTCAGGTAAACTCGCGCGGCTTTCGTCTCATTGATATACACCCGATGCCCGGCGCGCCGCTCGTTACCCTCGCTCATGTGCACGTCGAACTCGGCGGCATGACCGTGCTGCGCGACGTCACCTGGCAGCTTCAGCGCGGCGAGCACTGGGGCGTGGTCGGCGAGAACGGCAGCGGCAAGAGCACGCTGCTCGGCTTGATCGCCGGCACCGTGTGGCCGGCGCCGGAGCGGGGCATTCGCCGCTACGACTTCGGCGCTGGCGTCGAGACCGACGCCGTGCGCGCGCGCAGCGAGATCGTGCTGGTGGGCCACGAGCTTCAGGATCGCTACGCGCGGCTCAACTGGAATTTCACGGCGCTCGACGTGGTGCTCTCGGGTATCTATCGCACCGACGTGCCGCGCCGCCGGCCGGCGGAGGGACAACGGGAGCGCGCGCAGCAGGTGTTGCGCCGGCTCGGCGTGGCCGAGCTCGCATCGCGGCGCTTTCTGGAGCTGTCGCGCGGGGAGCAGCGGCGCGTACTGATCGCGCGCGGCGTGGCGTTCGAGGCCACCGTGCTGCTGCTCGACGAGCCCGCCAGCGGCCTGGACACCGCCGCCCGCCAAGAGCTGGCCGCGATGCTCGAGCTCGTGGCGCGCGAATGCACGCTCGTCTGCGCAGCGCATGCTCAGGAAGACTTGCCGGTTTTCATCGAGCGCTATTTGCAGATCGACGCGGGCCGTGCGACGGCCGTCGACCGGCGCGCCCGCTACGGCGCCGCCGGCGCACACCCCGCGCCGGCGCGCGCTACGGCGGCGCAGCCCCGCAGCCAGTCTGGCGCCACAGCGTCGCCGGATCCCACGCCTTTGATCGCGCTCGAGCACGCCGACGCGTGGCTCGCGGGACGGCGCGTGCTGCACGACGTGACGTGGCGTTTAATGCCCGGCGAGCACTGGCTCGTGACCGGCGCCAACGGCTCAGGCAAGAGCAGCTTGCTGCGCGTCATGCACGGCCAGCTCAGGCCCGCGCTCGGCGGCTCGGTGTCGTGGCCCGCGCTCGGTAACCCACGCAACGTCTGGCAGCTGCGCCGTGAGATCGCGTGGGTGTCGCCCGAGCTCCAGGCGGCGTACCGCTATCCGTCCACGGTGCGCGCGTGCATCGCGTCGGGCTTCACGTCGAGCATCGGCGCCACGCGCCGGCCCACGGCCGACGAAGCCGCGCGCGTGGAGCAATTGCTCGACGAGCTTACGCTGCGGCCGCTCGCGGATCGGCTGCTGTCGACGCTGTCCTACGGCCAGGCACGCCGCGCGCTGCTCGGCCGCATGCTCGCGAATCGCCCCCGGGTGCTGCTGCTCGACGAGCCGTGGGAGGGCCTCGATGCACCGATGGCAGAGCTCTTGAATACCACACTGCAGAAGGTAGCCGCCGACGGCACGCAGCTCGTGTGCGCGTCGCATCTGGCAACGCATCGCGCGCACTTCACGCACGAGCTGGCGCTCGACGCCGGCCGCGTGGTGCGCGCGGGCCCGACGCCCGCTCGCTAGTGGCGGTGCAGCCGGCGAACCTCGCGGAAATTACGCCAGTGCGCCGCGGCGAGCAGCACGCTGGCCGCCACGTTCGCAGTCACTTCCAGCGACGGATCCCAGGCGCTGTGGCCCCAGAGCGCCGCGGCCGCGAGCGCCGCGATCGCGGCTGCGCCCATGGCAACGATGTCGATGCGGCGATGCACACGCAGGCCCAGCCCGAAGCCGAGCACGCTCGTGGGCACCACGAACCACAGCATCAGCGAATGGAAGTGCCCGTCGCCGCCTATGGCAAGCGCCGCGACGGGGAGCACCGCAATGAGCACGGGCATCGCCAGGCAATGCACGATGCAGATCGTCGAAAGCGCGATCGCCACGCGGTCGAGGTACTTCGAGAGCAGCATCGGAGAGCGAAGGGCCGTCGTTCGGTCGTCGGGCCGGCGAGCATACCGTAGTTTCGCGGCCCACGGGCCGGCTTTCTGGTCAGCGTTGCGGCCGCAAGGCTACTATCCGCCTTCCAAACGCCCCCTAAGTCGGTCGAGGTGTGTGCATGGAGCTTCGCGGCAAAACCATTCTGATCACCGGCGCGGGCCGCGGTCTCGGGGCCGCGATGGCGCGCCGTCTCGCGGCTCGCGGCGCGAACTTGGCACTGCTCGATCTCGACGCAGGCGGCTTGGCCGCCGTGCGCGATGCCTGCCGCGCGCTCGGCGTGCGCGCCGAAACGTACTCGGCGAACGTGGCGGCCGAGCGCGACGTGGTGGACACGTTCG
The DNA here is from genome assembly GCA_946887385.1 of uncultured Gammaproteobacteria bacterium. Next base: position 5,867 of record CAMPKU010000031.1, read on the forward strand.
ACCGCGTGGTCGCGGACTTCGGCCGGCTCGACGGCAGCATCGCCAACGCCGGAATCTTGCGCGACGGCTTGCTCGTGAAAGCGAAAGATGGCGAGATCGCGGGCAAGCTGAGCCTCGAGCATTGGCAAGCGGTCATCGACGTGAACTTGACGGGCGTATTCTTGTGCGGCCGCGAAGCGGCGGAGCGCATGATTCGGCAGGGCGGCGGCGGCTGCATCGTCAACATCTCGAGCTTGTCGCGGGCCGGCAATTTCGGCCAGAGCAATTACTCGGCGGCGAAAGCCGGCGTCGCCGCGCTCACCGTGGTGTGGGCCAAGGAGCTCGCGCGCCACGAGATCCGCGTCAACGCCATCGCGCCGGGCTTCATCAAGACCGAGATGGTGGCCGCCATGAAGCCGGAGATGCTCGAGAAGATGGCGGCGGGCATTCCGCTGAAGCGCCTCGGGGAGCCCGACGAGATCGCGGCCACGGTCGAGTTCATTTTCGCCAACGACTACTTGAACGGGCGCATTCTCGAGATCGACGGCGGGCAGCGGCTTTAGGCGATGAAGAACCAAGCGTTCTCACGGCGCCTGACGTTCGCGTTGCTCGGCCTGCGCACGACGTGGCGCACCGAGAAAAGCTTCAAGTCGCATGTCGTGGCCGCGCTGGCCGTCGTGGGCGTGCTGCTCTGGCTTCAACCGGCGCCGCTGTGGTGGGCCATCGCGGCACTCACCATCGGCTTCGTGCTGGCCGCGGAAATCATCAACACGGCCGTCGAAGGGCTCGCCGATCACTTGCATCCCGAGCAGCACCCGGCCATCAAGGCGGTGAAAGACTGTGCGGCCGGCGCAGTGCTCGTCGCCGGCGCGGCGGCGCTCGGCGTCGCCGCCGCGTTCGTCTACGACGTGTGGCTTCGCTGATGAATCAAGGGCGCAAGTCCACCTGGTAACCGACGGCCACGCCGCCGGCCGTGGGCACCACCGTGAAGCGCGCGCGCCCCTCGTCGCGGCCGCGCTGCTTCATCACGAACCGCGCGGTGGCGATACCGAGCCCCGCGCCGGCCACGGTATCCGACAGCCAATGCGCATCGTGATCCATGCGCGAGTACGCCGTGCCGACGGCCAGGCCGTAGCCGAGCGCTCGACGCAGCCAGCGGTGCCGGTCGTTGCCGGATTCCGCGAGCACGGTGCCGATCGCGAACGCGGTGGCCGTGTGCAACGACGGAAACGAGTCGCCGTCCTCGCCCCATGCGCCGTCGTCGGCGGTGGTGTACGGCCGCTCGCGGCGCGCGAGCTCCTTCAGCGCGTAACCGGCCGCGCCCGTCAGCGCCGCCGCCTCGAACATCGCGCCCGCCTCGCGCCGGCCGTCGTCGTTGTCGGCGACGACGGCCGCAATCCAGGTGCCGCCGAGCGCGAGCACTGCGGGAGCGGCGTCGCGCGCATCGCGCGTGTCGGGGCTCATGCCTGGCGCAGCCGTTACGGTATCGAAGTGCTCGCGAACGTCGTCGTCGTACCGGTGCGCGGCGGCGATGGCACCGAGCGCGGCGCCGAATCGCACCCATTGCGGCCGCCGCGCGCGCAACGGCGCGGTCACGTAGTCGCGCACGTCCGCAACGACGGTGGCGACGGGACCTTCTCCGCCGTCGTCGTCGCCGGGTTGCTGCGCCGCGCAGGCCGTCGTCGCAGCGAGGAAGACGGCAGCGTATAGTTTCGACGTGCCGCCAATGCAGGCGTGCAGGTAACCACGCCCGCAGATGAGCTTTCGCAAGACGCTTCTCCTCGTTGCCGCGAGCCTTTGCTACGTGTCGTCGAGCCTACCGGCCACACTGCGCTCCGTCGACGTGTCGCGCCGACAAGATCGGTATCGCGTGGTGGCCGACACGTACCTCGATGCCTCGCCGGCGGCCATCTACAAGGTGTTGCTCGACTTCAACGGCGATCGCTATCAGCGCATCTCCGAAATCTACAAGGAGAGCAGCTACCTACCGCCCGACGCCGACGGCACCCCGCTCGTCTATACACGCGTGGAGGGCTGCCTGCTCGGGTTTTGCAGGAGCATGAGCCGCGTCGAGCGCCTCGAGGTCGTGACGCCCCAGTTTATTCGATCTCGCACCGTTCCTGAACGCAGCGACTTCAAGTACTCGATGTCGGAATGGACCTTCGTTGCCGAAGGCAGCGGTACGCGAGTCAATTACTTCATGGAGATGGAGCCGAGCTTTTGGCTGCCGCCGTTCGTCGGGCCGTGGTTCTTGCGGCGCACGCTGCTGCGCGGCGCGCCGGACGCCATCGAGCAGATCGAATACCTGGCGCAGCAGGAAGACCGCGCGGCCGAAAGCGCCGCCGCGCGCTAGTACCCTAAACGGCGCGTAGCGCGGTGGCCACCGGCAGCCGCGCGGCCCGCAGCGCCGGCAACAGACCGCCCACGAAACCCACAGCACACGCCAGCGCGATGCCCGCTCCCAGCAAGCCGGGCGTCACGCGCATCTGAAATACGATGGACGACACGTTGCCGCCGAGCGTGACGGTGTTGCCGTTGAACAGCAGCCACGCGATCGAAGCGCCGATCGTGGCACCCAACAGCGCGAGGGCGAGCGCCTCGACGAGCACCGACACCACCACGCCCCCGGCGCCGAAGCCGATCGCGCGCAGCGTCGCGATCTCGCGCGTTCGTACGCTCACGGCCGAGTACATGGTGTTCAGCGCCGCGAATACGGCGCCGAGGCCCATGAAAATGCCTACCGCGAGGCCGACGAGACCGAAGATCTCGTTCGCCTCTTGCGATTCGCGGCGGTAAAACTCGGTTTCCCGTTCCACGGACACCGACAACGTCGGATTCGTGGTGAGTGCGGCCTTGAACGCCTCGAAGTCCGCCGCGGAGGTCAGCCGCACCGTCACGCTGTTCACGGCCGTGCGTTGGTACGCCGACAACAACGTGGCGGCGTCGGCCAGCAAGCTCGATTCGTTGGCGTCGCCGCCGCTCTCGAACACGCCGACCACGGTCCAGCGGCCTTCGCGCAGCGCCACCTCGTCGCCGATGGCCACGCCGCGGAATTCGTCGAGTGCGCCGCGGCCCACGAGCAGCTCGCGCAAGCCGGGCGTGAACGCACGGCCCGCCACGATGCGGATCTCCGGCCGCACGGCCATCACGGCGGGCTCCACGCCGCGCACCACGAGGCCGGCGCGCGCACCGTCTTCCTTGCGGTTGAGGTTCACAGCCGCGATGAAATCCGCCGTGGCAGCAGGCTTACCGTCCGCGCCTCGCGCGATGCCCGGCGCATCCTTGATCGTGGCCACGGCATCGACGAGCAGCGTGCTTGCGATCTCGCTGGTGGCGCCGCTGCGCAGAACGATGGCGCGGTCGGGACTGCCGGTTGCGAGCAAGGCGCTCTGCAAGCTGCGCGTCATGCCGAACACCGACAGGATCACGGCTACGACGCCCGCGATGCCGATCACGATGACGCTCGAGCTGCCGGCGCGCTGCGGCACGCTGCGCAGGTTCATGGCCGTGACCGCCACCATTTGCTTCAACACGCTCATTACCTGCTCCTTTCAACCGCTTTCGATCAACGCCCCGCCAGGGCGTCGACGATGCTCAACCGCTGCACGCGCAACGCCGGCAGCGACGCGCTCGCAATCGCGAACGCAGCCGCGAGCCCCAGCCCGGCCGCGACCACCGGCAGCGGCAGATTCAACCCGCCGGCGCCGAGCTCGCGGTAAATGGGGGGCGAGATCACGGCCGCGATGCCGATCCCGATGACCGCCGCCACGCTGCAAAGCAGGATCGACTCTGCAAGCACCAGGCTCACCACGCTCGCGTTGCTGAATCCGTACGTCTTCAACACCGCGAGCTCGGGAATCCGCTCGCGAACGGACTGCATCATCGTGTTGCCTGTTACGAACAACAGCGCAAACATCACGGCCGCTATGATGGCGTTTACGAAAAATCCGATGTCGCCGATCGACGCGATCTGCGCGCGCAGCCAATCTTTCTCGCTCTGCGACTGCGTCTCGGACGTCGAATTCGCGAACAGCGCGTCGATGCGCTCGGCAATCTCGGCCGAGCGGTTCGGGTCGTGGATCTTGACGAAGTACAGCGTCACGGTGCCGTTGGCCGCCGCCCGCGCCTCGTCGAAATAGTCGTAGTTGATCCACAGCTCGCTCGTCGGCACCTTGCCCGAGGGGGAGCGGTAGGAACCCACGATCTCGAACTCCCAGCTCTCGGCGCCGTCTTTGCGCTGCCACACCGATGAGCCGAGCGGGATGCGATCGCCGATCTTCCAGCCGCGCTCGGCCGCGAGATCTTCGCCGACCAGCGCTCCGTTGCGGGTTGTCTTCATCGCCGCAACGTAAGCGGGGTCGAGCTGTATCTCGGGATAAATCGCGTCGAGCGTCTCCACGTCGATGGCGCCGGTTTGCACGCCGTTGCGCGGGTCCTGATAGTAGCCGGCGAAGAAGTTGTAGTACGACACGCCTTCGACGCCGGGCACGGTCTCGATGCGCGCGCGGTGCGCGAGCGGCAACGGCTGCGTGATGTTGACGCGGCTCATGATGCGCAGGCGCGTGTCGCTCATCGCCTCCACGATGCCGTCGAGTGCGGCGGTGAAACCGTGCAGGAGCCCGAACAACGCGAACGCCACGACGATGCAAAGTAGCGTGAGCACCGTTCGCGCGCGCTTGCGCCAGAGCCCGGCCCAGACGAGCGGCAGGTACTTCATGCTGCAACTCCGAGCGGCGCGGCCGCCAGCGAACCCTTGTCGACATAGAGCCGGCGCGAGGCGTACTGCGCCGCGCGCGGATCGTGCGTGACCATGACGATGGTCTTTCCCTGTTGCTCGTTGAGCAGCTTCAAAAGCTGAAGAATCGATTCCGAAGTCTCGCGGTCGAGGTCGCCGGTGGGCTCGTCGCAGACGAGCAGCGTGGGATCGGCCACCAGCGCCCGCGCGATCGCGACGCGCTGCTGCTGGCCGCCCGAGAGCTCGCTCGGCTTGTGCTTGGCGCGATCGGCGAGCCCGACGAGCTCGAGGGCCGCGGCCACGTTGCGTCTGCGCTCCGCGCCGCTCAGCTTCGTGAGCAGCAGAGGCACCTCCACGTTACGCTCGGCCGTGAGCACCGGCAGCAGGTTGTAGAACTGGAACACGAAGCCGACGTTGCGCGCGCGCCATTTGGCGAGCTGGCCCGAGGACAACCGGTCGATGCGTTCGCCGGCCACCGTGATCTCGCCGCGATCGGGGCGATCAAGGCCGCCGATCAGGTTCAGCAACGTGGTCTTCCCCGACCCGGACGGCCCCATGAGCGCCAGAAACTCGCCGATCTCGACCGTCAAGTCGATGGCGTGCAACACCTCGACGCGCTGCTTGCCGCGCGTGTAGCCCTTCACCACTTGCTCGATGGACACCAATGCCGCCATGACCGAAGCCCTCCGTGCGCCGCCGAAGCGGCGCGTTATTCCTGAACCCGAACCCTGGAGCCGTGCGCGAGCGCGGCCAGATCGCCGCGCGCAAGCCGCGTGCCGGCCGTGAGACCGGCGAGCACGACTTGTCCCGTCGCACTTCGTGTGCCGAGCCGCACGGTGCGCCGTTCCACGCCGCCGTCGGCAACGACGAACACCACCCCCGTCTCGCCCTCGACCTGCACCGCTTCGGCCGGCACCAGCACTGCCTGCTGCGCCGCGGGTCGCGTGACGCTTGCGCCATCGCCCGCGTCGGCCGCGCTCAAGAAAGCGACGCGTGCGCCCATCTCGGGCAGGATCCGCGGGTCGTCGACGTCGAAGCCCACGCGAACCTTCACGGTAGCCTTGGCGCGGTCCGCCGTCGGGATGATCGCGATGACGCGCGCCGGAATGCTCCAGTCGGGATACGCATTCAACGTGACGGTGGCAGCCTGCTGCGGCAGCACGCGGTTGATGAAGTTCTCGCTCACGTCCACCTCCACCTCGAGCGACGACATGTCGACGATGGTGCCGATGCCCGTGCGCGTGAACCCGCCGCCGGCCGACATGGGCGACACCATCTCGCCTTGCTGCGCCGCTTTCACAGTAACGATGCCCGCGAACGGCGCGCGCACCACGGTGTCGTCGAGATTGCGCTCCGCGAGCGCGAGCCTGGCTTCGGCCACGTCGACGGCACGCGCGGCGACGGTGAGGCCGGTGCGCGCCGCGTCGTAGCTCGCCTTGGCCGTATCGAACGTTTGCGCGCTGATGAACGCGCGCACGAACTGCTGCTCGTTGCGCTCGAACGTGGGACCCGCGTTAGCGAAGGCCACCGACGCGGCCGCCAAGTTCGCCTTGCTCTGCTCGAGCTCGGCGCGCGCCTGCGCCACGCTCGCCTGGGCGTTGGTGTCGTCGAGCCGCGCGATGATCTCGTCGCGTTCGACGCGCTGCCCTTCTTCGATGGCCACTTCGACCACCTTGCCCGTGATCTTCGCCGACACGGTGGCCTGACGGCGCGCGACCACGTAACCGGACGCGTCGAGGATTGAGCTCGGACCTGCGGCAGCCGCGCCCGAGACCGGCTCGGCCACGGCAACCTGAATCGGTATTGCGCGCGGGAACCACGCATAGAGTGCGCCGCTTACGACGACCGCCGCGACGGCGATCGATGCGCTGAAGCGCCAACCCGCGCGGCGCGGCGCCTGCTCGGGCGCCCGCTCGATCCGCAATTGCTCGAGCAACGAAGCTTGATCCGCCACGACGTCCCTCCCGCCTCTGAGCCGCTGTGCCCTTAGCAGAAACCGTGCCAGCGGTTTGCAGTCCCGCGTAAGCACCTGACCTGCTATACGTTTCGAGGGGAGAAATGATTACAGCGGCACCCGCAGGCCGCGGCGAATTCGGCTAAGTCGTGACGAAACCCCGCAAGAGTTGCGGTTCAACCTCGGTGGACTCGGGGACGTGCTTTTAGGCCGTGGTCAATCCCAAGCTCGCGAGAACAGCTCGTCCAACGCCCCGACTATTCGGTGCCCCTCTGCTGCGAGCGAGGCAACCGGCTTCCCGAGCTTGTCCGCTGCCACGGATACGACCTCGAGTGGATGCAAAACAACCGAGATTTTTCCGATCTTGAATGCCGGATTGAAGCGCGCGTTCGCGATTGCGCCGACCGCCGACGCCTTGACCAGCGGCACGACGACGCGTCGGGAATACTCTTTAAATACGGACGACTGCACGACCACGACATAAGGGATGCTGTCCGCATGCCTCCCCGTATTCCGATGAACGTCGAACTGCGGCATTAAAGCGTGGAGTGTTCGTCGGCGAAGGACCCGATTCGCTCCGCAAAACGGTTCCATACCGCGGCGGTCTTGCGCGCTGCATCCGCCTCCGCAGCACGGCGTTGACTTTCCTGAGCGACATAGTCCGCTAGCAGCGATTCGACCACCGCAGAAAGGTTGTCAGTGACGGCCCTGGCTTGAGCGACGAGATCCTCGTTGAGCGTCAAGTTGACGGGGCGTTTTCGCGCTTCGATATCGTAGCTGCTCATGGTGACCTCTATACGCATGCTATGCGCATGACGGTGTTGCCTCAAGGTTGGAATCCTTCTTTTTCGATTGGATTGGCCGCTTGCGGTTAGCCGCCCGGATAAGCCCACCAAAGAGAAGGGCCGGCAACCACAGCGGCTGCCGGCCCCAAGCTCGAGTCAAAGTCCCGCTCGCGCGGTGGAATCAATACTCGTAGCCGCGCTCGCCGTGCTCGGCCGTATCGAGACCTTCGCGTTCCTGATCCTGCGTCGGCCGCAAACCGATCGTCGCCTTGATGATCTGGAAGATGATGAAGGTCACCACGCCCGACCACACAACCGTGAACAGCACACCGGTTGCCTGGATCAGCACCTGGCTGCCGATGCTCTCGATGCCGGCCACGCCGCCGAACACCTCGGCGCCGAACACGCCCGTCAGGAGCGCACCCAGAATGCCGCTCACGGCGTGAACGCCGAAGACGTCGAGCGAATCGTCGTAGCCGAGCATCCGCTTCAGCCCCGCGACGGCCCATAGCGAGACGAGACCCGCTGCGATGCCGAGCACGATGGCACCGACGGGGCCCACCGCACCGCACGACGGCGTGATGGCCACGAGACCCGCGATCGCACCCGAAGCACCGCCGAGCATCGTGGGCCGGCCGCGGAAGAGCCACTCGCCGAAGGTCCACGCGCACACGCCGGCGGCGGTTGCCACGAACGTGTTGAGGAACACCAAGCCCGCAAAGTTGTTGGCTTCGAGGCCCGAGCCCACGTTGAACCCGAACCAGCCCACCCACAGGAGCGCGGCACCCGTCAACACGAACGGCAGGTTGTGCGGTGCCATCGGCGTGGAGCCGTAGCCCACGCGCTTACCCACCACGAGCGCGCCAACCAAGCCGGCGATACCCGCGTTGATGTGCACCACCGTGCCGCCCGCGTAGTCGAGCGCGCCGAGCTGAAACAAGAAGCCCTCGGCGTACCACACCGCGCGTGCGATCGGCAGATAGGAGAACGTGAACCACAGCACGGCGAACATCAGCACCGCGGAGAACTTCGTGCGTTCCGCGAAACCGCCCACCGCCAGCGCCGTCGTGAGCGCCGCGAACGTCGCCTGGAAGGAGACGAACACCAGCTCCGGTATCACGACGCCGTCCGTGAACGTGGCCGCATTGGTATCGGGAGTGATGCCCATGAGGAACAAGCGGCTGAAGTCGCCGATGTAAGCTCCAGACCCGTTGAACGCCAAGCTGTAGCCGTAGACCACCCACAGCACGACGAGCAACGAGAACACCACGAGAACCTGCATCAATACCGACAGCACGTTCTTCGAGCGAACCTGACCGCCATAGAACAATGCGAGACCGGGCACGGCCATCGCGATGACCAGCAGCGTGCTCACCATCATCCAGGCCGTATCGCCCTTGTCCGGCACCGCATCCTGCGCCCAGGCGAGTGCCGGACCGAGCGCCGCGAACAACGCGCCGGTCGCGGCTAAAATCGTGCGTGACATTTTCATCGTTATTGTCCTCTGTGCCTTAAAGCGCGGCGTCGCCGGTCTCGCCCGTGCGGATGCGCACCGCATGCTCGAGATCGAAGACGAACACCTTGCCGTCGCCGATCGAGCCCGTGCCCGCAGCGCCCGTGATGGCCTCCAACACCTGCTCGGCGAGCGAGTCCGGCACGGCCACCTCGATCTTCGTCTTCGGGACGAAGTCGACCGTGTACTCGGCCCCGCGGTAGAGCTCGGTGTGCCCCTTCTGTCGGCCGAAGCCTTTGACTTCGGTCACCGTCATGCCCTGCACGCCCGCCTCGGCCAGCGCCTGGCGAACGTCCTCGAGCTTGAACGGCTTGATGACAGCCGTGATGAGTTTCATCGCCTATCCCTCGTTGTGATCATGGTGAGCTCAGTTGCCGATGCCGATCGTCTTCTTGATGCCGAATGTCAGCGCCCACTCGCCGGAGGCGAGCGTGTCGAAGCCGTCGTCGAACGAGTCGCTAACGGGCAAGTCGTCGCTGAAAACAGCAGCAATCGACAAGTCGATGCCTTCGGCTTCTACGCTGTACGTGTAGCCGAGCTCGAGATAATCGCCGTCGAAGTCGTCGCCGAAGCTGCCGAACTTGTAGTACGGGCCCATCTCGGGCGAGATCGTCACGGACGTGAACGTGTAATCGGCCGGAGTGCCGAAGCCGTCCCACTCGCCGATCGCAACGTCGAGCGCGAAGATGCCGTAACCGATGCCGAGATTGACCTCGTTATAGGTGTCGTCGAAGTCGTCGGTGTAGTAGTAACCCGTGTAGCCGATCTTGTAGGTGAAGTCCTCGCCGCCGGCGTAACCGAAGTAAAGATCGGTTTCCAAACCGGCGCCCACGTCGGCACCCCAGGTGCCGAGATAGAAACCGCTGTCCGAGGTGTAATCGATGCCCGCGGACGCGGAGCTATCGTCCTGATGAATGCCGCGGTAGATGTACTCGCTGACCCAACCGATGTTGGCCGAGACCTCGGCCATCGAGGTCGCGGGAACCATCGCAGCCGGCATCGAAAGGGCGAGAGCGGAGAGCAGGTTCTTGGTTTTCATAGCGGGTAGCGCTCCTGATTGCGCGAAGGGGTGATTGGACGGCGAGCCCATTGCAGCATCTGTGCCACGGCGCCGATCCCTTTGAATACAGTGGCTTACGCGCGCGCGCACCGACACCGTGCGGCACGGCGGCACCACGATGGCGCACCGGCTGCACCATTTCGGGGCGGCAGCTATCGGCTGGCAGCGGTTCGTCGCGGCTTTAGGTTTCGTCGGGCGCTACGACGAGCCGCAGCCCTTCGAGCGCGTCGGTGACCAAGATTTGGCAGCTCAAGCGGGAACGCTCGGGATCGAACAGGCGCGACGTAGTGAGCATGGCGCGTTCTTCGTAGCGGCGCGCGGGCAACCGCGCCACCCAATCGCGGTCGATGAGCACGTGGCAGGTTGCGCATGAGCACAACCCACCGCACACGGCTTCCACGCCGCGCGGCAGATGGCGGATGTTCTCCATGATCGACAGGCCCGGCTGCGCGTCGACCTCGACGTCGTGCCCGTCCTTGTCGGTAACCACCAGCTTGACCATAGCGAGCGCGTCGGCAGCTAGCCGCAAATGGGGCGGCGACTATAGCAAACGGCTCGCCGCTCTCGCGGCAGACGGATCAGCGGGAGTTGTAGGGATCGAAGCCGCCGCCACGGTCGCGCGGGTCCGGCTTACGTGCCGGGTGCCGGGGCGTGGACGTGGGCGCGGCCGTTTTCGCCGCCGCCGAGGGCTTTCCGCCCGGCACACCGCCGGCGCCGCGCACGACGGGAACCTTCTGCGTCGACTCGAGCGCGAGGTCCTTGTTCTCGAGACGCTTGAGAAGCACCGAGGTGCTTTCGATCACGTCGCGGGCCCAGCGCCAGACGCTGTTGCCGCGGCTGTCGAACTCGACCTTGCCGGCCGGCTCGGGGCTCGGCGGCTCGGCGTCATCGACATCCTTGTCGTGCACTCGGCCCATATTCTGTTAAACGGTTGTACGAATTCGACCCTAAGCCTACGCGGCGGCGCCTCGGCGCGCCACGAAACGGGTCACAACGTAAAGCTTAGGCCGCGAGGGCGGCGAGCGCGGCGCGGTGCAAGTCGCGACTGCCGGCGGCCACGACGTCGCCGCCGCGCAACGCCGGCCGGCCGTGCCAATCGGTGACGATGCAGCCGGCGCCTTCGAGAATGGGAATCAGCGGCACAATGTCGTAGGGCTTCAACTGGCTCTCCACGACGAGATCGAGATGCCCGGCCGCGAGCATCGCGTAGTTGTAACAGTCGCCGCCGAAGCGCGTGAGCAAACACTGCGCAGCGAGCGCGCGGAACGCCGTGGCGCCTTGGCCCGTGAAGAGATCCGGATGCGTGCTCGCGAGCATCGCCGTTGCCAGCGTTTTGCACGGGCGGCTCTTCAAGCGCTCGCGCCGATCGGCTTTGATCAGCCAGCTCCCGCTCGGGCTGCCGAAGAACACCTCCTCGAGCACGGGCTGAGCGAGCAAGCCGAACAAAGGCTGTGCGTGGCGCGTGAGCCCGATCAACGTGCCCCACAGCGGCGAGCCCGTGATGAACGCGCGCGTGCCGTCGATGGGATCGATGAACCAAACGTACTCGCCGGCTCCGAGTCGTTCGCCCTCCTCCTCGGCCACGATGCCGTGCTCCGGATAGCGCGCGTCGATGGCGCCGCGCAGCACGCGCTCGATGGCGCGGTCCGCGTTGGTGACGGGGTCGAACGCGCTCGCGCTTTTGTTCTCGACGGTGACGGGCTTGCGGAAGTGCGCCTGCGCGATGCCGCCTGCCGTGTGAGCCAGCTCCAGCGCGAAGTCTTCGAGCTCGACGATCTCGTCGGCCATGCGGAATCGGCGCCGCGCCCTCAGTGCGCGAGCGCGGCCGCTTCCGCGGCGTCCGTAGGCTTCGGCGTGCGCCCGAGCACGAGCCAGAGCGTGACGATGACGGCCGTCGAGATGGCCGGCGCCACGGCCGCGGCCCAGAGCAACTGTTGCGGCGTCCACTGTGCCGCGACGAGCGCACCGCCGATCAAGGGACCCACGAGCGCGCCGATGCGGCCCACGCCCAGGCCGGCGCCCACGCCCGTCGAGCGGAGGTAGGTGGGGTAGTAGCTCGACGCCAAAGCATTGAGGCCCGGTTGGCCGCCGACGATGCACCAGCCGGCGACGAACACCATCACGTACAGCACCGGCAGCGACAAGCCGGGCTGGCCGATCAGCGCCACGCTGGCCGTGGCAACGGCGAACGTGACGGCAAGCATTGGCGTGAACCCCGCGCGCGTGATCAGCCAGGCGAGCCCGAAGGCGCCGACCGTTCCGCCGACTTGCACGAACGTGCCGAGCAGGTTCGCGGTGCCGCGGTCGTAGCCCATGAGGTTCTGGAAGATCGACGGCAGCCAGCCCGCGAGCGAGTACAGCGCCAGAATGTTCGTGAAGTTGACGATCCACAGCAGCAACGTGACGAACGCGCGGCCGTCGCGGAACAAGTGCCCGAACGGAACGCCCCGCCGACTGCCCTCGCTGGCGCTGAATTGAGTCTGAGGGCCGATCCGCAACGTAGGGTCGAGCTGCTTCAGCCACTTCGCGAGCCGATCGAGGTGCCGCTTGCGAACGGCGAGGAACTGCAACGACTCCGGTAACCATACGAACATCAAAATCGCAATCACGAACGGTACGATGCCGCCAAACATGAACACGGCGCGCCAACCGAACGCGTCGATGAGAATGTTCGCGACGAAACCGCTGATGGCCGCGCCGAGCGTGAAGCCCACCGTGATGCACATGATCCACGCGACGCGCGTGCGCTTCGGGCTGTATTCGCCGACGAGCGCCGTGGCATTCGGGATGATCGATCCCAGGCCGATGCCGGCGATGAGCCGTAGCCAGCGCATCTGCTCGACGTTCTGCGCGAACGCCGTCGCAACGGTCATCACGGCGAAAAACAGCGTGGCACCAACGAGCACGGGGCGGCGCCCCACCTTATCGGCCAGCATGCTGAAGATGATCGCACCGGCGAGCACCCCCGCGTGCCCCCAGGCGAGCAGCCCGCCGAGCGTGGGAGGCGGCACGTTCCACTCGGCGAACATCGTGGTGGCGACGAAGCTCATCACTTGGACGTCGAACCCGTCCATGATCAGCGAGGCCAGGCAGAGCGCGAACACACGGATCTGCAGCGGGCCGATCCGGCAGTTGTCCATGACTTCGGTGAGATTGATCGTTCCGGCCGCGGCGCCAGCGGTTTGCATATTTTTTCCCCCTTGCGAATGCCGGGGGGTCGTGCGCTGCGCGCCATGGACCGCCCAGGGCCCGCCCACTATACACGCGGGGCCCGAGGCACCATACCAATGAACGTTAAGCCGGGAAGAAGTCGATCGGCTTCGTGGTGGTGATGCTCTCGACGTCGTCGCGCGCCTCGAACTGAAACTGCAGCACGCGCTGCACGAGGCCGCGCTCGAGCTCGGGATCGCCGAGCTCCGACGACACGATCTCGCAGAAGGTGACGCGGCCGTCGGGCGCGATCGTGAGGCGCAGCACCACTTTGCCCTGCAGCGCCGGATTCTCGCGCAGCGCGCGGTTATACAGCGTGAAGATGCGGCCTTTGTTCGCGTCGAACACGCGCTCGATCTCTTCGCGGCTGCGCGAGCCCTTGTCGCTGCTGCCGCTGCGCTGCGCTGCGCCGCCGGCTTCGGCAAACGCTTCCACGGGATTCTCGACGACGGTGGTGGCGCGGCCGCCCAGGCCTCCGCCGCCTGTATTGCGGCTCAACGCCGCCGTGTTGATGCCGCCGCTGGCAGCGCCCACGCGCGATGTGATCAACGAACGCTCCGTCACGTTCGCCTGAGTGCCGGCGCCGGCCGTGCCCGTGCGCTCGAGACGGCTGGCCGCGGCATCGGCGTTGGTACGCAGCGCCGACAGTTGCGAAGCGAACTGAAGAACGCCGGCGCTGCGCGCGCGCTCGCGTGCTTGGGCCGTGGTGTCGACGGGCGGCGTGGGCGGCGGCGGCTCGACGACGGGCGTGGGCTCTGGCTCGACGCGGCGTTCCTCGACCACGCGCTCGGGCTCGACGACCGGCGGCGGCTCGACGATCTCCTCGCGCACGACGGGCGGAGGCGGCGGCGGCGGTGTTTGGCGCTCGACGACGAGGCGCGCGAGCCGCTGCGGGATTTCCTGCGGCTCGTCCGCATTGCGCTCCGGCACGGGCAGGAACGAGAACACGAGCGACAACACGAGCAATGCGCCGAGCGCAACTTTGAGAATCTTCCGCAGCCGCTCCTGCTCCGCCTCGCTCGCGGTCCAGGGCAGGTCGTAGATTCGATAGAGAACCGGGACTGCTGCTGCGCTCATCGGCTTACACTCTAACCGCCGGTCGCGGCCACTTGCAGGCGCGCCGTGTTATCGGCCTTCTGCAGCACCGCGAGCGACAATCGCCCGTAATCGGCCGCCGTGCAGGTGGCCATGATCTTCTTCAGCAGACTATACGGGATCTCGCGATCGCCCATGATCGTAACCTCGCGGTCGGCGACGGCTCCCTCGCCCTCCCCGGCCAGGATCGCTCGGCCGGCTTGGCCCTCGAGCGCGGCCTTGAGCGCAGGGATGATCATGGAGCTCGAGGCGTTGACGGCCGCGAGCTCGGCTACGGGACGCCCCTGCACGAGCACCTGCGAATCCGTGAGCAGCACCACTACGGACTCGCGCGCCTTCGCCTCGGCCGTCGAGTCGGGCAGCACGATGTCGCTGGCGTTCGGCAGCACCTCCACGTCGCTCGAGTTCACGAGCAGGAAGAAGACGAGAATCGTGAAGATGTCCATCATCGACACGAGGTTGATGGCCGAGCCTCCCTTGTGGCGCTTGTGATGCCGCTCCATGCGCGCGGCGCGTCCCATGAACTTCATCGCCGGCGCTCCTCTAGTTCGCCACCGGCGCGTCGCCGATCGACACTTCAGGGAAGAGATCGGACTTCACGACCCTGTCGCTCGCGGCATCGCGCCTCTCGGCCACGCGCACGCGGTCCATGACCGACACGAGCAACTGATACGACACCTCGGGCTCGAGCAGCAATGTTGCGTCCACCTTGTCGGGGAACTGCTGCTTGATGCGCGCGAGATACGCAGACAGCTCGTCCAGCCGGTAATCGGCGCCGTTCTTCTCGATGCGGCTGAGCGTGCCCGCGTTGCGGTCGCCCACCTCGATGCCGGACTCACGCACGGTGATCTCGAGCTGAAACTCCGGCGTCTCGTTCACGGCTACTTGCGACTGCGACGCGGGCAGGTTGAGCTCTAGAATCGCGAGCCGGGAGAACACGGCCGTGATCAGCAGGAACGGCGTCAACACCACCATCAAGTTCATGAAGGCAGTGATGTTGAGCTCCTGCACGCCCTTGTGTCGCTGACGACGCGCGCGACGTTTGCTCACGGAACCGCTCCTTGGCTTCGCAACGGGGGTCTAATGCTTCAGCCCGCGGCTCTCGGCTTCGGCGCGGCGGCGGCCGGCGCCGGCTCGTTGCTCGCCCGCTCCGTGATCGTGTTCAAGAACTTCACCGATGCCATCTCGAGACTGTCGATGATTTCCGTGGTCTTCGTCTGGAGCAGCGTGTGCACGAGCAGCAACGGAATCGCGACGATGAGGCCGAACGCCGTCGTGTTCATCGCCACCGAGATGCTGGCCGAAAGCAAGTCAGCCTTCTCGGCCGGGTTCGCCGTGGCCACCGCGGTGAACGCGCTGATCAAACCCACGATCGTGCCGAGCAAGCCGAGCAGCGTGGCGATGTTCGCGAACGTGGCCAGGTAGTGCGTGCGTTTCTCGAGCCGCGGCATCACTTCCATGAGGCTTTCTTCCATGGCTTGCTCCACGTCCTCGCGCCGCCGCGCCGAGCGCACGCGATTCAAGCCGTACGTCATGATCTGCCCGATCGCGGCGTGCGACTTGCTGGTCACCTGCACCGCGCCTGCGAGATTGCCGGCCTTCAGATACGGCGTAACCGCGTTCCACAGGGCCTTGTTCTTGGCCGTCGTGAGAGTGAGATAGAGCCACCGCTCGATGGCGATCGCGGCGCCCACGGCCAGCACGATCGCGATCGGGTACATGAACAGGCCGCCTTCTTGGAAGAATTTGACCGTGGTGGTGTAGACGTCCATCGAGATCACTCCTCTCCGCTGTCGCCGTGCAGCGTCTCGTAATAACTCAAATGCCGTTCGAAGACTTCCGGGTCGACGGGCGCCAACACCTCATCGAGCAACGTATTGACGGGCCGCCCGACCAGGTCGCCCAGGTCGGACTTTTTCCAAGGCACGATATAGAGCACCTTAGGCAATTCCGCATTGCCGGTAATTGACGTGGTTCCCAGATCGAGCGCGTCCATGGCCTGTGGCGCCGGGCGCTGGGCCGCGGCGGCTGCCGGCACGACGGGCGGCGCGGTTTCGGCCGGAACGGCAGCGGTTCGCGCGCCGGCCGCCCCCACGTCGACCGCCGGCTCAAGATCGTCGACGTTTGCGAGCGGCGCACGCTGCTGCGCCGCAGCCGTCGCCGCAATCAACGTGAGCGCCACTGCAATCGCGATTCTCACAATCCGTCCTCCTGCGCCACGCGCGCGGCGTCGCCGCCGCTCACGCGCCGCCGCAAGTCGATGATCCAACGCGCCACCGTTTCGTTCGGCTCCAACAGCGAGGCCTGATACGCCTCGTAGTGCTCGAGCGCTTCGGCGGTGCGGCGCAGATAGATGTCGAGCAGCACGCCCAAGTTGTAGTGCGCCAGCGCGTGATCGGGCTCCGTTGCCAACGCGCGCCGATAGGCGGCTTCGGCTTCTTGGAAGTTGCCGTCTTCGCGCAGCAGGATGCCGAGCTGCGTATTGGCCGCCGCGTGGCCGGGCGCAAGCTCGAGCGCGCGCTGCAGCGCCGCGCGCGCGTCGTCGCGGCGCTCGTCGTTGAGATACACGAGCGCGAGATTCACGTGCGGGCCGGGATAGTGGGGATACTCGAGCACGAGCTGCTCGAGCTCGAGCTCGGCTTCGAGCCAGTTTGCGGCGCGCATTGCTTCCAGCGCGCGCGCGTATGCCGCGGCCAGCGCTTCCGGGATGGCTTCGTCGCTCGCCGCCGCTTCGCTTGCATCGGCTGCACGCCGATCGCGGCGGCGCTCCGTCGCCGGCTCGTCGGCCTCGGCACTCGCGTCCGCTGCGCGCCGTTCGCCGCGGCGCTCTCGCCGGCTGTCGGCCTCCGGCGCGCTCGCCGCGCGCTGCGTCTCAGGCGCAACGGTTTCCCGCGCTGGGGCGTCGGCCTGCTGCGGCGCCGACGAGCCGCACGCGGCCAGCGCCAGCGTCAACGCGCCCGCACCGGCCGAGCGCAGCCATGACGCGCACATCGGGCGATTAGCGAATGGCTTCGACAAGGGTCTCTCCGATTTCGGCTTTCGCGTAGCGTCCCGGCGAGAGCTCGGCGAGCGCCGCCAGGCTCTTCTTCACCCACTGGTCGTAGACGTCGTCGGCCGTGCGTGCCGCGTTCGTCTCGTGCAAATCGATGGCCTCTTCCTCGAACGGGAACGCCTGCTCCTCGAGCAAGATGTCGTACTGCTCGAGCTCGTCGGCGGTGAGCTCGGGCGGCCGTTCCGACGCGTACAAATCCTTGCTGAGCGCGTGATAAAGCTCGGCGATCTCGTAGTTCGCGGCCGTCGTAACCTCGGCCACGCCGTAGTCGGCGGCCCTGCCGTAGGCCGCGAGCGCTTCCTGCATGCGCGCCTGCTTGGCTTCGAGGCTCTTGTCGAGCGGCACGATGAGCCGCGTGCCCAAGAACGCGTCGCGCGTCGGCGCCGCAAGCTCGAGCTGCGCTTTGGCCGCGAGGTAGCGCGTGCGGTCGGTGCGCTCGGCGCCGGCGGCTGCGTCGGCCGCGACCAGATCGCGCATCCACCGCGCGCGCTCGGCGTGATTGCCGGCCGCCGCGGTGAGCTCGATGAGCTTCTGACGCGCTTCGACGGATTCGGCAACGGGCGAAGGATAACGCTCCACGAAGCGGCCGAACGCCGCGGCCGCGGCCACGCTTTGCCCGGTGCGCTCGTAAAGCTCGGCCGAGCGCCAGAGCGCCTCGCGCCGCACTTCCACGGGCCCGTCGCCGTCGGCGATGCGCTCGAATTCGCCGGCGGCGCGTGCGCTGTTGCCGGCTTCCACGTAGGCCACGGCGAGCTTCGTGGTCACGTCGGCGGCCAGCTCGTGAGTCGGAAAGGCGCTCCGGAAGTTTTCGAGCACAGCAGTCGCGCGCTGCCAATCGCCGAGCTGGATCAGCGCCGCACCCGCGTCGTATTCCGCGGTGGCGCGCACCGGCGAAGCCGGCGCGGCTTGCGCCACGCGCAGGAAGTGATTCACGGCCACCTCGAGCTGCCCGTCCGCGCGCGCCTGCTCGCCCTGCTTGTAGATCGACGAGGCGATGCGCTCCGTGATCTCGCTGCGCTGCGGGTCGTCGCCCGGCACCAGGCCCGCGAGCTGAACGTACGCCGTCTCGGCGGCCGCGAAATCCTGCAAATCGAACTCGGAGTGCGCAACGACGGTCCAGGCCGTGCGCTGCAAGCGCGGCTCGACGGCCGGCACGCGCGCCGCCACGGCGCGGCCCACGTCGCGGGCGCGGCTGAACTCGCCGAGCGCGAATAGCTTTTCGGCGGCGTCGGTTTGCACGGTGGCCGCTTGCGCATGCGCGGAATAGGTGTCGGCGAACTTCAGCGCGCTGTCGATGCTGAGGCGATGCCACTCGGCGCGCGCGCTGCCGCGCAGCTCCTCTTCGTGCTTCGCATACG
>CAMPKU010000032.1 GCA_946887385.1 uncultured Gammaproteobacteria bacterium
CGCCGATTTCGCGGTGCCCTTTCTCGCCAAGCCGTTCACGATCGACGAGCTGTTGGCGAAGGTCGCGGAAGTCATGGGATCGCCGGCGAGCCCCGGCGACACGTAGTCCTAAAGATCGAAGCGCGCGCCGAACGCACTCGATTCGCCACGGCGCCGCGCGAGCACGCCATCGACGGCGTCGAGCGCAGCGGCCGCCGCCCCGAGCGCCACGACGATCCAGCCGAGCGCAGCCGCCGCACCGCCGCCGAGCAACGCCGCGAGCAGCAGCACGAGCACGGCCCGTACCAGCGTCACGCCGTTGGCGGCGCCGAACGCCGGCGTGTCGAGGCGACGTGCAACGAGCCACAGCAAGAGACCCGCGCCGCACGCCATGAGCACCGCGGCCTCGAGCACCAGCGTGCGATCGCCGCTGAGGCGAGCGAGCAGCGCGGCGCCGGCCGTGCCGGCAACGACGGCGAGCAGCACGGCGATCGCGGCGCCGCGCAGCGCGGGTGCGCGTGAGCGGCTCTCTGCTTCGGTGACGGGCGGGATCGGCATGGGACATGACGCTTGCATGCCGGCCAGCCGGTTTGCAAGTATGCAAAGGCGGCCAGCCCACCGCGCTCGCGCCGAGCCGCTTCACATGACCACACCTGCCGATCAAGCCCGCGCGTTCTGGGTGGCCGAGCCCGGCCGCGGCGAGATTCGAGCCGAGACGCTGCGCCCGCCTCGAACGGACGAGGCGCTGGTGCGCACGCTGTTCACGGCCGTCAGCCGCGGCACCGAGGCGCTCGTGTTCAACGGCAAGGTGCCGCACAGCGAGCATGAACGCATGCGCGCGCCGTTTCAGGCCGGCGACTTCCCGGCGCCCGTGAAGTACGGCTACTCCAACGTCGGCGTCGTCGAGCAAGGCCCGGCGGAGCTGCGCGGGCGGCGGGTTTTCTGTCTGTACCCTCATCAGACGCGCTATGTCGTGCCGGCCGGCGCCGTGCACGCGCTGCCTGACGACGTGCCGCCGGCCCGCGCCGTGCTGGCCGCGAATCTGGAAACGGCCGTCAACGCTCTGTGGGATGCAACACCGCGCGTCGGCGATCGCGTGGCCATCGTCGGCGCCGGCACGGTGGGCTGCCTCGCGGCCTGGCTCGCCGCGCGCATTGCCGGCACCGAGGTGGAGCTCATCGACGTCGACGAGCGCAAACGCGCGGCGGCCGCCGCGCTCGGCGTGCCGTTTCGCGCACCGCGCGACGCGCGCAGCGACGCCGACGTCGTGCTGCACACGAGCGGCACGGCGGCCGGGCTCGCAACCGCGCTCGCGCTGGCAGCATTCGAGGCCGCCGTCGTGGAGCTCTCCTGGTACGGCAGCGAAGCGCCGGCCGTGCCGCTCGGCGCCGCATTCCATAGCCGGCGCTTGCGGCTACTGTCGTCACAGGTGGGCGCCGTCGCCACGGCGCAGCGCGCGCGTTGGAGCCACGCGCGGCGCATGGAGCTCGTCATGCGTTTGCTCGCGAACGCCGAGCTCGACGCGCTGGTGACGGGCGAAAGCCCGTTCGATGAGCTGCCTGCCGTGCTCGAGCGCCTCGCCGGCTCGCCCGGGTACACTCTCACCCATCGTATTTCCTACTGACGGAGCCGCAGCATGTTCAGCGTTACTGTCCGCGATCACTTCATGATCGCGCACAGTTTTACCGGCGACGTGTTCGGCCCCGCGCAGAAGCTGCACGGCGCAACTTACATCGTCGACGCCGAGTTCCGCCGCGATCAGCTCGATCCGGATGGCATCGTGGTGGACATCGGCCGTGCGACCGAGTCGCTGCGGGCTGTGCTTGCGGCGTTGAATTTCCGCAATCTCGACGACGAGCCGGCGTTTCGCGGCCGCAACACCACCACGGAATTTCTCGCCTTGGTGATCCACGAGCGCATGGCGGCGAAGATCGCCGCCGGCGAGCTCGGCGCGCACGCGGCCGGCCTCAAGAGCTTGCGCGTGACGCTGCACGAATCGCACGTCGCTTCGGCCGCCTATGAAGGCGCGCTCGAGCGCTGAAGGCCGCGGCGTGGCTACGATCGACTTTGTCGTTCCCGGCAATATCGACACGCCGACGGGCGGCTACATCTACGACCGGGAAATCATCGCCGGCCTCGCCGAGCGCGGCGCACGCGTAACGTTGCACGCGCTCGACGCGAGCTTCCCCACGCCGACGCCGGCCGCGCTGCGGGCGGCACGCGCCACGTTCGCCGCAATCCCGGCCGGTCGAGTGGTGGTAGTGGACGGCCTCGGGCTCCCCGGCCTCGATCGCGTGCTCGCCGACGAGACGCGGCGCCTTCAGCTCGTTGCTCTCGTCCACCATCCCGTGGCGCTCGAGACCGGCCTCGAGCCGGAGGCTGCGGAGCGCATCGGGGCTTTGGAGCGGCGCGCGTTGACGTACGCGCAGCGCGTGATCACCACGAGCCAGTGGACGGCGCGCACGCTGGCGACCGACGGCGTGCCGGTGGCGCAGCTTCGCGTTGTCGAGCCCGGCGTGGATCGGCGCAAGTCCCGCGGCAGCACCGACGGGCCCGGCGGCGCCGCGCGGGCACCGGCGCCGGCGCGCGAGATGGTGCATTTGCTTTGCGTCGGCACGCTGACGCTGCGCAAGGGGCACGCGGTGCTGCTCGAAGCGCTGAACGAGATCCGCGACCGGCACTGGCACCTGACGTGTGCGGGCAGCTTGCTGCGCGACCCGACCACGGTCGCCGCGCTCCAACATCGCATCGACCGCCTGAGCCTGCGCAAGCGCGTGAGCTTGCTCGGCGACCTCGATCGCGACGCGCTCGAACGGCAATACGCGCGCGCCGACGTGTTCGTGCTGCCCTCTTACCTCGAAGGCTATGGGATGGCGCTCGCCGAAGCCGTGGCGTTCGGCTTGCCCGTCGTGAGCACCACGGCCGGCGCCATCCCCGAGACGGTGCCCGCGAACGCGAGCCTGCTCGTGGCGCCCGGCGACAGCCGTGCGCTCGCGAAATCGCTCGCCACCGTCATCGACGACCCCGCGCGGCGAGCCGCGCTCGCGGCCAACGCCCGCGCCGCGCGCGCCTCGCTGCCTACGTGGGCCACCGCGTCGGCTAAGTTCGCGGCTGCACTCGACGGTCTCGGCACCGCCGCGTGAGCGGTTTCTCGGCCGAGTGGCTTCGGTTGCGCGAGCCCTTCGATGCTGCGGCGCGCTCGCACGCTCTGGTCGCGGAGCTCCGCGCGCGCTTGCCTCGCGACGCGGCGCTCGACGTCATGGACCTCGGCGCCGGTGCCGGCTCGAATCTTCGCTACCTGGCGCCGCTGCTCGGCGGCGCGCAGCGCTGGCGCCTCGCCGACAACGACCCGCAGCTGCTCGAGGCCGCGTTTCGCACCACACATGCGTGGGCCGAAGAGCACGGCCTCGAGGCAACGCGAACGGACGCGGCGCTGGGCGTTCGCGGCGGCGACTTCTCGTGCCACGTGCGTTGCGAGCTCGCCGATCTTGCGGATCTTGCAGCCGTGGAGCTTCCCGTCGAAGGATTGGTGACGGCCGCCGCTTTGCTCGACCTCGTGTCCCGCGGCTGGCTCGACACGCTCGCGCTGCGCTGCCGCGCGGCACGCGCGGCAGTCTCGCTCGCGCTGACGTACGACGGCCGCACCACAGTGACGCCCGCCGAGCCCGAGGACGCCGCGGTGCTCGCGTTGTTCAATCGTCATCAATTGTTCGACAAGGGCTTCGGGCCGGCGCTGGGCATGCGCGCGGCAACGGCCGTCGAAGCGGCGTTCGAGGCGCACGGCTACGAGCTGCGCGTGGCGACGAGCGACTGGCTCATCGGCCCCGAGCACCGCGCATTTCAGCTGGCGCTGCTCGACGGCTGGCTGGCCGCCGCGCTCGAGATCGCGCCCGAAAGCCGCCTGGCGCTCACGAGCTGGCTTCAGCGCCGCCGCGCGCACGTGCTGGCCGGGCGCTCCGAGGTGCGCGTGGGGCACGTCGACCTCGTCGGCTGGCTCTAAAGCGCCCTTGAAAGCGGCGCGTTACCGAACGCGCGCTCGAGCGTGTTAGGTGCTATGAAGGGCAAGACGGCGATGACGACCACGCATCCCGAATTCGGCAACCTGCTCGCTCCGCACCTGGCGAGCCTGTTCCGCTCGGCGTACCGCCTCACGGGCAACCGCCCCGATGCAGAGGACGTGGTGCAAGAAGTCTGCGTGCGTGCCTACACGCATCTCGCCACCTTGCGCACGCTGGAGCAGCCGAAGAGCTGGCTATTGAAGATCGCCTACCGCGTGTTCGTCGACGGCGCTCGCCGCCGGGCACGTTCCCCGGTGCGCGCGTCGGGCGCGGACTTCGACGCCACCTGCTCGAGCGACGACGCAAGCCCCGAGGAACGAGTGGAGGGCGAGCTGGCCGAGCGCCGCGTGCTGACCGCGCTCGCGAAGCTCGATCGCGAGCAGCGCGCGTTGCTCGCGCTGCACGTCGAGGGCTACAGCTTGGCCGAGCTCGAAGCCATGACCGATCTCTCCACCGACGTGCTGAAAGCGCGTCTCTATCGGGCGCGCGTTCGGCTCGGCAAGTTGCTGGCCGCAGACGGCAAAGCCCCGACTCTCGCATGGGTGAAATGACATGAGCTGCACTACCGTCGCCTCGATCCTCGACACTCACCGCAGCACGCGCCTGGCACCGGCCGAGCGCGCGCACGTCGACGAGCATCTCGCCGCCTGCGGCGATTGCGCCGCGGCGTGGCACGCACACAGCGAGCTGCTGGCGCTTCCCGTGCCGCGCGTGCCCGCCACGCTGCTCGAGCGCGTACTGCTCGCCTCGCGCGCTCGACAAGCCGCGCCGCGCAGGCTGCGGATGCCGCTCATCGTCGGCAGCGCGATGCTGGCCGGTGCCGCGCTCGCGAGCGTCACGTTCGTGTCGCTGCTGCGCGCGCCTGTCGAGACTGCCGCGCCGGCGCGCGAAACCGGCGCGCCGCAAGCATCGAATGTTGCGACGGTGCAAGAACGCCTGGCGCAAGCTGCGCCCGTGGACTCGGCAACGCAGCCTGAACACCCGACGTCCGTCGAGCTCGTCGCAACCGGGCTCGACATGCTGCCGCTCGTCAGACATTCGCCAACGTATCCTGCGGAAGCGCTTGCGGAAGGCGCCGAAGGTTTCGTGCAGCTGAAGTTCGAAATCACGGCGGCGGGCGCCGTCGAGAACGTGAGCGTCGTGCAATCGAGCGACGAGCGATTCGAAGCGGCGGCCGTCGAAGCCGTGTCGAAATGGCGCTACCTGCCGCGCATCGAGGCCGGTAGGCGAGTGGGATCCGGCGGCGTTCACACGATCGTGCGGTTTGTGCTGGCAGGCGACGGCGAGCCGCCCTCGCTCAGCGAGGAAGAAATCGCGGCTGCATCGCGCGCGTTCGCGGCGTTCTCGGCGGGTCTCGAGGTGGCGCTCGACCGGCTCGCGGCCGACGACTTTCGCGGCGTAGAGCTGCAGCTCGACGAGCTCGCGGCCATTCACGGCGCCGAGCGCCTCGATCTGTGGAATTTCTACGGCTATCTCTACACCGTGCAAGGCCACTACGACCGCGCGATCGGAGCGTATGAGACCGCGGTCGATATCGCGAGCCGCTCGCCGATGCCCACGTCAGGGCCTTTCCTGCAGCTCGCGAACCTCTATTTCGCGCGCCACCAATACGACCTCGCGATGAGCACGCTGCTGCGGCCGAACCTTCCGGGCGGGAATCGTGTGATGAGCGGCGCCGCCGCCGAGCTCATGCAAAAGTTGAACGCGCTCGGCATCACCGAGGAATCGGTCGCAGGGCCCTAGCGGCCGCGCTCAAATCGCGCGTGTAAGCGAGCTGCTCGGCTCGCCGGGCGGCAGCGCCGCTACGCGCAAGTCGCAGTCGAAGAGCACGTCGCCGCCCATCGTGAATACGCGGTGCGCGGGGCGCACGCACTCGGCAATGCGCTCGCGAGCCGGCAAGCTCAGCCCTTCGCGGCCGCGGCCCGTGATGAGCGGCGCGATGGCGATGTGCAGCCGGTCGAGCAATCCCGCTTCGAGAAACCGCGATACGGTTGCGCCGCCGCCTTCGACGAACACGCAGTGCAGCCCGCGCTCGTGCAGCCGCGTCAGCAGCACGTCGAGCGCCAGCCCGCGGCCGTCGGCCGGCACGCGCAGGATCTCGGCGCGGCCCGGTGCCTTCACCGTCGTGCCTTCGGCATGCACCACGAGCGTCGGCGCTGCGCCGTCCGCGAACACACGCCGGCCCGCATCGAGCCTGCCCGTAGGATCGAGCACGACGCGAACCGGGCTCGAGCCTTCCACGTGGCGAACCGTGAGCTTTGGATCGTCACGCGCAACCGTGCCGGCGCCGACGACGATTGCGGCCGACAGCGCGCGCAGCCGGTGCAGATGCAAAACGTTGTCGGGACCCGTTACGTAATACGAATCGCCCGACGCCGTCGCAATGTAGCCGTCCAGACTTTGCCCGAGGTGAGCGATGGTCACGGGCCGGCCCGCAGCAGCGGAGCAGAGCGGCGCATACAGATCGAGCCACGGCCGCACGGCCGCCGGCGCGTCCGGCGCTGCCACGACCGCGCCGTCGCGCTCCACGAGCCAGCTCGAGCTTTCGACGCGAGCACCGCGCCGCGACGCTGCGGACGCCGCCAGCAGCGCGCGCCAGGCGGAAGCTGCAAGCTCGGCGGAATCAGAGGGTTGGCGTGTGTTGGGCTCGCTGAACATGGCCCGAAAAGTGCATCGTCCGGAATGAAGGAATGCGAACTGGTATCCTAACACCCTAGAAATTCACGCCTTTTGTCATGTCCACGGCCAACCACGAAATCAACGGTAATCCCGCTGCGCTCTCCTTCGACCGGGCAGTCGACGAGCTGCGCCGCGGCCGAGCCGTGCACGTGATCGGCGGCACGCACGGGCTCATCGTTGCGGCCATCGAAACCGTGCAAGCGCCGCTGTTCGAGCGGCTCATCGCTGCCGGCGGCGGCCGCGCCGTCATGCTCGTTACGGCTGAGCGCGCGCATGCCGCGGGCTTGTCGCGCCAGTTGAGCGGGCCCGTGTCGGTAGCGTTTCCCGCCTCCACGAGCCTCGAAGCTTTGCGCGCGCTCGCGGGCGTCACCGGCCTCGGTGCCGTTGACGGCAGCGGTTTCGACGTCAATCCCATGCCGCCAAGCGCTCCGCTCGCCGCGGCCGCGTTCCAGCTCGCGAAGGCGGGCCGGCTCGTGCCGGCCTTGATCGGTTTCGACAACGGGGCAGGCGCCCTGCCGGGCGTGCTCGGCATCGCGCTCGGCGACGTGGTGGATCACGCGCCGCGATTCGGCCATCACGCGCTCCAGCTTTTGAGCCGCGCGCGCGTGCCGCTCGCCGAGGCACTCGAGTGCGAGATCGCCGTGTTTCGCGATGAGCACAGCCTGGCGGAGCAAGTCGCCGTCGTCATCGGCAAGCCCGACCCCGCGAGCGCGGTACCCGTGCGCCTGCATTCGGCCTGCTTGACGGGCGACCTCTTGGGCAGCCTGCGCTGCGATTGCGGCGAGCAATTGCGCACCGCCGTGGCGCGTATCGAGGCGCTCGGCGGCGGCGTGTTGCTGTACCTCGACCAGGAGGGGCGCGGTATCGGCTTGCCGAACAAGCTGCGCGCGTACGTGCTGCAAGACGGCGGGCTCGACACCGTGGATGCCGATCGGCACTTGGGTTTCCTCGCCGACGAGCGCAGCTACGACGTGGCAGCGGCGCTGCTGGCGGAGCTCGGCTACAAGCGCATTCGGCTGCTAACGAACAACCCGCAAAAGATCAGCGCGCTGCGCGAGCACGGCATCGAAGTTACAGGGCGCATGCCGCTCGTGACGACGAGCAACATGCACAACGAGCGGTATCTGCGCGCCAAGCTCGAGCGCGCCGGCCACCTCGACCTCGCCGAGCCGGGCGGCTAGCGGAGCGCAACGAGCGAGTACTGCACCGGGCGAGCAGCGCCCGGTGTCAATGCCACAGAGCAGCGAAGCGCTCGAGCAGCTCGGCCGCGCCGCGCTCGACGAGCGTCGCGTCGAGCCGCTCCTTCAGCTTGGCGTTGTGCCGGTAGACCGCGAGCGCCTCGACCACCTCGAGCGCCACGGCGGGGCGCGCGTCGGCGGCGATCTCGAGCAGCCAGTCGAACGCGGCTTCGCTGCGATGCGCGGCCGCGGCGCGCAACAGCGCACGGCGAAATTCGTCGCCGAGCAACACGCCGCTCCACGCTTGCTTGAGCGGCGCGAGCGCCGCGTCGAGCCGCGATTCCCCGAGCGCGAGCGCCGCGAGCTCGCACACGGCTTCGTCGGCGTGCGCTAGATACCCTGCGACGAAGCCGATCGACTCGTCGGGCTCGACGTCGAGCAACCCCGTGAAACACACGCCCAGCACTTGCGGCTCGGCGTCGCCGGCCAGCACCTTGGCGCGCAACAGCAGCTCCGCTTCGCGCGGGTTGCCGCACGCAACGGCACGCACGGCGCCGATGCGCGCTCCCGGCTCGGGATCGTTCAAGAGAGCTGTGAGCTCCACAAGCGCGCGCGGGTAACCGCTGGCGACGAGCCCCATCGCACAGCTCGCGCGCACGTCCGCTGCCGTGTCCGCGGTGCCGCCCCACACGGGCTCGAGCTGACGGTAGCGCACGCCCTGCAACAGGAACTCGACGTCGTTGCAATCGAGCGCGACGAGCGCGCGCACCAGCGCTTTTTTCCCGAAGCAGCTTGGATCCTGCTTCAGCGGCTTGTCGAGCAAGCGCGTATACGCCGCCTGCAACGCGGGCGCCAGCTCGTAAAGCAGCGCGTCTTCGGCGAGCCGCGCGGCTCGCGCAGCGACGCGGGCCGCACGGCTTGCGAGCGCCCGCTGCAGCGCTTCGATCTTGGCAGTGCGGTCCGCCGGCAGCTCTTCGAGAGCCGCGAGCTGCTCCTCGACAGACGGTTGCGGCTGCTTGGGCACGGCGCCGTCAACGAAGGATCGAGAGCCTCGTAGCCGCGACCTCGCCGGCGAGCGAAGCAAGCCGCTCGGCCAGATAGGCAAGATGCCGGGCGCCGCGCTGCGCGTCGGCGCGCGCCGCGTTGCCGCACGCGCCCGCGGCGTTGAGATCCTGAGCCAGCCAACCGATACCGATCGGCTTCTCGGCACCGAGCGTTTGACCGCGCGCGGCGAGCTCGTGCGGCAAGCCGCGGAAGTCGGCGAGGGCCTCGGTGCGAACGAGGTCCGGCCGAATGTGCAGCAGCAACGACGTCTCGACTTCGCCGCCGTGAATGTCGTGCACGAGCTCCGCGGAATCGAAGAGATCGGGCGGGGCGCCGAAGGCGAAGTAGGTGGCGCGCACCACGAGCATGCCGAGCTCCGCGCGCAATCGCGCAGCGACGAGATCGACGAGCGTCTTCTGACCGCCGTGCGTGTTGAAGACGATGAGCTTGCGCACCCCCGCGCGCGCGACGCTGCGGCCGATGTCGGTCCAGGCATCGAGCAGCGTGCTGTCGCGCACCGAGAGCGTGCCCGGGAAACCGGCGTGCTCGGGGCTCAAGCCGACGTTCTGCGCCGGCAACACCAGCAGCGCCGCGTCGCCGGGCAGCCGCTCGAGCGCCGCGCGCACGATCGCGTCGTTGATCAGCGCATCGGTGGCGAGCGGCAGATGCGGCCCGTGTTGCTCCACGGCGGCCACGGGCAGCAGCGCCACGGTGCGCTCGGGATCCACGCGGCCGAGATCGGTGGTTGTGAGGTGCTGCCAATAACCGCTGCGCACTGCCGTAAGCTCTTGTTTTGTCGTGCCTGGGCCATCGTGCCGGGTTGCCGGAAGCGCCGTCAACCTTGGATAATGTGCGGCTCAGATTCGCCTCAAGTTCTCGCAGGAGCATCCCATGAGCAGACCCGAGCGCGTCGTCGCCGCCGACAGTGAAGTCCAGGACTTGGTGGCCAAGGCCCGCCAAGCGCAGGCGATCTACGAGGACTTCTCGCAAGCCCAAGTCGACGCCATCGTGCGCGACATGGCCAAGTACGTCTACGACAACGCGGAAGCGCTGGCCCGCATGGCCGTCGACGAAACGGGCATCGGCAACTACGAAGACAAGGTGCTCAAGAAGAAGGGCAAAGCGCGCGTCATCTGGAACAGCCTGAAGGGCAAGAAGTCGCGCGGCATCATCGGCGAGGACACGGAAAACAATCTCGTATTCGTCGCGAAGCCCATGGGCGTGGTCGCGGCCGTATGCCCGGTCACCAACCCCATTGCCACGCCGATGTGCAACGGCATGTTCGCCCTCAAGACGGGCAACGCCGTGATCTTCGCGCCACATCCGAAGGCGCAAAAGTGCACCGACCACCTGACGAACGAGTTCATGAAGATCGTGAAGAAGCACGGCGGCCCCGACAACCTCGTGCAAACGATCAAGAAGGGCTCGGTGGAGAAGACGCAGGAGCTCATGCGCTCCGTCGACGTCGTGGTGGCCACGGGCGGCGGCGCGATGGTGAAGTCGGCGTATTCCTCGGGCAAACCGTCGTACGGCGTGGGTGCCGGCAACGTGCCCGTCATCATCGATCGAGGCGTCGACTTCAAAGACGCAGTCGGCAAGATCGTGGCGGGAGCCGCGTTCGATAACGGCATCATCTGCTCGCACGAGCAGTTCGTGCTCGCCCCCGAGGAGCGTTACGACGAGACCGTCAAGCTGTTCAAGGACACCGGCAAGGTGTGGTTCACGGACAACGACGCGGACATCGACAAGCTTCGCAAGCTCGTGTTTCCCGACGGCCACCTGAACAAAGACGTGGTGGGCAGAACGCCGCGCGAGATCGGCGCCATGGTGGGGCTCGACGTGCCGGCCAGCGCGCGCATCATCTTGCTGCCCGCCAAAGGCGCGGGCTCGGCCGATTTGCTGGCCAAGGAGAAGCTCTGCCCTGTGGTTGCGATCTTGCCGTACAACACGTTCCAAGACGCCGTCACGAAGGCCAAGGCCAACCTGCTCGTCGAAGGCGCGGGGCACTCCGCTGCCGTCCACTCGAACGACGAGGGCAACATCCGCGAGGCCGGCGTGGAGCTGCCGGTGAGCCGGCTCGTCGTGAATCAGGCCAGCTCGCTGACGGCCGGCGGCTCGTTGACCAACGGCTTTGCGCCGACCACGACGCTCGGCTGCGGCTCGTGGGGCGGCAACTCGATCTCGGAGAACCTTGACTACAAGCACCTCATGAACGTGTCGCGCATCGGCAAGGTGATCGCGGACAAGAAGGTGCCCACCGACGAGGAAATCTTCGCGTAACCGCCCTCTTCGTCCCAAAACTGTAGTGCCGGCGCCACGCTCGGGGCGCCCCGAACGCCTCGTTCTGGCAGGGGCCCTAGCCTTTTCGCGCGTGCGGTCGCAGAATCCCCGGCTGACCAGCGTGGTCAATGCGCAACTCAACCAGCACCCGAGGGGGTTCAATGAAGAGGACAGCGTTGCATTCGGCTATCGTCGCCGCGCTCGCGGCCGGCACGCAGGTGGCCTGGTCGCAAGACGGTGGTCTCGAAGAGATCATCGTGACCGCGGAGTTCCGCGAGGCGAACGTGCAGGACACGCCGATCGCAATCACCGCCGTGAACGCGGAAATGCTCGACGCGCGCAGCCAGACGAATCTCGCGCAGATCACGGCACAAACACCGAACGTATCGCTGCGGCCCGCAGGCTCTTCGTCGGGCAGTGCGCTCGTCGCCTTCATTCGCGGTATCGGCCAAACCGACTTCAACCCGTCCGTCGAGCCCGGCGTGGCCATCTACGTCGACGACGTCTACTACTCGACGATCACGGGCAACTTGCTCGACCTTCTGGATCTCGATCGCGTCGAAGTGCTGCGCGGACCGCAAGGCACGCTCGCCGGGCGCAACGCAATCGGCGGCGCCATCAAGCTGTTCACGCGTCAGGCGGACGGCGCCGACGACATCAACGTGTCGCTGACCAAGGGCACGTTCAACCGCACGGACATCAAAGCCGCGGGCGGCTTCACGCTCGCCGAGGACAAGCTTTACGCGCGTATCGCGGGCGTCTCGCGGTCGAGTGAAGGCTACGTCACGCGGCTCGACTACGCGTGCGCGAACGGCCTGCCGCAGCCGGGGCAGCCCGGCGGCCTGCCGATTTATACGCAGAGCTTCGGTTGCGAGCTCGGCACGGAGGGCGGCCAGTCATATACCTCGGGCCGCTTGAGCCTGCGCTGGACGCCGAGCGACACGGTCGACGTCAATTTCGCCACGAGCATCGTCAACGACGACTCGGAGTCGCAGCCTGGCGTACTCATCGCCGCCAAGGACCACTCGCACTCGAACTTCCCATGGCTCGCACCGAACGGGCCCGCTGTACCCCCGTTCGCTTCGGACGTACCGAACAACCCTGCCTGGAATCCGCTCGTCGATGCCGGCAGCCAAGTGCCGATCTTTTTCGACAACAACGGCAACGGCGCCTTCGACGCGGGCACGGACGTTCCCTACGACAACCGGTTCGCGACGGGCGGCACGTACGTCAACTACGCGACGTACATCAACGACGGGCTCAGCACGGGTAGCTCGTTGTTCCAGGGCGGCACCACGGGCCAGAACACCGATGTCTTCAAGCCGTACGTCATGGAGCCCGTCAACTCGCTCGACGCGTGGGACTACTCGCTGAACCTGGACTGGCAGATCTCGGACAACGTCTCGATGCTGTTCGTTACGTCGCATCGCGAATACGAGAACGCATTCGCCGAGGACACGGACGGCTCGCCGCTTGCGGCGCAGCAGCTGCTGCAAGTCATGAATCACGAGCAGACGACGCAGGAAGTCCGTTTCAGTGTGGCGGCCGGCGAGCGCGTCGACCTCACGTTCGGCGCGTTCTACCTCGATCAGCAAACGAACGAGGACGCGCGCGTCGACTTACCGTACGTGGGCTTCGACTTCATCCACGGCCCGGACTTGGTGCCGTCGGAGAACAAGGCCATCTATGCGCAGGCAGCCATCCAGTTGACCGAGCGCCTCGACCTGTCGCTCGGCTTGCGCCGCTCGGAGGACGAGAAGAGCTACACGTTCCGCCGGCGCAATCCCGATCTGTCGGCCGTCCAGCCCTGCGCTGTTCATCCAGGCCTCGGCTTCCCGAGCCCTTGGTTCTGGGAGGCAAGCAACCCGTCCAACTGCGGCGTATTCGGCCTCGATCTCGCGTCCGTCGCGTACGCGAGCGAGAACACGGATTGGCGCGTTGCGCTCTCGGCCGACGTCGGCGACGCCTCGATGCTCTACGTGCAAGCCGCCTCCGGTTACAAAGCCGGCGGCAACAACGCGCGGCCGTTCTTCCCGAGCCAATTGAACGCGTTCCAGCCGGAGACGCTCGACAGCTACGAGGTGGGTTTCAAGACCACGCTCGGCGGCAACGTGCGCTTGAACGCCGCGGTGTTCTGGAACGACTATGTCGACATCCAGCTGCCGACGACGGTATGCACGTGGGCGCCTCCGGGCCAGCAAACGCCGTGCGCGAGCCAGAACAACGTCGGCGACGCGGACGTCTGGGGCATGGAGTTCGAGGCCGAATGGCATGCCACCGACAGCCTGATCCTGGACGCCACGCTCAGCACGCTGGACTTCGAGTACACGAGCATCCTTCCCGGCGCCACCGCGGTCACGCTCGGCATGATCACGCCGTACACCCCGGAGAACAAATTCAGCGTGGGGCTGCAAAACACGTTCACGCTCGGCGGCGGCAGCACGCTCACGCCGCGCATCGACGCGAGCTTCTCGGATGAGGTGTTCTCGAACGCCGTGAACGCGCCGACGAACTTCATCGACAGCTACACCCTCGTCAATGCGCGCTTGACCTGGGAGTCGGAGGAGGAGGAGTGGGAGGTTGCGCTCGAGGCCACGAACCTGACCGACGAGTACTACTACGTCACGATCTTCGATCTGTGGGCTTCGGCCGGGTACATCCATGGCCAGCCGTCGCGCCCGCGCGAGTGGGCAATGACGGTGCGACGCAGCTTCTAAGCGCAGAGTCTCGTACGCAACGACGGCCGGAGGCACCCGCCTCCGGCCGTTTTTTTTACCAACCGAAACGGGCCCGAGCTAGTGATCGTGCCCGTGCCCATGCGGGCCGTGCGCATGGCCATGGGCGAGCTCTTCCTCGGTGGCCGCGCGCACGTCGACGATCTCGATGTCGAACGTGAGCGTTTTGCCAGCGAGCGGGTGGTTGAGATCGAGATCGGCGTTGAAGTGTCCCACCTTCAGCACGCGCGCCTGGCGCCCGCCTTCGCGCGTGTTGACGACCACCATCTGACCCGGCTGAATCGGGCCCTTCGTAGCGAGATGCTTCAGCGGCACGCGTTGCACCGCGCTCTCGTTGCGCGGGCCGTAACCTTGTTCCGGAGCCACGACAGCCGTGAG
Source organism: uncultured Gammaproteobacteria bacterium (assembly GCA_946887385.1). The sequence continues at coordinate 14,332 of CAMPKU010000032.1, forward strand.
CTTGTCGCCGCTCTTCTTGCCCTTAAGCTCCGACTCGAGCCCCGGCACGATGTTGTTACGCCCGTGCAGGTAGACGACGGGGCTGCCGCCCTCGGAGCTTTCGCTCACCGAGCCCGTGTCGTCGCGCAACGTGTAGTGAAACGAAACGACGCTTCCGTCGGCGATGGTCATGGAGTCGCTGGTCATAAAGATTGGTGTCTGCCGCGGTATCGGCCCGCGATCATCCCCGATGCCGGCGCACGGCGCAACGAGCGCCCGAGCTCAATCCTTGAGCGAGAACGGCGTGAAGTTCGTGTCGGTGTCGAAATAGTCCTCGTGCTCGTGGCGCTTGAGCCAACCGACGACGGCATACGTTGCCGGCGTCATGACCACCTCGACCATGACCTTGAAAAACCAGTTGAACGCAATCACGGCGAACAGCGTGTCGTAAGCCCAGATGCCGGCGAACGCGAGCGGGTAGAAAATCATGCTGTCCACGCCTTGCCCCACGATCGTCGATCCGATCGTGCGCGCCCACAGCCAGCGGCCGTGCGTGAGCACCTTCATGCGCGCCAGCACGTACGCGTTGACGAAATCGCCTACCCAGAACGCGGCGATGGAGGCGACTGCGATGCGCCACGTGTAGCCGAACACCACCTCGATCGCCGGCTGCAGCGTGGCGTTGAACGGTTCCGCCGGCGACGCGGGCAGGTGGACGACGACCCACGCCATCGTGCTCGCGAACACCATCGCGATGAAACCGGCCCAGATCACGCGCCGCGCTCGGGCGTAGCCGTACACCTCCGTCAACACGTCGCCGAAGATGTAGCTGATCGGGAAGAAGATGTTGCCTACGCCGAAGACGAATACGCCGCCGACGATCGGCAAAGACACCTCGGAAACTTTCGCCGTGCCGATCAGGTTCGAGCACAGCAGCACCGCGACGAAGCCTGCGAGCACGAGGTCGTAGTAGCGATAGCGGCGCGCCGGCTGCTCGCGGGTGTTCAAACTGGCTTCGCCATGCAGGATGCCGTATCGACGAGCTTCACTTGCCGAGCTTCGGCGCGCGGCGCGGACGTCCGCGGCGCGGGTGACCGGGGATCGTGGCCGGCGCCAGGGTGTAGGTTGCCATCGCCTCGGACACACCGACGTTGAACGGATTGCGTACGGTGACGCCACCGAAAGTAGCGCGATCCTCAAGATCTTCGGTGAGCAGCAGCGCGCAGTTTTGCAGCTGGGCGGCGGCGACAATCATGCTGTCCCACCAACTCAACCGGTAACGCTGCTCGATCTCCCGTGCACGCAACAACAATTCGCCGTCGATCGGTTGAGGATTCCACGTGAGCAAGCTGCGTATCTGCTCCCACGCCTCCGCCGGCCGAAGAGCAGGCCTGATCTTACGCGTGAACGTCACGTAGCTTTCGGAAAGCACCTGGAAGCTTGTGCGGCCGAGCTGATCGTCCCACAGTTTCTCGAGCCATTCCGCCGCCAGGGGTTGCCGCAGCCGCTCGTTGGCTTGACGGGCGTAGACGAAGACATTCGTGTCAACGAAGACCGGCGCGGTCATGAAGCTCCTCGCGTTTCGGCTTGCGGCCGCCGGCCCAGTCGAACGCGACGGGCTTCGTTGCGAGGTAGCTGCGTCTCGCCTGATCGTAATCGCGTAGGTCACGCATGCGCTCTTGGAGCATCTCGCCGAGCAGCCGCGACACACTCTTCCCGTGCTGAGCCGCGTAGATGCGTGCCCATGCGGCCGTCTTCTCGTCGAGCGTGATCGTGATGTTCTTCATACGCGGTGATTCCTTGCAACGTAATATACACTGGATTCGTGTGATTATCCACGGGCTACCGCGCAGTAGAATCGACTCTCACCGGACTCGGGGGCTTGGCGTGCAGCGCTTCGTCGTTTCAGCAACGTCGGCACTCTTTGCGCTCGTAACGTTTCCCGCGCTCGCGCAGACGCCTGCCAACGTGTTCGGTCTCGAACCCGGCGAGCACGCGGTCGGATTTCGGCTGCTCGAGGACGAGGACTTATCGCGTACCGTGACCGGCGGCGCTCGCGGCGCGGCGCATCCTCGTCCCATTCGAACCTACCTCTGGTATCCCGCAGCCGCAGCGCGCCGCGCGGCGCCGCTCACCTTCGACCGTTACGCGGCGCTGGCCGACGGCGACATCTGGCCCGCCGACATCGCCGGCGAGTTGCGGGAGCGACTCGAGTACGCCAACGGCCCGCTCGCGCGTTCGCTGAGCGCGACGAGCTACGAGGCGCTGCTCGAACGGCCGATGCGTGCCGTAGAGGACGCCGCGCCGCTGAACGACCCCTTCCCCTTGATCGTGATCGGCCTCGGGCTCTATTACGAATCGCCGATCAGCTTCGTCGCGACGGCCGAGTATCTCGCCGGGCGCGGCTTCGTCGTCGCCACGGCACCGCTCGTGGGCACGCACGTCCCGATCGCGAGGCTCACCGTGCCGGATCTCGAGACGCAGATCCGCGATCTCGAATTCGTGATCGCGCGAGCGCGGCAATTCTCATTCGTCGACTCCGAGAGGCTCGGGGTGATGGGCTTCGATCAAGGCGGAATGGCCGGTGTCGTGCTCGCGATGCGTAACCGCGACGTCGACGCCTTCGTCAGCCTCGACTCGGGTATCCAGTATCCGCACCCGTCGGGCCTGCCGCGCTCGTCGCCGCACTACGATCCCCAGGCACTGCAAGCCGCGTGGCTGCATGCCGCCGTGCAGCGGAACGAGCAAGCGCCCGAGGGGAATGCCACGTCTTTGTTCGACGAGGCTGTTCACGCCGATCGCTACTGGTTGCGAGTGCAGGGATTGGGTCATGCGGATTTCACCAGCTACGCGCTCGTCGAAGGCCGCGGCGAAGCGGCGGGTTACTGGGCACCGATCACTCCGGAGCGTGCGGCCGGGCATCGCGCCGTCGTCGAGCATGTTCGACACTTCTTCGGCGCGCACTTGGCTCGCAACGACGTGAGCCTGTCGCTGCTCGACCAAGCCCTGCGGCAGCCGCTACGCGACGGCAGCATGACGCTCGAGTTCAAGTCTGCCACGAAGCCGCCGATCGGCTACGACGAGCTCGTGCGCAGAGTCATCAGCGGTGACGGCGCCGGCGCGGCGGCGGAGCTTCGTCTGCTGGCCGCCGAGACGCCGAGCCATCCGTTGCTCGCCGAAAGCAGCCTGGCGCGTCTGTGTGTAAGCCTGTTGTATACCTGGAATCTGGCGGAGCAAACCTTGCCTCTCGCGGAGCTCGGAGCCGACCTGTACCCATCCTCACCGGGCGCAGTCACGCTATTCGGCGAAACGCACGCGATGCTGCGCGATTATCCGGCTGCGATCGCGGCCTACGAAGCTGCGCTGGCGCTGGTGCCCGGCGATCCTGGCATCTCGGCGCGCCTCGAATGGCTGCGTAGCCAGCGCTGAGATAGCACGCCGGACTGGCTAATCCTTCAATAAATAGCTAAATCACGCGGGTTGGGCGAAAGGGATCAACCATGGCCAAACGCACACCAAGCCGCATCTCCAAGCCTTTGAGCCGCAAATCCAAGACCGGCACGCGCCCTCGCGATCACCGATCCGTGCCAGCGACCGAAGCCAAGAACCGCTTCGGCGAGATCTTGCGGGCCGCCCGCGACTCCGGAGCGGTGTTCATCGAGCGCCACGGCCAGGCGCAGGCCGTCGTGCTGGGCATCGACGCTTACAACAAGCTCGCTTCCGGGGAGCGCACGTCTGAAGAGCGCGAGCTCGACTATTGGACGCGGGAGTTCGACGCGATTCACGCGAGCATGCAGATGCCAGAGGCGCGCCGGGCGGTGGAACTCTTGTTCTCGGCCACGGATGCCGAACTGAATCGCGAAGATTGAACCGCGCGCCAAAGCGTCGCGGCTGCATCGTAATGGCAGCCGGCACGAACGGTGTCGGCAAGAGCGTCATTGCCGGCGAGTTTCTCGCAGCGTGCAACGGCGTGTACTTCAATCCGGACATTGTCGTGAAGGCGCTGCAAGAGAGAGATGGCCTGCCGCTCGCCGCGACGGACGCCCGCGCGTGGAACGTAGGCTCCGAGCTCTTGAACCGTTCGATTGAGCGCAACGAAGATTTCAATTTCGAGACGCCGTTGGGCGGCAACAGCGTTACTCAAGCGTTGTTGCGCGCCGCCGCCTCGGGCCTAGAGGTTTTCATTTTCTACGTGGGGCTCGACTCGCCGGCGCGCCACGTCGTGAGAGTGGCTGCGCGAGTAACGCGCGGAGGTCATCCGATCGCCGCTCCGAGCGCAACAGCGTAGCCCCGGCGCCGCACGCTGAGCGCGGCCGCAATTCCTAGAGCTCCTGCGCTTCTCTCGAGTAGTCGATCAGGCCGAGCTCCCGGCAGTTGTCTTCCGTATACGGCGCGTCGGCGATCTGGATGACGTCCGAGCCCGCGTACGTGCCTTGCAGATACACGGGGTCGGTGGCCTCGTACGTGCGCGTCAGCTTGAAGGTTGCGGGATCGAGCGAGAAGCGCTCCACGACGCGCAGCCGGTCGCTGTGGCGCACGGGCGCGTTCAGCACACCCGGCACGAACGCCGTGGTCTCGACGACGAGCACGTCGCCTTCCCAGCGGCCCACGGAATAGCCGGCGCGGCTCGGCGCGACGTTGGCTGGGGGCGCCGCAGCGTTCATATGAATCGTGCGCTCGAGCCCCATCTGGCCGTAACGCAGCACGATGGTCTCGCCGGTTTGCTCGATGCGGTTCACGGGGCCATCGAACGTCCAATCGAACAAAATGCTCGTGGTCTCGCAGCGGAAGCGCGGATTGTCTTCGCGTGCGAAGGCTGCCGCCGCGCGCTCGCCTTCGGCAGTGAGCGCCGTGCCGCCGTAGAGCCGGGGGCCCGCGGCCGCCGCACCGGGCCCGCCCGGTCCGGCCGGTCCACGGCCGGCGCCGGCGCCCGCGCCGGCTGCGGTTTCGCTCCTCGCGCGGTCGAACTCCGGCAGCTCGCCGAGCGCGACCAGTCCGCCGCCGGTGCCGCGCGGATTCGTCATCACGCGCTGCTCGGGCGCCCAGTCGCCCGCGAGATTCGGCTCGCCGCTCGGGCGACGCAGCGCTCGCTGCTCCACATTTGGAACGACGATCGGACCGCGCACCTCGCGGATGCCGCCGTCCGGCGCCTTCACGTACTGCCCATAACGGTCCATGTGGCTGCCGTTCGCGAAGCGGATGGTCTGTAAGTAACAGGAATTCGGATCGGCGCGGTCGGGGGAGGCCTCGATCGCAATCTGCTCGCCGACGGGAAACAGATCCAAAGTCCAGCCCGAGCGGCGCAGCGTATGCACGGAGCGCATCTCACAGCGGTGCTTGGAGACTTCGCCGTCGGCGCCGGTGACCTCGAAGTAGAGCCACGAATGCGGATTGATCATGTCCACGCCCGTCAGTGTGGCGACGGGGTAGCTCACGGAGCTGCGAAGATCGAACGTGCCCGGCCCATGATGCGCAACCGCCGGCGCCGCGAATGCTAGGCCGAGTGCGCAACCCAAAATGACGTGACGCATCGTACCCTCCATCGTGTGGGTTGGCCGTACACCCACGGTAAACGGCCGAACGTTCACGCACGATCTTACCTCAGCACGCGGCCGCGAGCCGGTGTCGCGTTAGCGATGCAGCTTGCGATAGACCACGTACGAGTAAGCGACGGAGATCAACGCCGCCGTGCCTACAGAGGCGAGCAGCACCACCGGTAGAAGCTGCCGAGAGCCTCCAGCCGAAGCGACGATGGCAATGCCCGCCAAGACGAACAGCCAGCCGCCGACACGGTGAGTGCGCGCCCACACCTCGTCGCTCGCAAGCGTCCATGGCGTGCGGATACCGACGAAGAAATTCCTGCGCACCTTGCCCAAGTAGTTGCCGACGACGACGAACAGCCCGCCCACCAGTAACGTGATGACGGTGACGACGGGCACGTCGCTGCCGCTGGCGGAAAGCAGCACGACGGCCGCGACGCCGGCCAACATCAACGTCACCGCCAACGTGATGATGTCGGTCGCGCGCTGGAATCGGTCCATTTCGAATCCCGCCGGCGACACCCGCGGTAACACCTTGAAGACCGCATGCATCGCGTAGCCCCCAAGCGGCAGCGCGATCATCACCAGCACGGCAAACGGCTTACGCATGTAGCCGTCGACCTCGCCGCTCGCGCTCCAGTGCGTGGGCATGCGCTCTGGGATGGCGGGATACAGATACCAGGCCAATGCGCCGACTGCGGCGACGGCGCCGAGGCACAGCACGTCGCTCGGCTTGAGCTTCATCGCGACACCTTCGCCCGGCGTGCTGCCGGCGCTTTGGCCTTCGACTCGAAGATCCCGAGCACGGCGGCCGTGATCTCTTCGGCGACTGAAGTGTTGAGGGAGTACACGATCGTCTGACCGCGCCGTTCGGTACGCACGAGGTCGGCGCCTTTGAGCACGTTGAAGTGGTGCGACAGCGAGGCGCGCGAGGTCGGGAAAAGATTCCAGAGCTCGCCGGCCGTCATCGAGCCGCGGGCGAGCTGGCTCAAGATCTCGCGCCGCGTCGGGTCCGCCAAGGCTTTGAAGACGTCGCGCATGCGTTTATATATTTAGATAACTGTCTAAATACTAAAATGCGGATGCGGCGAAATCAACTCTCGCGGTTGCCGCCGCCGCGCTCCGCCACCTAGCATGCGCGTGGGATCGACGGGACACTGCCATGCACAGCACACCGCCGCGCGCGAGCGAGGCCGCGCCGGAGCTCGGCCGCGCGACGCTGACGAAGGTCGGCCGCCGGCTGCTGCCGTTTCTGCTGCTGCTCTACGTGGTCGCGTGGCTCGACCGCGTCAACATCGGCTTCGCCGCGCTGCAGATGAACGCCGATTTGGGGCTAAGCGCGGCCGTTTACGGCTTCGGTGCCGGCGTGTTCTTCATCGGTTACGCGCTGTTCGAGGTGCCCAGTAACCTGATCCTCGCGCGCGTCGGGGCGCGTCTTTGGATCGCGCGCATCATGATCACGTGGGGCGTGCTGTCGGTGGCGATGATGTACGTCTCGGGCCCGACGAGCTTCTACGTGCTGCGGTTCATGCTCGGCGTGGCGGAGGCCGGCTTCCTGCCGGGCATCATCTATTACCTCGGGAATTGGTATCCGGCGGCGGAGCGCGCCCGCGCCATCTCGTGGTTCATGCTCGCAATTCCGCTGTCGACGGTGATCGGCGGGCCGCTTGCCGGGCTGATCCTCGAGCTCGACGGCTTTCGCGGCCTGACCGGTTGGCAATGGCTGTTCCTGCTCGAAGGGTTGCCCGCCATCGTGCTCGGCTTCGTGGTGCTCGCGTATCTCACCGACACGCCCGAGCAGGCCAAGTGGCTCGCGCCCGCAGAGCGGCACTGGCTCGCCGAGCGCATTGCGCGCGAGCAGCGCGCGGCACACGAGCGCCACGGCGTCGGCCTCGGCGCCGCGCTCATGCACCCGACGGTATGGCTGCTCGGCTTGATTCTCTTCGCCTGCCAGTGCGGCAGCTACGGGCTCACGCTCTGGATACCGCAGATCGTCCAGGGGCTTTCGGGCTACAGCAACTTCACGGTGAGCATGATCTCCGCGCTGCCGTACGTTGCGGCGGCGATCGGCATGATCGCGATCGGCGCGAGCTCGGACCGCACGGGCGAACGGCTACTGCACATCGCAATCCCGAGCGCCATTGGCGCGCTCGGCTTCATCGCGAGCGCGTACTTCGTGTCGCCGCTGCCCGGGATGCTCGCGCTCACGGTGGCCGCGGTGGGGGATCTCGGCACGCGCGGCCCGTTCTGGTCGCTGCCCACGCGCTTCCTCACGGGCAGCGCCGCGGCGGCGGGCATCGGGCTCATCAATACGTTCGCCTCGCTCGGCGGCTTCGTAGGCCCGTACGCCGTCGGCGTCGTGCGCGAGGTGACGGGCTCGTTCGCGGGCGGGCTCGTGTTCCTGGCGCTGCTGCTGATGTTCGCGGCGGGCGGCGCACTCGCGCTGCGCCGCGCGCCCGTACTCGCGGACGCGCGGGCTTAGACCGTTAGCGCGGCGGGGCGCTCTTGTCCCAGTCCTTCTTGCCTTCGTCCTTGCCGGCCACCGAGTACAGCACCTGCGCGTTGCGCGTCTTCTGGAAATCCTCGAGCGATTGCCCGCGCATCCCGGCGTAGATGTGCAGGTTCGTGGTGCCGACGACGGCGCCGAGCTTCTCGAGCATGAAAAAAATCACGCCGTACTGAATCAGCGCGCGCCAATCGCGGCGGCGGACCATGTCGCGCTCTTCCTCCGTCAAGCCCGCCGCCTCGAACAGCGGCTCGGGGTCGGCGAGGAATTGCTTGCGGGTATTGGGCTCGAGCAGCGAGTGCAGAAACTCGTTGAGCCGATACGCCTTGACGCTACGCTCGAGCGTGAACGGGTACGTGCCCTCGAGCCGTTCCACACCTTTCAGCTCGCGCGCCGCGCGCTCGCGAGTGGCTTCGACGGGCTCGCCCGTCGACTCGCTCGAGTCGTTCTCGAGGATCAACGTGGCAATCGGCGTCATCGACGGCAGGTAGTAGGCTTGGTGCAGCTTCTTCACCTTCGCGGTGAGCGCACCGCGCATGATCAGCCACATGATCACCTCGGAGCCTTCCATGCCGCCGAGCTCCGCGTATTCGGCGATCGTCATTTTCGTGAGCTTCTCGGGATCGTTGACGAGTAAATCCATGAACTCGTGATCCCAGGGCGTGTTGTTGAAGCCGGCACGCTCGCCTTGCACCTGGTGCGATAACCCGCCCGTGCCGACGATCGCCACCTTGAGGTTCTCGGGGTAGCTCTCGATCGCTTTACGCAGCGATTGGCCGAGCTTGTAGCAGCGTCGCGCCGTCGTCGTCGGAAACTGGAGCACGCCCACTTGCAGGGGCACGATCGCGCCGGGCCAGTCGGGCTCGTGAGGCCAGAGCAGCGACAACGGCGAGAACGCGCCGTGGTCGAGGCCCTTACCCTGGAAGTACGACAAATCGAACTCGTCGGCCACGAGGCACGCGGCAATGTGGTGCGCGAGCTTCGCATGCCCTTTGATCGGCGGCAGCGCGCGCGGCCCGCCGCCTTCGTCGGCCACCGGATACTCGTCGCCGATCCCAAGCGCGAAGTGCGAGTAGTGATCGAAAAAGAACGACGTCACGTGGTCGTTGTAGATCAAGAACAGCACGTCGGGCTTCTTGTCCGCGAGCCACTGCTGCACCGGCTTGTAGCCTTCGAAAATCGGCGCCCAGACGGGATCTTTCTGCTTGCCCGTGTCGAGCGCGAAGCCGATCGTCGGCGTGTGCGACGTCGCGATACCCCCCAAAATCTTGGCCATTTCTGCTGGTCCTTTAGCGTTTGCCGCTGCAACCCGCATTCTAGTACGGCTCGCAATGACCGCGCCCGAAAGGAGGCGTAGAATCTCGCATTCAAGACCTCCTCGACCGCCCCACCCGCCTCCACCATCCGCCGTCTCGCCCTTCGAACCTCGCCATGAGCGAACCTCGTTCCTTGCCCCGTGCAACGCTCGGCGCGCTCGGTATCGTTTACGGCGACATCGGCACGAGCCCGCTGTACGCGTTGAAGGAAGCCACGGCAGCTGCCGGCGGCGTGAGCGACCCCGCCGCGGTCATGGGCGTGCTGTCGTTGATTTTTTGGAGTTTGTTTCTCGTCGTCACGCTGAAATACGTTGTGCTCATCTTGCGTGCCGACAACGCTGGCGAAGGCGGAATTCTGTCGCTGCTCGCCCTCGTGCAGCAGAAAGTCGGCACGTCGAGCGCGTGGGCGGCACGTATGATCGCAATCGCAGCGCTCGGGGCCGCGCTCTTCTACTGCGACGCGATGATCACGCCGGCGATCTCAGTGCTGTCGGCCGTCGAAGGTCTCGAGCTGCTCGACGCGTCGTTGGCCAGCGCGGTGCTGCCAATCACCCTAGGCATCCTCGTCGCACTGTTCGCGATTCAGCGCCGCGGGACGGCGCGCGTGGGCGGCATGTTCGGTCCCATCATGGTGCTATGGTTCGGCACGCTCGCCGCTCTCGGCGCTCGCGAGATCGCGGCAGCGCCGCAAGTTCTCGCCGCAGTTGCCCCGCACCATGCGCTGGCGCTGCTCGCGGGTCACCCGGCCGTCGCAGCGACGATCTTGGGCGCCGTGTTCCTCGTGCTCACGGGATCCGAAGCGCTGTATGCCGACATGGGCCACTTCGGCAAGCGCCCCGTACAGCTCGCTTGGCTCGGCCTGGTTTGGCCTGCGTTGCTGTTGAATTACTTCGGCCAGGGCGCGCTACTGCTGACGGCCGGCGAGCCCG
>CAMPKU010000033.1 GCA_946887385.1 uncultured Gammaproteobacteria bacterium
TCGCCGACGCAGCCTACAGGGACGTATTCACGGCGGTGCCGAAAGCGTCATCACGTGGCTGCGTACGCTCGCCGCCCGGAAAAGAAGGAACGCTCATGCAGACAGCCACCCATCCGTCCGAGCTCTCCCGCAACGGCATCCTGACGACACTGGGCGCCACGATCGGCCTCGCGCTCGGCCCGAGCGTGATCGCCAATCTCACCGTCACGGCTTACATCACACCGATCGAGCAGGAATTCGGCTGGTCGCGAACAGACGTCTCGTTCGCGTTTTCGCTGGTCGCGTACATGATCGTGGTGATGTCGCCGCTTCAGGGCATGCTCGTCGACCGTTTCGGTCCCCGGCGCGTCGTGCTCACGTCGATCCCGCTGTTCGCGCTGAGCCTCGCCGCGATCTATTTCACGCCGGACAATATTTACGTCTACTACTTCCTCTGGGCCTTGGTGCCCATCGCCGGCTTGGGCCTGTGGCCGCTCGGCTATTTGCAAGCCGTCACGCCCTGGTTCGACCGCAAGCTCGGCTTGTCTTTGGGCGTCGCCAACGCCGGCATCGGCGTGGGCAGCACGATTCTGCCGCTGTTGGTAATCGGCCCCATCATCGCCGCCTATAGCTGGCGGCACGCCGTGCTCGCCATCGCATTGCTCGTGCTCTTCGTGAGCTGGCCCATCGTCGCCTACTGCTTGCGCGAGCCCGATGCGGCCGACATCGCCGCGCGGAAGTTGACCTCCGCCAGCCGGTCGTTCGGGCTCAAGTTCAAAGAAGCGATGCGCGAGCCGACGTTCTGGATGCTGAACTTAGGATTTTTCCTGCTAGGCGTTACTGCCACGAGCCTCGTCACGCAGCAGGTTCCGCTGCTGCGCGACGCGGGTTGGACGCCTGAGGAGACGACGCGGCTCCAGACTACGTTCGGAGTCGGCCTTTTGTTCGCGCGCGTCATCGTCGGGTTCATCATCGACCACGTCTTCGCCCCGCGCGTGATGACGACGGTGTCGATCGGGGGCGCCATCGCATGCGTCCTCTACGCGGTGTATCCCGACCTCGGCTACGTCAGCGCGCTGCTGGTCGGCTTCTTGCTCGGCGCCGAGTTCGACGTGCTCGCGTTCCTCATCAAGCGCTACTACGGCAACGCCGCGTATGGCCGCGTCTACGGCGTCATCTTTGGCGTGTTTTATCTGGGATCGGCCGTCGGCATCTGGGGCATGCCGAAGCTGCGCGAGCTGTCCGCCGATGTGAGCTACGACAACGGCCTCTACGCGGCCGCGATGATCCTGGTCGCTTCGGCCATTTTGATGGCGTTCATGCCGAAATATCGGTTCGGCGCGGGCCACGTGATAGAGCCGCCGGCCGGCACCGCCGCAACTCAGCAAGCCTGATCGACATCGGAGGCCTCATGCGACTGCGCTCGATGAAGACGACTCTGTCAGCCGGGTTGTTCGCGGCGCTCGCCGTTTTCGGCACGTCGGCGCAGGAACGCGTGCTGCGTCCCGTGACGGATGCGATGCTGCAAAACCCGGAGCCGGGGCAGTGGCTGTCGTGGCGCCGCACGTTGAATCACTGGGGCTACAGCCCGCTCACGCAAATCGACAAGCGCAACGTGACGCAGCTGAAGCTCGTGTGGACGCGGCCGCTGGCGCAAGGCGTGCAAGAAGGCACGCCGCTCGTGCACGACGGGGTGATGTTTTTCCCCAATCCGAACGACATCACGCAAGCCATCGATGCCGCGAGCGGCGACCTGATTTGGGAATACCGGCGCCCTGTGCAGGACGACAACGCCGACTACATCCCGTTCCCGTCGCTGAACCGCAATCTAGCCATCTACGGCAACTTGATCCTCGATAACGGCGCCGACAATTACGCCTACGCACTCGACGCGCGCACGGGCGAGCTGAAGTGGGAAACGCAGATTCTCGATTACCGCCGCGGTGCGCAGCACAGCTCGGGCCCCATCGTCGCGAACGGCAAGGTCATCTCGGGCCGCAGCTGCGAGCCTGAGGGCGGCCCCGAGGCGTGCGTGCTCACGGCATTCGACGCACTCACGGGCCGGGAGCTCTGGCGCACGCGCACGATCCCGCGGCCCGACGAGCCCGGCGGCGACACCTGGGGCGACGTTCCGTACGAGGAGCGCCGCCATGTCGGTCTGTGGATGGTGCCGAGCTTCGACCCGGAGTTGAACCGCATTTACGTCGGCACGTCCGTCACTTCGCCTGCGCCGAAGTTCATGCTGGCAGGCAACGACGAGCAGTATCTGTATCACAACAGCACGCTCGCGATCGACGCAGACACCGGCAAGATCGTTTGGTATCTACAGCACGTCGTCGATCACTGGGATCTCGATCACCCGTTCGAGCGCATCCTGGTCGACACCGTCGTCGCGCCCGATCCCGCTGCTGTCGCGTGGATCAACCCGCGCGTGCGAACCGGCGCCTCGCACAAGGTGTTGACGGGCGTGCCCGGCAAGACCGGTCTCTTCTACACCATCGACCGCGAAACCGGGCAGTTCCTGTGGGCGCGGCCTACGGTGGAGCAGAACGTCATCACCGCCGTCAACACGGAATCGGGCGCCGGCGTGGTGAACGAAGAAAAGCTGTTCTCGGGCTCCGGTCAGGAAAGGCTAATATGCCCGAGCTTGACCGGCGGCAAGAATTATCACGCGGGCGCTTACAGCCCGCAGACGAAGCTCGTCTACATGCCGCTGCAAAACATTTGCATGGCGGCCACGTCGCTGGAAGCGCCGCGCAACGCCGACGCGCTGGAGCTCTACGCGATCAGGACGCGCGATCAGCTCGCACCGGGAACCGACAACGTCGGCACCATCGAGGCCATCTCCGTCGAGACGGGGCGCACGGCATGGAAGCGCGAGCAGCGCGCGGGTCAAACGTCGTTGATGACGACTGCGAGCGGCCTACTATTCGGCGGCGACACGGCCGGCCGGTTCCGCGCCTATGACGCCGAGACCGGCGCCGTACTCTGGGAAGTGAGCTTGGGCTCGCACGTGAGCGGGTTTCCGGCCACATTCGCCGTGAACGGCAAGCAGTACGTGGCGATCAGCACGGGAGCCACGCCGAACACATTCGGCTTGGCCACGTTGACGCCGGAGACGCGCGCAGGAACCGCAAACAATCTCTACGTATTCTCGCTGCCTTGATGAGCCACCCGCGCGCACAACGAACCGTGGCGCCGTCGCACCTGGTTCGGCCGGGCGCTATCCCGCACATCGGCTCCAATGACGCGTGCATTCTGTTCGCTTACGCCATCTTGGCGCGCGAAGCCGCGATGCTCGCCGACTATCGGCCGCAGGGCGAGAACGCGCCTACGGCGCACGCGATTCACCAGTTGCGCGTGGCAGCTCGGCGGTTGCGTGTTGCGCTGCGACTCTTTCGCCGCATGCTGCCGAGCAAGGCCGCGGCACACCTGCTCGCGGAATTGCGCTGGTTTGCGCGCTCGCTCGGCGAGCTCCGCGATCTCGACGTGTACGCACAAGCCTTCAAAGCGTACGCGCAAAGCTTACCGCCCGAGCGGCGGGCGCAGTTGAGCGGCTACGAGCTGTTCTTGCGGCGCGAGCGCGCCGCCGCGCGAGTCAAGGCCGCCGCCGTATTCGCGAGCGCGCGTTCTGCGGCGCTGTTCGCCCGCCTTCACAAATTCGTTGCCGCCGGGCCGAGCGCCAGCGCGGTGCGCCGCTGGCGCTCTGTGTCCGTGCGCGACGCGGCGCTCCAAAGCATTCGCGGCAGCGTGGTGCGCGTCCGCCGCTGTGCCGAGCGACTCGGCGAACGCCCGCAGCCGCGTGCGCTGCATGAGCTGCGCATCAAGACCAAGCGGCTTCGCTACGAGCTGGAGTTTTTCGCGGAGGTATATCCGCAGCTGAAATCCACTGCGGCGGCCTGCAAGGCAGTGCAGGATCTGCTCGGTGCGCATCAAGACGCGTGCGTGGCCGACGAGCGCTTGAAGCGGTACACGGCGATGCTGCGCAAGCAAAAGGCCCACGGCGCGCTGTCGCCCGCGCTCGTGGATTTGCGCAAGAGTCAACTCAAGGTTGCGCGCGAGCTCAAGCGGTCGTTCAAACGGCAGTGGCCCGGTTTCGCCGCCACCCTCGACGCCGCGCACCACGCCGTTGCGTAAGCCGCGGCACGGCGCATCCACGTGAGGCTGTTCGCGATCGGCGACATCCAAGGTTGCGCGGCGGCCTTCGACGCGCTGCTGCGCAAGCTCGCGTTTCGCCCCTCGCGCGACCGGCTATGGCTCGTGGGCGATCTCGTGAATCGCGGGCCGGACTCGCTCGGCGTGCTGCGGCGCGTGATGGGGCTTGGGCGCAGCGTGACCTGCGTGCTCGGCAATCACGATCTCCATCTGCTCGCAACCGTGGCAGGCCGGCGCGAGCTCTCGCCCGCCGACACGTTTCACGACGTGCTCGATGCGCCGGACTTGGGCGAGATCGTGGACTGGCTGCGCCATCGGCCGCTTCTGCACTACGCCGCGCCCACAAAGCGTGTGCTCGTGCACGCCGGCATCCCGCCGCGCTGGACCGTGACCCAGGCGCGCGCCGAGGCGCGCGACGTGGAGTTGCAATTGCGCAGCCGACGATGGCGGCATGCGCTGAAGGAAATGTACGGCGGCGAGCCGTCGGCGTGGAGCTCGAAACTGCGCGGCGCCGACCGATGCCGCTACACGATCAACGCCTTGACGCGCATGCGTTACTGCGACCGGCGCGGCCGGCTCGATTTGTCTTATTCCGGCCCGCCCGGCACGCAGCCGAAGGGGCTCGTGCCGTGGTTCGACTTCCCCGACCGCCGGGCCGCTCGCGTTCACATCGTGTTCGGCCACTGGGCGGCGCTCGGGCTGCTGCGCCGCGCCGACGTGACGGCGCTCGACACCGGCTGCGTCTGGGGTAATCATCTGACGGCCGTGCGTCTCGATCGACCGGCACGGGCTGTTCAAGTCAGCGCGGCAGCGGCCAAGCGCCTCGCGCGGCGGCGGCGGTAGCCGGAAGGGAACGCACGGGTCGCTCAAGGAGTCTCACGGCCATGCACTCGCAGACGCTGGCACGCAGCCTGGCAGCCGGAGCGGTGATCGTCGCCGCGGCGCTCGTGCTGCTCGTGCGCGCTCCGGTCGAGGTGTCGCCTTCGGCACCGGCGGATCCGCGCCCAGCGGTTCAAACCGAAGGTTTGCCTGCCGCGCGCGCAGAACCCACCCTTGCTGCGGCAGCCCTCGAGACACCGGCCGCCGCGAAGGAGCGCGAGCTCCAAGCAATGTCAGAAACGTTTCGTAACAGCACGTTTCTGATAGCAATTCGAGGGGCCGGCTTCCACTGTAATGAGCTACTGCGCGTGTCCGGCGGCCTCGATGGCTCGGCCAAGTGGCTGGCGACTTGCAGCGAGATGCTGGCCTATACGGTGGCCGTGGCCAGCAATGGCGCGCTGCAAATCCAGCCGATGATGCAGTACTTCGACGGCCTAGGGGTGCAAACGATCGAGCTCGAATTCGAGCCGTCTCAAATTCCGCCCCAACCGCTGCCCGAGCCTCGCTAGCCGGGCGAACCGAGCGAATCGAGCACCGCAGCGATCGCGTCCGTGCCCTGTGCCGGCGCCATCACGTGCGCGCCGGCGATGCCCGGAATCGCCTTGAGCCCCGCGATGAGCTCGGCGCAGACCAGACGTCCTTCGGCGGCCTGATCCTTCGCGCCCTCGATCCGCGCGATGATGGGCTCCGGCACGGTGACGCCGAACAGGTTCTCGTTCATCCACCGCGCCGACTTCGCCGAGCGGATCGGGCCCACACCGATGATGACGCCGAGCTTCTCGGTGATGCCTTCCGCGCGCAGGCGCTCCGCGTAAGCGCGCACCACGTCGAGGTCGAATCCGAACTGCGTCTGAATGAAATCCGCGCCGGCCTCGATCTTTTTCTGCAGCGGCACGGCCGACCATTTGGCGTCGGGGCGCCGCGGCACGTCGGCGGCGCCGATGAAGAACTTCGGCGGCGAATCGATCTTGCGCGCCGAGGGCAGCTCGCCCTTGTCGCGCATGTCGCGCGCGAGCTTCAAAAGATCGATCGATTCGAAGTCGAATACAGGCTTGGCATCGGGCTGATCGCCGCCTTTCGGATCGTCGCCGCGCAGCATCAGCAGGTTTTCCACGCCCTGAGCGCCGGCGCCGATCAGATCGCCGGCGAGCGCGATGCGGTTGCGATCTCGGCAAGTGACTTGCAACACCGGCTCGTGGCCGTTCGCGGCCAGGATTGCCGCGGCTGCGAAGCTCGAGATCGAGGTTTTGCCGGCCGCGGCGTCCGTGATGTTGATCGCGTCCACCTTGCCGGCCAGTTGGCTCGCCTCGTGTAACAGTTTCGTGCCGGACGCCGACAGCGGCGGCACGATCTCCGCCGTGATGACGAACTGCTTTGCCTTGATTTTGTCCTTGAGTCTCGACATTCGTATTCTCCGGCCGCACCTGTCGCGGCAGTCGGTAAGCCACGCGGAACAATTCTACGCAATGCGTTAAGGCAGGGCGTAAGCGATCAGCGACTGTGCATCGGCCGCACCGGCGTCGTCGATCGCCAACCGCCCCGCAGCGACGACTGCCACGTACTGGCGGCCATCCGCCGCGGCATACGTGATGGGCACCGCGTGGGCGGAGAGCGGCAGCTCCGTTGCCCAAAGCTCCGCTCCCGTGCGCGAGTCGTAGGCACGAAAACGCCGGTCGTTGCTGGCGCCGATGAACACGAGCCCGCCCGCGGTGGCAATGGGGCCGCCGACGTTGAGCCGGCCCGTGCGGCGGCGCTCGGCCGGCAATTGTTCCGTCACGCCGAGCGGCACGCGCCAGACGATTGCGCCCGTGGCTACGTTCACGGCCATGATCTCGCCCCACGGCGGCTTTTGACAGGGCCACGCCGTCGAGCCGCCGCTCTGCTCGTTACCCGCGGAATCGGCCGCCGCGTCGTGGGACCAGAACCGCGCCAGCGGCCCGCCCACGGCGCTCGTGCGGCGGTACGGCAAACGGTCGGCGCGCGCACCCACGCCTGTTTGCGCAGAAGTGGCATCGGTGGCGTTGCGCTCGAGCCAGCCGATGCCGCCTTCGCTGCTGGTGTTCACGAACACTAAACCTTGCGACGGATCCGCGGCCGCCCCGCCCCAACCCACCGCGCCGAGCGAGCCCGGGAACACGATCGTCGAGCGCGCCTGCTCGCCGGGCGCGCGGTACCGATACGGCGTGAACGGCCCCGCGTTCTGCAAGCCGCCGCTGCGATCGCGCAGCTCGCGGCAAAAGTCCGCATGCTCCGCCGTGGTATCGGCCGCCATTACGAGATCGCCGGCCGCGAAGCTCACGCGCGCGATCGGCGCAGGCTTCGACGGCACGGGTTGCGTCGGCGACGAAGTTTCGCCGGGAACGTCGGACGACGGCGCCGGCGTTTCGACAAGGTCGAAAACCGGTGCGCCCGTCGTGCGCTCGAGAACGTACAGATAGCCGGCGCGACCGGCCAAGGCGAGCACGGGCACGTTGGCACCGCCGATGGCGGCATCCAGCAGCACGGGCGGTGCGCGCAGATCGTAGCCCCAGAGGTCGTGATGCACCGTCTGAAAATGCCAACGCGGCGCGCCCGTGCGCGCGTCGAGCGCCACGACCGCGTTGAAGTACGGATCGGCGGCAGCCCTCTCGCCGCCGTAGAACACGTCGGGCCCGGGCCCCGCGAACACGGCGTAGAGCAGCGCGCGATCGACATCCACGGTGAGCGAGAAAGCCGGATGCGTGAGCGTGGGCGTGCTCGCAAAGCTCCATCGCTGCACGCCGCTGCGCGCGTCGTAGGCATGCACGCCGCCGGGCGCGCCGTTCGAGCCGACGACGACGAGATCCTCGAACGGCGTGGGCGCGCCGTTGTATGCCGCCGGCATCGCGACTTCGCCGTTGCTGCCGAACTCAGCCGCCTTCTTGCCCGTGCGTGCGTCGAGCGCAACGAGCGCGCGCCCGGCCGTGAAGAAGATCCGCGCGGCGCCGGTCGCGTCATCGGACCAGTAGGCGAGCCCCCGCTGTGACGGCGCGCCCTTCTCGAGCGAGAAGCGCCACAGCTCCTCGCCGGTGTCTGCGCGCAGCGCCACCACCCGGTCGGCCGCCGCGGCGTAAAGCGTGCCTCCAACCACGAGCGGTGTGAGCTGCGAGCCTTCGGGCGCCGTTTCCTCCGTGCTGCCGAGCGGGTACGACCATGCTTGCCGAAGCTCGTCGACGTTGGTGGGCGAAATTTGCCGCAACGGCGAGAAACGCGTTCCTGCGAGATCGCGGTTGTAGCTCGGCCAATCGGCACCGTTCGTGAACTCGGCGAACGCAGCCGCGCCCGCGACTTGCGGCGCTTCCGTAGGCCGCTCGCCGCACGCGGTGAGAAGCACTGCCGCCAGAGCCGCGATTCGTCGCACTCAGTCGCGCCCTGCGAGCTCGGCGTAGATCGCCGGTAGAAATAGCATGTGGTCCGGCGAGCCCCACTGCGCGTCGAACTCGGCGGTTGGGCGCGCAGCGACGACGTCCTCGAGGCTCTTCCCTTGGCGCACCAGCGCTGCAACCCGATTGTGCACCGTGGTGAGCATGCTCCGATACGCAACGAGGTCGGCGCGGCTCGACACGGCGCCCACGCCCGGCACGATCTTGGTTGTCTCGTCGGCCAGCGACAACGCGAGCTCGGCGGCCTCGATGAACCCCTGAAACGTGCCGCCCGCGATGAGTTGATAGCGGCTCGGACTGAACAGATCGCCGAGGTGCAGCACGTTCGCATCGACGTAGCGAACGATGCTATTGCCGTGTGCATGCGCCGGCGGCGCGTGCAACACGTCCACGCGCTGGCCGCCCACGAACAGCGTGACACCGCCGCCGTCCGGGAAGGTGACCGTTGGCAACGCGGCCGGCGGCGCCGGCGGGCCGCCGCGCTGGCCCGCGGCCAGCACCGTTCGCGTTTCCTCGTGCGCGACGATGCGCGCACCGCTCGAGCCGAACGCCTCGTTACCGCCGGTATGATCGGGATGCTCGTGGCCGTTCACGACGTAGCGGATGGGACCGCCGCCGAGCCGCGCGGCGAGCGCGGCGATCTCTTCAAAGGCGGCAGCGCTCTTCGTATCGACGAGCAGCGAGCCGTCGGCGGCCACGAGCAACGTGCTGTTCGCGCCGCCTCCGCCTGTGAGCACATACAGCCCGTCGACGATGGGCTCGGCGCGCACCGGCGGCGGCGCAGCCGAAGCCGCCGGGGGCGGCTGCGCCGACAATGGCGCGCCGAAAGTTAACAGTACGCAAGTAAGTGCGGCGGCCGCGCAACCGGCCCTCGTAACGGCTCGCATGGCTGCTCGCCCTCCAGTGGTTCGATTCGATTCTAGGGTAGCCCCCACCGCGGTGCTAGAATCCAGGCTGTTTCGACAGCCTACGGGAGCGAACATGCAGTCGCAGACATTGTCCAGCCGCATTCCGGTCGCCGAGCTGAGCGCGCAATCGCGCTCCGATTTCATCTGGCGCACGTACGGTCACGTCGCGGCAGCGATCCTCTTGTTCGCCGGCATCGAAACGTACCTTTTCGACAGCGGCCTCGCGGTGCCCATGGCCCAGTCGATGCTCGGCTTCAACTGGCTGCTCATCCTCGGCGCCTTCATGATCGTGGGCTGGCTCGCCACGCACGTGGCGCATACGGTGCAGTCGAAACCGCTGCAGTACGTGGCCCTCGTGGGCTTCGTGGTGGCGCAGGCCATCATCTTCTTGCCGCTGCTCGCAATCGCCATGTCGTTGCAGCCCGGCATCGTCGAGAGCGCCGTCGGCGTCACACTGCTTGGCACGGGCGGCCTCACGGCCGTCGCATTCATCACGCGCAAAGACTTCTCGTTCCTGCGCGGGATGCTCGTTTGGGGCGGCATCCTGGCCCTGATCGGCATCGCCGCGTCGGTGCTGTTCGGCTTCCAGCTCGGCACCTGGTTCTCCGTGGCGATGATCGGCTTCGCCGGCGCCGCGGTGCTCTACGACACGTCGAACATCCTGCATCACTACCCCGAGGATCGATACGTCGGCGCTGCGCTGCAGCTTTTCGCGTCGATCGCGCTGATGTTCTGGTACGTGCTGCGGCTCTTCATGTCGCGCGACTAGTCGCGCGGTTAACCCGTCCGCAACGCGGCTCCTTCGGGGGCCGCGCTGCTTTTTGGGCAAGGCGGATTTCGTGGAAAACCCCAACTGAACGGCGCCTGAACGCCGCATCAGCATCTCTAGAAGCGTCAAGTTCGAACCCGGTTTTTGCGGCCGCCGGAAACGATCGAATACAATTGGCCGTGATTGGAGCCCCCTTCTCCCACTTGGGACCACGAATATGACCAACACAACCTACTTGAAGCCGCTCGTCGCCGTCGCCGCCCTCGCCTTCAGCGTCGGCGCGCTCGCGGCCCCCTGGACCGTCGTACCGGAGACGAGCTCCGTCGGCTTCGTGGGCACGCAGCAAGGCACCAAATTCAACGGGCGGTTCCAAGAGTTCACGGCGCAGATCGACCTCGACGCGGCGGATCCCACGAAGGGCAGCATCGTCGGTACCGTGCAGCTCGATTCGGTGAACACGCGCGACAGCGATCGCGACGCTTCGCTGCTCGACAAGGATTGGTTCAACGCCAAGGAATTCCCCGAGGCGAAGTTCGAGTCGCAGAAGATCGAGAAGGCAGCGGACGGCTCTTATGTTGCGAACGGTCAGCTCACGCTGAAGGGCACCACGAAGCCGGTCGCGATGAAGTTCACCCTAACCGGCTCGGGCGCCACGGCGCAGTTCGCAGGCTCGATGTCGATCAATCGCTTCGACTTCAACATCGGCGAAGGCTGGAACGACACGAGCTGGGTGGCGCAGGACGTTGCCGTCGACGTGAAGCTCGACCTCAAGCAATAGCGCGCTATTCGGCGGGGTCGATGCGTAAGCGCTGGTGCCCGGTCTCCGGATCCTGGTAGTAGCGATTGTCCTCGCAGATGTATTCCTGGATCTTGTAGTCGGGCCAGCGCTTGTACATCCACCGCCAGGTCCAGGGCGCGGTGAGATATTCCGGATCGGTGACGGTGACCCGATTCTCCATGTAGTTGTCGTCGAGCAGCCGAATACGCTCGACGATCTTCATGCTCGCCGAATGGGGCACGTTGCGAAACCGAACGTAGTCTTTCACGCCGACGGTTTCGACGACGAGCGTGTCGCCCTCCCAATGGCCCGCGGAGTGGCCGGCAAATCGCGGCTCGGCATCTTCGGGCGCCATGGGCTCTTCGTTCAGGTACACGCGCCGGACCTGGTTGTAGGCCTCTTGAATGAACGTGACCTGCCCCGGCGTCTCGAGCACCTCCATGGGGAACATCGCCTGCATCATCGCGGGCATCCCGTCGGGAATGCACGCCGAGTAGTTGTTCGCGGGCGGCAGGCCGGCCTGCGTCAGCTTCGCAACCCGATCGCGTTCGGCGCGCCAGTCGGCGAGATACTCGGGCTTTAGCGGCGGGTCGGGAATCGCCTCGGGCGGGCTCGGCGCCGTAGTGGCCCCATCCGATCCAAGCCCCGCAGAGGCCGTCGGATAGCGTTCCCAGGAGCCGTTGATGCCGCGGACGTTGCCGCCGTCTTGAGCCCAGCCGGCAGCGGCGAAGAGTGCCGCGCTCACAGCGAATACCAGCCGCGCGGCAGCGCGGCAAGCCCTTGGAGCAACCAATGTAGCGTTCATGCGCCCGCCTAGTCGTTGAACGAAATGCGAGCAGCCCCCGCGGGGCCGCCGTTGCTGAACTCGCGCCCATCCTTGAGCTTCACGGCCTTCAGCAAGGCGCCCGGGTCGCCGTTGCGCAGCGGCGAGATGATCACGCTGATCTCGTCGCCGGGCTTGATCATGTTCCACTTCCAGCCCACTCGATTCAGGATGCCGGGGTTGGCGCCCTCGATGAGCCAGCGCTTCATGGCGCCGGTGTCGTCGGCCACGTCGAGCTCGATATAGACGTGCGGATTCGCCCACTCGAAGCTCGCCACCTTGCCCGTGTAACGGACTTGGACGTCCGGCTCATAAGGAGCGAAGGAATGGTGCGCCATGGCTGCTGTGCTCGCGGCCAGCAGCAACGTCAACGAGAGTATTCGGATGCCAGATCGCATAGTTCCCCCACACGTTCCTCTTCGGCCGATTATATTGGAGGCCGAACGCTTTTCCTAAGAGGGAGCGGATCGATAAGTTCCCGTCAGTCGCCGCGGATTTGGTCTAGAGCGGCCCGGATCCTCGGTTTTTCGAAAGCCGGATCGGCCATGATATTCATGCGTAGGTTGTTCAACGCGATGAAGCCCTCGTCCACCTCGTGGTTGCGCACCTTCGTAGCCGCGTTCTCGAGCCAGCGCAACATCTCGTCGTAGTCGCCCACGGCCGCCGCAGCCATGGCGTAAGAACCGGCCCCGATCGGGCGCCGGGCGCCCATCGTTTGAATCTCGGCATTTAGGCGCCCCGCGTCCTCGCTACGCCCGACTCGCGCGTAGCCGAGCGCGAGCTCGGCGAGAAAGACCATCGAGCGCGACTCGCCGATCAGTTGCTCCGTACGCTCGAGCAGCCGTGCGCCTTCGGCTGCGTTGCCGCGAGCAATTTCCACGTACGACAACCATGCGGCGGTAAAAGGGTCGCCGGGCGCAATTTGATGTGCCGCGCGCAGGCTCGCCACCGCGGCGTCTCGATCGCCGAGCACGCCGCGCACGATCCCGAGCCAGCGGTGAGCTTCGCCGACTTTCGGGTTCAACGTGACACCTTGCTCGGCAATCCGGACCGCGCGCTCGCGGCGGCCGAGCATTGCGTTCAGCCACCCGCCCGAGCCGATCGCATGAAGATCGCTCGGCGCCGCCTCGAGCGCTCGGTCGAAGGAACGCAAAGCCTCGGTCCAACGCCAGTGCAGGAAATCCACTCGCGCGAGCGCACCCGCCGCGTACATTGCATTCGGGTCGATCGCCAATGCGCGATTCGCGCGATCGCGCACAACGTGCACGAGCCGCTCGCGCTCCGCTGGATCGATTGCATCGCCTTGTATGGTGTTGACGAGCTCGAGCGCATCGGTGGCGGCCAGCCACCCAAGCGCCGCTGCGAAGCTCGGGTCCGCATCCAGCGCACTTTCCATCAACCGCCGGGCCAGCGTCTCGTTCGGCGATACGCTGGAATATAGATAGTTGGCTTGTGCGTAGAGCTCATACGCCCGCGTGGAACGCGTGAGCGCGCGCGCCAAACTTTCTTTCTCTTCCGAGGAAAGCTCTACGTGCAGCGCGCGCGCCACGTCGAGCGAAACGGCGGACTGCATCGAGAGCGCGTCGTCTCGATGGCCGTCGTAGCTATCGCTCCACACCACGCTGTCGGTAGCGGCGTCGATCAATCGCGCGTCCACCCGCAGCTTGTCGCGCGCGCTGCGGACGCTGCCTTCGAGGATGATGTCGGCTCCGAGCTCCGCGGCAATCGTGCGAATCGGCGGGCGCTCCGTGGCGTACCGCAGCACCGAGGTTCGCGAGATCACGCGGAAACGGTCCGCAAGCCTCGAGAGCCTCGTCAGGATCTCCTCCTGCATACCCGCGGCTACGTAGGCGTTCTCGGGATTCGAGCTCAGATTGTCGAACGGCAGCACGGCCAAGCCGCGCCGCTCGGATTCCGCGCGAGCGCCGCTTGCCGAGTCGCCGGTATCACGCCCGCCGGCGGGCGGCGCGCGGCGGTGCACGACCGGTGCCACGAGGCGCACGCCCATCTTGGGAATGGTTTCGATGACGCCCGAATGCTTCGAGCTGTCGCCGAGCACCTTGCGAAGCTCGACGAGGCACTGCGACAGCGCATCGGGCGTCACCGCCATGCCGGGCCACACGGCGTCGAGAAGCTCGTTGCGCGTCACGACGGTGCCGCCGGCCTCCGCAAGGTAGACGAGCACCGCCATCGCGCGCGGTGTAACCCGCTGCACTTCGCCGGCGCGCGACACGCGGGCGAGCTTGGGCTCGATGAGCCAGTCACCGATCCAAAAATCCGAGCCTCCCAAGTGTGCGCGCGCCATCCTCTGCTCCGGAGAACCGGTCCATCCTTCGAACGCTCAGAGTCTAGCGCCTCGCAGTCGCGCCAGCCTAACGCCGGCTCGGCTTGCGTTCGTGCGGCTCTCCGGCGCGAGTCGTGCGCCGGTCGTGCGGGCTCCGGTTTCGTTTGCGGCGCAGCCGTAAAAAAGCTCCGTCGATGAATCGAAACGGAGAAAACACATGACCACGCCGGCCTTATCACTGCGCGCAGCGCCCTTCGCAAGGAGAAGTCGCGGCTTCCCCGATCTCACGTGCGTTTGGCTGGTGCTGGTTCTTGCTGCGTCGTCGGCGGGAGCCGAGTCGCTCGGTATGGTGACGCCGGATCAGTGGCAGCCGCACGCGAAAGTCGGAATCCTCGACCGCGTGACGCTCAGAGTCCATTGGCACGAGAGCCTCAAGCTGCTTCGCGAAGCCGCCGTCGCGCACAACATCGCAGCCACGGACCTGCACGGCTTCTCCCTTCTGCGCCGCGATGCCGAGACCGGCGCATGGGTGTGCGACGTGTTCGTGGTGAGAATGCGCGGCGCGCTCGTCGACAATGATCGAACCGTCACGTTCGGACACGAGGTGCTGCACTGCTTCGGCTTTCGTCACGAGTAGCGCATTGGGGCGCCCCGCGGGCGCTCTAGTGACCCAGGCGCGTCAGGCTCTATACTCGTGGCCGCTATGCCGGCGCCAACAAAATCCAAGAACCTCGGCAGCGCAACCGAGCCCGACCTGAACGATCCAAAGGCTGCCACGCCGCTCATGGGCTTCGAGGCGCCTGGGCGAGCGCAGCGAACCGTCGTGGCGCACTCGCTTACCGGCGTGAAGGCGTTCCGGTCAGCGGTCGCCGACCTCGTGCCCGAGGCGCGCGCGCGTGCGGACGATGCCGAACGCGAGCGACGAGTTCCTGCCGCGAGCATGGCGAGCCTGCGTCAAGCAGGCCTGTTTCGCGCCTTCGTCCCGCGCGCCTACGGAGGCGACGAGCGGGCTCTCACGGAAGTGCTCGACGCGGCGGTCGATCTTGCGGCCGCGTGTCCATCAACGGCGTGGGTGGGCACGCTGTTCGCAATCCATAACATCGCCGTTTGCTGGCTCGAGAAAAACGGCCAGGACGAGATTTTTGCCGGCGGCCCGGACGTGCTCGTCGCTTCCGCGGTCGCGCCCATGGGAACGCTCGTCCCCATGGAGGGAGGCTTTCGGCTGGCGGGACGGTGGTCGTTCTCGAGCGGAGTGGAGCATGCGTCGTGGATCATGCTGGGAGCAAACCTGAAGTCGGCGCCGCCGGACGCGCCGCCCGACTACGTCTTCTGCTTCGTACGCGCCTCCGATGCGGCGCTGATCGACGATTGGCACGTGTCCGGGCTGCGCGCCACGGGGAGCAAATCGCTCGAGCTGAAAGACGTTTTCGTTCCGCATCACCGCGTAGTCTCGGTGCGCACCGTGCACGACGGAACCGCGCCGGGCCTGGCCGTCCACACACAGCCGTTTTACCGCTTGCCGTGGTATCCCGTTTTCGTTTGCGCCTTCCCCGCGGCAGCCTTGGGAACGGCCACCGCGATGCTCGAAGGATTTCGTGACTACATCGGCTCGCGCACCGACAGCTTCTCCGGCCTCGCGTTTCAAACGAATGCCGGCTCTGCGATGCGCATGGCCGCAGCCGCGGCCGAGATCGATGCCGCTCGCTTGATTTTCCGGCGTGACGTGACCGCGCTCGATCGCTCCGCCCGGGACAACCGGCCGCTACGGCCCGGAGAAGCCGAGAGGATCATGTACGACGCCGCATTCGTGATGGATGCATGCAGCCGCTCCGCGCTTGCGCTCTTTCGCGGAAGCGGGGGCCGAGCGCTGTACGCCAGCAGTCCGCTGCAGCGGCATTTCCGCGACATCCACGCCATGACGCAGCACGTGGCAATGGACCTCGACCGCGCCGGTGAAACCTACGGCAAGCTGCTCTTGCAGAATTCGCACTTCGCGTTCGGCGCACGCGAAAGCCCGCCCGGCTGATCCAGCATGCGTTACGAGCTTCCCGCTTCCGAAGACCGGGCGATCTGGGACATCTGGCTGTCGCTGCACCGGCTTCCTGCCATGGCGGTGGCCGACGAGCTTGGCGTGTTCGCGGCGCTCGATCCGGCGCCCGCGACGGCTGACGAAACCGCACAGAAGCTTGGCTTCAACCGCCGTGCGACCGGCGTTCTTCTTGGCATGCTCACGGCCCTCGGCTTGCTCGCGCTCCGCGACGGCCGGCACGAGCTTGCGGACGTCACGCGCACCTACCTTCTGCCCCAAAGCCCCTTCTACTGGGGCCCGCTGCTTCGAGCGCTCGGCGTGTTGCCGCAGCAGCACGAGGCCTTGATTCGTGCGCTCCGCGCGCCCGACGAGGGCGCGCCAACGATCGCAACCGCGGACGACACCTCGGACGCCTGGCAGCGCGGGCACATCGACCGCGCGCATGCAGAGGTGGTAACGCGGATCATGCATTGTCACTCGTTGCCCGCATCCGTGGGCGCTGCCCGCAACGGCAATTTGGCCGGCGTCACCCGCTTGCTGGATGTCGGTGGCGGCTCGGGCTGCTTCGCCGTCGCCATCGCGCAGCACCTTCCGTCCAGTCGCTGTACCGTGATGGAGCTTCCTGCGGTCTGCGACGTGGCGGGGGGCTACATCGCGGACGGCGGCGTCGCGGATCGAGTCGATACGATTGCGGTCGACATGTTCCGTGACGCGTGGCCGCGCGGCTACGACGGCATGTTTTTTTCGAATATCTTCCATGACTGGGACGATGCAACCGGACGATTTCTCGCACGACGCGCGTACGAAGCGTTGCCGAGCGGTGGCCGCATTTTTCTCCATGAGATGCTGCTCGCCGAGGACGGCTCGGGCCCGGTCACGACGGCGTCGTTCTCGGTGTGGATGCTGCTCGGAACCAAAGGCCGTCAATACACTTTCGGCGAGCTGCGGCAAATGCTCGCGAGCGCGGGGTTCGACGACATCGAGACACGCCCGACGTACGGCTACTACTCCGTCGTGAGCGGCCGAAAGGCGTAACGCTCGGGCTCCCCGTCTTCGGCGAGGTCGGGCGGCAGGAACCGCGCCTGATAGCCTCTGTCCGCTGTCTCGACGAGCTTGTCTACGACCTCGTGCTCCTCGGCAGGCAGAAAGAACTTCGCAACCCTGAGTTGCTCGAGCGCTTCCGGCCAGAATTGAAGGGTGACGTAGGTGACGCCAAGCTTCAGTCGAACGTCGCCTCGATTGGGCAGAAGCGCGATCGCCGCAAGCAGCGCGTCCACTCTCTCCTGCAAATCCGCCGCGTAATCGGCCCGCGCTTCGAGCAGATCCACGGCAACGTCGACCGCGTCGAGCCTTACCGCCAACAATCGATCGATCCAGCCCGGAAACTTGCTCCGCGCTTCGGGCGATCCGGGCGGCGATTCGCCCGCGATCGTTCGCATCCCCGTGAGCACGGCCTCCGCGAGCACTCTTCGACTGCCGGGGGCCGCCGAGGCTTCGGCCGTGGCCACCGCCGACTCGATACCCGCCATGCATTCGTCGAGGCTGACGATTTCCGCGATGCTCTTTTCGCACAGCGCAACGAAGGCTTGGTCGAGATACGCGAGATGCGATTCGGGCTCGAGCAGCGCGCGCTGCAGCAGTGAATAGTCGATGTCGTCCTTGATACGGATCACGACGTTTTCGAGCGCGCGCTCGGTCACCACCGAGGGGTAAAGCTCCAAAGCGTTCGTGTAGCGCTGCCACGCCGATGCCCCATAACGCCACCGTTCGGTGTTCGTGGATTCGTACGTGTACGCATCCTCGATCACGCGGGCGGCTTCGACTTCCCCCACGTGCCCGCCCACTTCCTTCGATAAGGCGTTGGCGAGCAGCTCCATGTGGGCGGGCTTGAACTCGGCGTGAACGGCTCCGCGCAGCCATTCGACGCGCGCCTCGCCCGTCTCGGCCACTTCGGCCAGACCTAAGTATCCCGCCGCATTGAACGGCTCGTTCTTCACGACTTGGCCGTAGGCGGCGCGAGATCGCTCGAGATATCGCGCTTTGACCTCTGAGGCTACGTCTTTCCGTGCGAGGCCGTGGAGCGTTTCCGCGAGCAGCAGCGTCACTCCGGAGGAGTACGAGCCGCGCCGGGCCGTCTCCAGGCGTTGCAGAAAGACCAAACAAGTGGCCAGCGTCGACGCGGCCCGCGAGCATTCAAACGAGTGAAGGGCCTGCCAGCAGCGAAGATCCTGCCGCCCGCACGCTTCAGCCGCGGCATCCGCCGGCGCATCCGCTGCCGCGGCCTCGCCTGCGATAGCCGAACCAAGGGCCAGGAACAGAACAGCGAGAGTCCTGTGCGTCAACTGCGCAACCTCTGTCTGCGCTAGGTCGCCAAATCGTACGCGCAAATGGTGTTTTGCGCTTCAGGGCTTCGCATTCCCGCTTGGCCGCCGGCGGCTAGCCGCCGCCGTGCTCCCTTTCTGCAAGCGCCTCGAGGATCTCGAACCAGCGCTCGTAGGTGCCTGCGAGGCCGCCGCGCGTCAGGTATTTGCCGGCCACCACGATGGTGGGCGTTTCCGGGATGCCGTAGCGCGTGACGAGCTCTTTCGCGCGCTGCACCTTCGTGTGCACGGCGAACGACTCGAAGGTCGCGTCGAACGTTTTGGCGTCCACTCCGTGCGCGGCGAAGAGCTCGCGCACCTTGGCCGGCGTCGCCAAGCGATTGCCCTCGAGGTGATACGCCCTGAAGAACGGCGCGTGAATCTGGCTGAGAATGCCGAGCGCTTCCGCTGTATAGAACGCTCGCGCATGCAGCTCGCCGAGCGAATTCCACACCGCGGGTATGCGAACGAGCTCGATGTGCTCCGGATTCGACGCCGCCCAGCGCTCGAGATGCGGCTCGAATTGGGCGCACCCGCCGCAGCCGTACTGGAACACCTCCGCAACCTCGACGCGGCCTTCGGACGCGCTCGTCGGCTGCGCCGCTCGAAGCAGCTCGTAGTCGACGCCCGCCCGCACGGCGGCCTCTTGGCCGTAGCAGGCGCCTGCCGCCAGCAGGGCAAGCATGGGAACGATTCTCGACAGCATGGGTCACTCCTTTCCAGTATTGATACGGCATACGCACCGACCGCCCTTTGACGCGGCACCACCGCTTTCCTTACGCGCACCGGCGTTTGGCCGCACAGCCCGTAAGGAAACGCCGCTTCGAGCGTGTTAAGCAGTTGGCCGCGGGAGGGAACGGTTGGAGGAGGAGTCCGAGCAGCGGTTCGAAACCTTGGTGGGGCCGCATTTTGCCGCGCTCCATCGAGCTGCGCTGCGCCTCACCCGGCGCCTTCAGGACGCGGAAGATCTCGTCCAGGAGGTGTGCTTGCGCGCCTATCGCGAGCTCGCGACGCTCGAGTCGCTCGACAGCGTGTGTGCCTGGCTGCTGCGGGTGCAGTACCGCCTCTTTGTAGACGGCGTGCGCAAGCGCGTGCGCGCCCGCACCGATGCGGTGGGCTACGGCGACGACTCGATCGAAGCGCTCGCGAGCGATGAGCCGGGCCCCGAGGAGCTTACGAGCGCCGCTTACACGCAGGAGCGGCTCGACAAAGCGTGGGAGCAGCTCACGGTGGAACAGCGCGCTCTGCTCGCGCTGCACGCCGAGGGTTACGACCTCGCGGAGCTGGAAGAGATCACGGGAAAGAATAGGAACCTGCTGAGCGCTCGGCTGCACCGAGCCCGCGCGCGGCTCGCAAAACTAATTGGTGACGACGCGCACAGCCTGCGCTCACCCTGCCTGGAGAATCGCTCATGAAGTGCCGCGACATCGACGCCGTCATCGACGATCACCGCGTGCGCACGCTCAGCGCGACGCAGAGAACCGAGGTAGCTGCCCATCTCGAGGAGTGCAGGCGCTGCTCGGGCGCCTGGCTCACCAACGAGGCGCTGCTAGGCGAGCCAATCGCAAGTGTGCCGGCGGGCGCGTTCGCTGCCACGGCGCGCCGCGTCCGAGCACGGATCGCGGCGGAGCCCGCGCGCACGGCCCCCTCGTGGCAAGCAGCCGCGGGCCTGGCGGCGGTGTTGCTTCTGCTGTTGGCGTTCGCGGCCCGCCTCACCGTGGAGCTCACGACGGCAAGCGGCGCCACGGTCGCGGGCAACGAACCAAGCCCGGCGCTGCTCGAAGGGCGCGACTACCGCGCGCTGCCAGCGCTCGCGAACGGGCCGGCTTCCGAACCGATCGAGGTGCTGCATTTGTTCGCCTATGATTGCGAGCCTTGTTACGCGTTCGAGCGCGAGCTCATGGACTGGCGCGAGCGAAGCGGCGAAGACATCACCCTCGTGCGCCTACCCGTGCACTGGAACGTTCGCGGCCGGCTGCACGCGCAGGCGTTCTTCGCCGCCGAAGCGCTCGGCAAGGCCGACGACATGCGCCTCGCATTTTACGAAGCCATCCATGCCGACGGCGCTCGGCTCGACACCGTCGACGCGCTCGCGTCGTTGTTCGCGCGCTTCGGCGTGGACCGCGGCACGCTCGACCGCGCGCTCTCCTCCCCCGCCGTCGAAGAACGCGCCCGCCGCACGCGCGATCTGGTCGCGGCCTATCGAATCACCGGCGTACCGACGGTGATCGTCGGCGGCGAATACGTCACCACCGGCGCGATGACGGGTTCCGCACAACGGCTCGCGGCCGTCGTCGATTCGCTCATCGAGTGCGTGGAGGCCGAGCAGCGCGCCGCAGCGACGCAACCGGCGAGGCACTGCTAGCCGCACGAGCTGAGAAGAAGCGCACAGTCTCACGCCGCGACGGTGGCCAGCGTCGCGGCCGCCACGCTATGGTTCGGGGCGATCGGAAACGGAGCAGCCCTTATGTCGAACCCTGCGGCGCAAGTCCCAAGCAGCGAGTTTTTTCCGTACGTGGCGTCGTTCATGGCGGGCCTCGTCGTGTGCCTCGCTCTGTCGATCGCCGCCGGGGGCCGGGAAGCCGTGGATACGGCGGCATACGCTCCGCTCGGCATTCCGCTGATGGCGCTTGCGATTCTCGCGCTCAGCTATCTGTTTCCGCAGCGGCCCTGGCGCTGGACGCTGAGCATGGCCGGCGGCCAGATGGTCGCGATGCTGCTGACCGGTTCGTCGCTGTCATTGTGGCCCCTCGCGATCGTCGCGATGTTGTTCTTGTCGATCCCGCAATTCGCGGCCGGCTTCGTCGGCGCGTACTTCGCGCGGCGAGGTGCGCGCGCGTGATGGGCTTGGTGCAGATCCTGATCGGTCTAGGACTGGTCGTCATCGCGTACCGCGGTCATCTGAGCGGCGAAATTCGTGCCGGTTCGGCAGGCTTCAAGCCGTACACGCCGTCGCGGCATGCCAACCCGCTCGCGTTCCATTTCTTTCTCGCTCTGTATGTGTGCGCGGGTCTCGCGCTGCTCGTGTGGGGCGTGTTCGCGTTGCTCGGGCTCGCGGAGCCGATGCCCATCTCCTAAACCGACTGGGCCCTCACGAGCTTCAAGTCGCAACCTCCTTCCATCGAAACAGCCGGATCGCGAGCACCAATCCGAGTGCCAGCCAAACGACGAGCCCGATCACCGTGGGGATCTGCTCGATCAGCGAGCGCCCATTCACGATCACCTCGCGCACGCCGGAAACGACGTAGGTCAGCGGCAGCGCCTTCGCGATCGGTTGCAGCGCATCGGGCATCGACTCCACCGAGAAGAACACGCCCGACAGGAACATCTGCGGCAGCGTGATGAGGTTGCCGAGCAGCATGATCGACTGCTGCGTCTTCGCGAGACTGCCCATGCAGAAGCCGAGGCAGAGGAAGATCGCCGAGCCGACGAAGATCAGCACGAGCAGCTCGAGCAGATTGCCGACCACGGGCACGTCGAGAAGAACAACCGCGATGGCCAGCAACAAGGTGACTTGAGTCACGGTAATAGCGAGGCGCGCGAGCACGATGCCCGTGATGAAATCCCTCGGCCTGATTGGCGTGACGAACAGCCGCTTCAGGATGCCCTTACGCCGATATTCGACGATGTTGTAGCCGCTGCCGGCCACGCTGATCTGCATGATCGTGAGCGCGAGCAACCCCGGCACGAGGAAATCGATGTAGCGCTGCGAACGCGCCTGCACGTCGACCACGGTCAACGGAAAGAGCGGCTCCGTGCCGCGCATCTCACGTTCTATGCCGAGCAGCGTTTGCTCGATGAGCGGTGTGAGCATGGCCGTCTGCCGGGCTTGGGCGGCGTCGACGAGCATCGTGAGGTCGGCCGCCTGCTCGCCGCCGCGAAAATCTTCGGGCAGGATGAGCACGAGCGCTCTGTCGCCCTCCACCACCTCTTGTCTCAGCTTATCCTCATCGCCGGTGGTCACGGCGAACAGCGGCTGGGCCTTCAGTGCCGCAATGAACTCCGCGCTGAACTCGGTCTGCGCATAATCGACCACGCCGATCTCGAGCGGCTCGTCGCCGCCGGCCGTGGCGATGCCGAAGATCACCATGAACGTGATCGGAAAGAACAACGTGAAGAAGATCGCCTGCCGATCCTTGGAAAAGATTTTCAGAAACGTGCGTGCCATGACCAGGCTCGATCCCATCGCGTTATTCCCTGAGCACATGCCCGGTCAAGGTGAGGAAAACATCCTCGAGGTTGCCCGCCGTGCGCTTGACGGGCGGCTCGGGTGCGTACTGGGCGATGAGGCTTGCGGGCGAGCCTTCGGCGATGATCTTGCCGTGATCCATGATCGCGATGCGCCGGCACAAATGCTCGGCTTCTTCCATGTTATGAGTGGTTAGAACGATCGTAGTGCCGGATTCGTTGAGACTCTCGACGAGCTTCCAGAGATTGCGCTTCGCCTGCGGGTCGAGGCCGGTGGTGGGCTCGTCAAGAAACAGCACCTTGGGCTCGTTGACGAGCGCGCTCGCGATCGAGAATCGCTGTCTCTGCCCGCCCGACAAGGCGGCCGGCTTCGCATGCGCTTTTTCCTCGAGCTGCACGCGCTCGAGCAGCGCGATCGGATCGCCGTCGCGGTGAAAAAGACGGCTGAAGAGCTTCAGCAGGTCGTAAAGCGTAAGGTGATCGAAATACTCGTTCGCCTGTAGCTGCACGCCGATGATCTGCTTCACCTTGTGCGGTTCGGCTTTCACGTCGAGGCCGGCGATCCACGCACCGCCGCCGTCGATGTCCGTAAGCCCCTCGAGCATCTCCAGTGTCGTGGTCTTACCCGCGCCGTTTGGGCCCAGGATGCCGAAGACCTCGCCGGCTGCGATTGCGAACGAGACGCCGTCGACGGCAAAAAAATGCTCGTTCTTGCTGCCCGGCTTAGCGTAGCGCTTGCGCAACTGATCGGCTTTGACGATCGCCGCGGGATCGAAACTGAGCTCTGAGGGGTTCACTGCATCTATCATCGAGTCGTTCGCATTTGAGGCCGCGCGGCGCGGTCAGGTTAGCGGCAAATTACCGCTGCCGCCAATCGAATCGCGCGCAGCGCCGCCTGCGACGCGAGCAATGCTCGACCCACAGCGGCGCCGCGGCACGGGGTCTTGTGGCCCGCCGCCACGTTGGCTAAGTTGCGGCTCCGGAACCTCTGGATTGGCACCCGTGCCCTCGACGCTGTCGAAATTGTCGATCGATCAAATTCGCGAGCGCTACGCGCGCGCCGACGGGCCCGTCAGCCCGCAAACGCTGAACAAGCTCAAGCGCGACCCGAGACACGGCGTGCGGCTGATCTATGCCACGCTCAAGAAGCGCTACGAGCGCAACAGCGCCGAGCGCACCCGCCTCGACGCCATGCTGAATTTCGAGCGCGTGCTGTGGCGCGCCGGGGTTGAGCACATCGCGGGCGTGGATGAGGTTGGCATGGGTCCGTTGGCGGGCCCTGTGATTGCCGCAGCCGTGGTATTCCCGCCGCACACCGAGCTCAGCGGCATCGACGATTCGAAAAAGCTCGACCTCGAGCAGCGCGCAGACGCCGAGCGCCGCATCCGCGCCGCCGCGAGCGGCATCGGCATTGGCCGCGCCGAAGTCGCGGAAATCGATACCATCAATATCTATCATGCCGGCCTGCTCGCGATGCGGCGCGCCGTGGAAGCGCTACCGATGCGGCCGCAGCACGTGCTCGTCGATGCGCGCAGCATCCCGAACGTCGACGTGCCGCAGAACTGCTTCGACAAAGGCGACGGCCTCGATTTTTCGATCGCAGCCGCGTCGATCGTCGCAAAAGTGCACCGGGATCGCTTGATGGACGAGCTCGCGGGCGAGCATCCCGGTTACGGCTTCGAACGCCACAAGGGTTACTGCACGCCCGAGCACCAGGACGCGATCCGCCGGCTCGGCCCGTGCGCCATTCACCGCCAATCGTTCACGTTCATTCGCGAGCTACGCGGCGAGTACTCCGCGTTGTTCTACGACTTGAAGG
>CAMPKU010000034.1 GCA_946887385.1 uncultured Gammaproteobacteria bacterium
CACTTCGCGAGGTTGCGCGGCTGATCGATGTCGCGGTCCTT
This sequence comes from uncultured Gammaproteobacteria bacterium, assembly GCA_946887385.1. Next base: position 42 of record CAMPKU010000034.1, read on the forward strand.
CGCGAGGGCAACGTGATACGCAAGCAGCTGTAGCGGAATGTTCAATAGCAGCGCGTCGAGCTCGGGCTCCGATTTCGGCACTTCGATGACCCCTTCGATGGCGGCCGGCAACGGCGTGCCCGGCTGAGTCACGGCGTACGTGGGCCCGCCGCGCGCTCGGATCTCCGCGATCGTCGACAAGTTCTTCGCGTACAACTCGTCGCGCGGCAGCACTACGACGGTGGGCGTGTGCGCATCGATCAGCGCGAGCGGCCCATGCTTGAGCTCGGAAGCGGGATACGCTTCGGCGTGCAGGTAGCTGATTTCTTTTAATTTGAGAGCGCCCTCCATGGCTACGGCGAGCCCGGCCGCACGGCCGACGAAGTACGCATTTCGGCTCGCGGCGATCGCCTTGGCGACCTCCGCGATCTGCTCCTCGCCCGCAAGGATTTCCTCGACTTGCCCCGGCAGCGCCGCGAGCGCGGCGATGAGCCGTGCACCGCTCGCGGTAGAGAGATCGCGCAGACGCCCGAGATGGACCGCGAGCAGCGCGAACGCGACAGCCGTGCACGTGAACGTTTTGGTCGCGACCACGGCGATCTCGGGGCCGGCGTGCAGGTAGATGCCGCGGCCGCACTCGCGTGCGATCGTGCTGCCGACGACGTTGACGATCCCGAGCACGCGGCCGCCTTTCCGCTTGACTTCCTGCACGGCCGCCAACGTGTCGAACGTCTCGCCGGATTGACTCACGGCCACGTACAGCGTGTCGTGCTCGATGACGGGATTGCGGTAGCGGAATTCCGACGCCGGCTCGGCGTGCGCCGGCAAGCGCGCAAGCTGCTCGATGAGTTGTGCCCCCATCAAGCCTGCGATGTGGGCCGAGCCGCAGCCCAAGACCTTCACGCGCCGCACCTCGAGCAGCTCGCGTGCCGCGCCCTCGAGCCCGCCAAGATGCGCGGTCTGGAAGCGAGGCTCCAGGCGGCCGCTGAGCGTGCGGCGGATGGCGTCCGGCTGCTCGGCAATTTCCTTGCGCATGTAATGTGCGTGCTCGCCCTTGTCGAGCGCCTCCATCGCCCAGTCGATGGTCAACGGTGTCTTTTGCGTTGCGCCGCCCGTGAGCGTCGAGGTCTCGTATCCATCGGCGCGCAAGATCGCGAGCTCGCCGTCGTCGAGGTGCACGATGCTGCGCGTGTGGCTCGCAAGCGCGGCGGCGTCGGACGCCACGAACATCTCGTCGTCGCCTACACCCAAGATCACGGGGCTGCCGTTGCGAGCGACGACGATGGACTTCGGGTTCTCGGCGTCGAGCACTGCGAGACCGTACGTGCCCGTCACGAGCCGAAGCGCCGCGCGCACGCGGTCGTCGAGCCGCGCGTCGCCGGCCATCGCCGCGATCAAGTGAGCCAGCACCTCGGAGTCGGTTTGCGACTGGAACACCACCCCTTGAGCTTCGAAGCGCGCGCGCAGCTCCGCCGCGTTCTCGATGATGCCGTTGTGAACGATGGCGTAGCGGCTTGCGCTGTCGCTATGCGGATGCGCGTTCAAATCGCTCGGCTCGCCATGCGTGGCCCAGCGTGTATGCGCGATCCCCGGAGCGCCGCGCAACTTGTCCGGCAGCCGGCTCTCTAGCTCGCGAACTTTTCCCTTGCACTTCAGCATTCGCAGTTTCCCGGCACGCGCGACGGCGAGCCCCGCCGAGTCGTAGCCGCGATACTCGAGCCGATGCAGTCCTTGCATGAGGATCGGCGCCGCGTCACGCGGGCCGATGTAGCCGACGATTCCACACATTCGAGACTCTCCCGCTCAGCCGTAGATGATTCGCCGGATCTGGCGAGCCGTGAGCGGCGGCGCGCGGAAGCGCAATCGCTCGAGCTCGGACGCGAGCTGCGTGAAGATCGCATCGTTGGCCAAGCCCTGCGATTGCAGCGCGAGGTGCCTTCTGCGGATGAACGCCTCGGGCGTCTCCGCAAAAAAGCTCAGCACTTCGCCGACCAAATGCGTGGCTTCGGCCGCGCCCAACCGGCTCGTGCGAACGAGATGCGCGATTAACTCCCCCAGCTCGTCCGGATCCGACATCGAGCTCTCAGTGTGATAGCAGAGCGCCAAGAACAGCATGAGTTTGCCCGAAACCGGGCAAAAAATAGCGATAAAGCGGGTTAGCGGGGCAGCGGCGGCAGCGCCGGCGGCCACGCCCGGATACGGTCGACCGTCGTTTGCACGGAGCCGGAGCTCTCGCGGGCCGCTTCGATGACGCGTTCCGCTTGTTCGCGCAGCGCGGGAGTCGTCAGGTTCGCGTCGGCGATGGCAAGGGCCCTGCCAGGGTCGCGGTAGGCTAAACCTTGTACGAGCTGGAGCACCGCCTGCTGTCGCTCAGTATCGGACGTGAACGCGCTCAACAATCCGAGGTCGAGATCGTTCGCAGTGAAGCCGGCGCCCGCGGCCACGAGCGCCGCGAGCGCGGCATCGCGAAGCGCACTTTGCGGCTGACGCAGCGTCCACTGGCGCGCCGCGAGCGGATCCTGCATGGACCACACGGCCACCGCGCTGCGGATACCGAGCGTGCGATCCTGCTCGGCAGGACGATCGACAACCCATTGCACGGCGGCCGCGGGATTGTAGTTGGCCCAGTTCGTAACGACGACGTTGACGAGCCGTTGCATGTCGACGCTCGGCGCGATTGTTTCCAGCTCGTCGACGAGCCGTGCCGCGGCCGCACCGTCTTGCTGCGCGAGCATCGGCGCAACCGACATCGCAGCGCGCGCGTACAACGGCTGGCCGCGAAACTCACCGAGCCAGTCGACGGCGCGTTGCGGCTCGGTCTGCGCGAGTGTGTGGGCTACGCCCTGCACCCACGACTCCCGCGCCGCCTCGGGCACCTGCACCGTATACGCGACTGCACGCTGCGGATCCTGCATCGCGAGCTGCTGGCCTAGTTGCTGGAACAGGGTTGGCGAGTGGTCGCGGCTGTTCGCGAGGAGCCAACGCATGGCGTTGTCAGGAGACCGCGACGACCAAATCGACACCACCGATGTCACGAGCTGATCGCGCAGCGGCACATCGTCGAGCGCGGCGACGCGGTTAGCGACGTCTTCCGCCCGGTCGTCGCGCTGGAGGCCGCTCATGACGGCTAATTGAAGAGCGCGCATCTGCTCGATCGGAGTGAGCTCGCGCGACAGCTCGAGGGCAAGGTCGAAGTTCTCTTCGGCGATGCCGCCGAGCACCGAGGGCACGAGCGCTTGCCGCTCGGGCAATGCGCGCGCCCAGGCGAGCGCTGCCGCAGCGTCGAGCTTGCCGTAGCTGCGAGCCACCTGCGATCCCAGCGTTTGTCGTTCGCGGCCCGCGGGCAACCGCTCGAAGTAGCGCGCCGCGGCGAGGGGGTCTCGCTCCGCGAGTTGCTGCAGCGCCGTCGCCTCCACGAGGCGGCGAAGCGCCGGCGACAAGTTCCCCGCGAGGCCGAGAAGCCGTTCGGGATCCGCGCGGGACAGCTCGGGGCCTGCGGCGCCAAACAGTGCAAGCTGCCGGGATTCGTCGATCGCGCGCAGGTGTGCGAACGCCCGCTCGGGAGCCGCGCGGGCCAATGCCCGCACGGCGGCCGCCTCCAACGCGAGCCCGAGCGGCTCGTCACGGACGTTCGCTATCAAGCCGAGCGCCCGGTCCGGATCGAGCTCTGCCCACTGCTGCGCCATGAGCGCCAGGGCAGACGGCGGTGCGGTTGCCGAGGCTTGCCAGGGCACCGGCGCCAGGCCGGCGCCGAAGGGCGGCACGATGCTCGCGATCGGCGCTCTCGAGTCGCGCGCCGCGAGGCGGGCAGCCACGCGCTCGAGCGCGGCCGCATCGTTGCCGAGCTCGACGATGAGCGCGAGGCCGATCGCCGCCGCATCGTCTGCATCCTCGACGGCATCGAGCGCGGCGACGGACGCCGCGGGCGCCGTTTGCGCCCACGCGCTGTACACAGCGCCGAGCGCTGCGGTGCCGGCGCTCGTCTCGCGCGCGAGCCGCGCCGCGCGCGGCGCGTCGAGCTCAGCGTAGCGCTGGAGCAGTACGGCAAGGGTGAGGTCGCGGTCCGCCGACGCCGGCTGTGCCGCGGCGCTCCCGATCATGGCCGCGAGCTCCGCCGCACCGGCGTCGGCCAGGCGGCGATAGAAGTCACTGCGGGGCGCAGTCTCGGCCGGCCGCCTCGCGGGTCCGGTCGGCCGCTCGGCGCCGAGCTCCGGGGGTAGGGGTCGATCCGCCAGGAATAGCCACGCCGCGGCTCCGCCGAGCGCGATACCGAGAACCAACGCGATCAGAGTGCGAGCCATCGGTGATCCCCTGTTCACGGCGGCCGAATCCTGACACCCCTCGCGCCGATGTTACGCTTGGCGCACGCCTTCAGACCATGCCTGCATGACCACCGACTTTGCCGACATTCGCGACGCCGTGGCGCGCCTGTGCGCCGACTTCCCGGGCCGCTATTGGCGCGAGAAGGATCGCGCCCGCGCGTATCCGCAGGATTTCGTCGCGGCACTGTCGGCCGCGGGCTATCTGGCCATCCTGATCCCCGAGCAGTACGGCGGCTCGGGGCTCGGCATCGAAGCCGCGAGCGCCGTGCTCGAGCAGATCCACTCAAGCGGCTGCAACGGCGCGGCGTGCCACGCGCAGATGTACACGATGGGCACGCTGCTGAAGCACGGCAGCGACGCGCAGAAGGATGAATATTTACCGCAGATCGCTGCAGGCACGCTGCGCCTTCAGGCGTTCGGCGTCACCGAGCCCGGTAGCGGCACGGACACCACGCGCATTCGAACCACGGCCGTGCGCGACGGCGACGTCTACCGCATCAACGGCCAAAAGGTGTTCATCTCGCGGGCGGAGTACTCCGATCTCATGCTGCTGCTCGTGCGCACCACGCTGCGCGAGCAGGCCGCGAAGCCCACGGACGGCCTATCGGTGTTCCTCGTGGATTTGCGCGAGGCCGTCGATCGCGGTCTCACGATCAAGCCGCTTGCCACGATGATGAACCACGGGACGACGGAGCTGTATTTCGACAACCTGGCCGTGCCGGCGCGTAATCTCGTCGGCGAAGAGGGCAAGGGGTTCGGCTATATCTTGAGCAGCATGAACGCCGAGCGGATCTTGATCGCCTCGGAGTGCATCGGCGACGCGCGCTGGTTCGTGGCCAAGGCGGCCGCATACGCCAAGGAGCGGCAAGTCTTCGGCCGGCCGATCGGCCAGAATCAGGGCGTGCAGTTCCCAATCGCACGCGCTCACGTGCAAACCGAAGCCGCAGCACTCATGGTGGCGAAGGCGGCCGCCCTGTTCGATGCCGGCGAGAAGTGCGGCGCCGAGGCCAACATGGCGAAGATGCTCGCCGCCGACGCCTCGAAAGAGGCCGCCGACGTCTGCATTCAGACTCATGGCGGCTACGGCTTCGCCGAGGAGTACGACATCGAGCGCAAATTCCGCGAAACGCGGCTCTATCAGGTGGCGCCGGTATCCACGAACCTGATTCTGTCGTACGTCGGCACGCACGTGCTGGGCATGCCGAAGTCGTTCTGAGCCGCGGAGGTTTTTCGGCCCGGCGCTCGAGGCGCATTGTGGGCAACTTCGGTGCCTGCTACTTTGGCCTTGGCGATGGGCTGGCCTGTTGACGATTCCGGGGGGCGTACGCGACATGGCGAAAAAGAACAACACCGAGCAAGGCGAGCCGAAGCTTCCCGACGACCACGGCGTCAGCCGCCGCGATCTGCTGAAGTCCAGTGCCGCCGTAGGCCTAGGCGCCGCGGTGCTGCTCGACGCAGGCGATGCGGAAGCGCAACGCCGCGCGGCGGGCGGATCCTGGGACTACGACGTCGACGTCGTCGTCGCGGGCGGCGGTTGCGCCGGCATTACGGCCGCGATCCGTGCGCGCGATCTTGGCTGCACGGTGCTCGTCGTGGACCAGAATTTCGATCTCGGCGGGCGCATGCTGCATAGCGGCTCGTTCGTGTCGCTCGGCGGCGGCGATCCCGTGCAGGTTCGCGACACGAAAGGCGAGAGCGACAAGGAAGGATTCATCAAGAGCGCGCCCGTCGAGAGCCCGCAGGAGCTCGACGACAGCGTGGAATTGCTGTTCACGGACATCACCGATTGGTCCGTCTTGAACCGCCGCGGCGAGACGCCGTACCGCTACAACGAGCGCGAGCTGGTGCGCGCGTGGGCGGAGAACTGCCCTGCGACGCGCCAGTTCCTGATCGACAACTATGTGCGCTTCGGCCGCATCAACGGCACGCACGAGGGCGGCGGTATGTCGCGCGCGCGCGGCTGCGTGGCGTTCTTGATGCTCGGCGACAAAACCGACATCAAAGCCGGCACGATCACGGCGGAGGATGCCGGCGTCGCCGATCGCGAGCGGACGAGCCCGTTCGCGCCCGTGCAGATGAACATCGCCAGCCGCTTCGTTGCGGACGGCGCCGTGAGCAACGGAGTGGCGCTGTCGCGCTCGCTCGAGTTCTCGGCGCGCGAGAAGGGCGTGCAGTTCATGCTGTTCCGCAAGTTCACGGAGCTCGTGCGCGAGCAGCCGTTCGCGGGCCGCATCCTCGGCATCACCGCGGAGTACTCGCCCCGCCAGCACCCCGAAACCGGCGAGCTGCTCAGGAGCTTTTGGCGCAACGGCAACGTGGAAGAAACGCGCCCCACCATCCGCATTCGCGCGCGCAAGGCCGTGGTGCTCGCGAGCGGCGGCCACTCCGGTAACCCGCAAGTGCGCAGCATGTTCTATCCCGCCATGCGCGAGCCGGCGTTTCCGACGAGCGGCCTCGCGTTGCAAGGCCCCAATGGGCAGGACGCGAGCGCGCTGATCGCGGGTCTCAAAGTCGGCGCCAACCTGGCGGGTATGCAGCAGAACTTGGGTTCGGCGGCCACGTTCCATCTCTCGACGCGGCTCGGCACGCGCGATGCGTACACCGACATGATGCCGGGCCACCCCACCTTCGGCTTTCGCGGCTCGGCCGGCGTCAATGTCGGCACGGCCGGCTTCGAGGAGTTCATCGCGGTGAACCAGGTGGGCAAGCGCTTCTTCAACGAAGTGCGGCTGCCGAGGCGCGGCGGCGGCGGTCAGTATCCGGGCGGCGGCGTCGCGCCGCACAGCGGCATCGAGCACAAGCCCACGGATTGGCGCAACTGCCGGCACGAATGGGTGCGCGAAATGTACACCTACGACCATGGCTGCGATGCGGCGCTGGCCATCAACGAAGGCTCGCAGCCGCCGCATTACTACTCGGGGCCGCTCTGGGCGATCTTCGATCAAGAGGCCGTCGAGCGCGCCGAGTGGGAGCTGCGTTTCCCTTACGTCGCCGACAACGGCTACTACTTCAAGGCCGACACGATCGAGGAGCTTGCAGCGAAGATCGAGAAGGGCCACGAGTTCCAACGCATGCCGCTGAAATACCTGGCCGAGACGGTTGCCAAGTGGAACGGCTACGTCGATGCCGGCAAAGACCCCGATTTCGAGCGCGAAGGCGATGCGCCGATGCACCGCGTCGCGCGGCCGCCGTTCCACGCGCTCGCCATCATGGTGGTTTGGCACGATTCGTACGGCGGCTTGCGCGTGAACGGCAAGCAGCAAGTCATCGACATGCACGGCGAAGTCATCCCGGGCCTCTATGCCGGCGGCGAAGCCGTGGGCGGGTTCCAAAAGCATGGGCTCGGCAAGGGCCACGTGCACGGCTTCATCGCCGGCACGAACGCGGCCGCGGAGCCGGCCGCTTAGGCGCGCGATGGAGCCGCACGGTACGCGCATCGTCGTCTGGGATGTGCCGACCGCCATCGAATGCGGCGCTCCGTTTCATGTGAAGGTGGGCGTCAAGTGCGCGGAGGAGTGCGGCGCTGCATCGCGGCACGTCGAGATTCGCGACGAGCAGGGCACGGTTATCGGCTCCGGTGCCGTCGGTGACGTGCCTTCGGCAGGCACCGAAGCGCTCTACTATGCCGAGATCGAGCTGCGCGCGCCGAGCCACGCAGGATTGCACGCTTGGCAAGCGTGCGTGGCCGATCTGCTAGACGTGGGCACGCGCCGCGTCACGCATGCGGGCACGCGCGCGCCGTTTCAGGTTCGGGCCGTGCCGGCGCCCGACTATCTGTTGAAAGTCGTGGCCGTCGACGCGCGGAGCCGTTTGCCGATTCCGGGTGCTCGAGTGGTCGTGCACCCGTACCGCGCGCTCACGAATGTGGACGGCGTGGCCGAGCTCCGCGTGCCGAAGGGCGCCTACCGTCTTTTCGTGTCGGGCCGCGATCGCTTTCCGTTCCGCAGCGAAGGCGCGATCGATGCAGACCTCACGATCGAGGCGGAGCTCGACGAAGACCTCGGCCCGAGCGACGCAGAGCTTTGGTCCTGACAAGCCGCAGAACGGCGCGCCACGTGCTCGTCTTCGCCGCGTTCTGCGCGCCGTGCGCCGGGCGCGCGGGCGACTCGGCTTCGATTCGCGACGGCGTGTTTACCGCAGAGCAAGCGCGGCGCGGCGAAATCGCCTACACGGGGCCGTGCGACCGCTGCCACGGCTACAAGCTCGACGGCGCATCGGACGACCCCGACATGCTGCCGGCGCCGCCCGTTGCGGGGCCGAAATTCTTGCGCAAGTGGAGCGGCCGGTCGCTCGGCGCTCTGTTCGAGTACGTGCGCACCACGATGCCTGCCAACAACCCGGGCTACTTGAGCAGCGCCGAGGTGGCGGACATCGTGGCTTACATGTTGTCGGTAAGCCGAATGCCGGCAGGCGCCGTGGCGCTACCGTCGGACTCGGCAGCTCTTGCGGCGATCACGATCGTGACGCAGTCTGAGTGAGCCACTCACAGGAGGGAAACGCGATGGACAAGATCAACTCGCTCTTCACTGCCACGGCCACCGCCAGCGGCGGTCGCAACGGCCATACCGAATCGGACGACGGCCTCGTGAAGGCCGAGCTTTCGGTGCCGAAGGCCATGGGCGGCCCCGGCAAGCCCGGCACCGCGACTCCCGAGCATCTGTTTGCCGCCGGCTATGCGGCGTGCTTCGGCGGCGCGATCGATTTCGTCGGCAAGCAGCAGAAGAAAGACGCCGCGAAGGCGAAAGTCACCTGTGCCGTGTCGATCGGGCCGCGCGACGGTGGCGGCTTCGGCCTGGCGGTAAAGTTGCGCGTCGAAGACCGCTCGCTGCCGCAAGCCGAGCTCGAGGCGCTCGCCCGCGAAGCGCACGAAAAGATCTGCCCGTACTCGCACGCCACGCGCGGCAACGTGAACGTGCAGCTCGAGGTCGTCGGCTCGTAGCTCAAGAGGCGTTCTACTGCGCGCCGGCTTCGCGAATCTCCTGGCGCGCGGCGCGCAGAATGTTCTCCATGCCGCGATTGCCTTCGTGGCACGCGTACTCGTAGAGCAGGCCGTCGATGCGCGTCAACGGGATCTCGCCGCTCCACGGCGCAGTCCAGGCCGTGGGGTCGTCGACGGTGAACTGATAGAGCAGCACGTCGGGCGCAACGCGCGTGAAGCGCTCGACGACGCGCAGGTTTTCGTCGGCCGCCGCCATGCGGCCGAAGAACTCGCCCTTGAAATTCGTGGTTTCGACGACAAGCGTGTCGCCTTCCCAGCTGCCGCGTGGATCGCCGAACCACTGGCGCACGTGCGCGGGCAAGTGCGGCTTACCGTCGGTGGGAATGCGGCGCACCTGGTGCACCATCTCGGTGTTGATGGCGACCATGCCGTCCGTTTGAACGATCTGATAGTTGTTGTTGTAGGCGCTCGGCAGCATCGGAATCACGGTGCCGAACGAGATGCAGCGTGTCATCAGGTCGAGCGCTTGCGGCTCGTCGGCCGGCGCCGGCGTGCCGCTGTTGGCGACCGCGCATCCAGGTTCCTGGCAGCGTGCGCGCAAGGCTTCACGCTGCGCGTCGAGCTCGGCGCTGCGTGCCGGCGTGAGGGGCGGAATGCGGCCGTTCGGCGGGTCCACCACGATCGACGTGCGCAGGCTGGGCAACAAGCTCGTGCCGGAGTCCCACCAGAAGGCGTTGTAGGCAGATAGCACGTCGTTCACGTCTTCGGTGCGATTGTCGCGGTTCGTGCGCTGCAGCGTGCGGCTCACGTACGCCTCGGCTTCCTCGCGCGTGAAGAACTCCTTGCCTGCAAGATCGGCCGGGCGCTCGAAGGGCGTGATCGTTTTGTTCGTCCAAATGCCTTGCAGATCCGGCTTGCCGTCGGCAAGGCGCGGCACGTTGAAGTCGCGCGCCGCGAGCGCTGTCGAGACGGAGGAGTCCTGCGCTGCCGCCGGCGAAGCGGCCGCTAGGCCGAGCAGCGCGGCCGCGGCCACGCCAAGTGCGGCGGTTTGCGGTGTCCGTGACGTTGATCTCGTTGAGGGTTGCATGTGAGCGTCTCCAATCAATTGCCGCTCGCTTGCGCGCCGATGTGCTCGTAGAGCACCTGCTCGGCGAACGGAATGCACTTCAGCTCCATGAGCTGCGCGTTCTCGTCGAGCCGGCGGTACAGCGGCATGCGAATGGTCCACGGCCGCGAATACACATTCGGGTCCTCGAGTGTGGCTTCGTAGAGCAGCACGTCCGGCGAGCGCAACGTGTAGCGCTCGACGACGTGCAGCGCGTTGCTGTGGTAGTTGCCGGAGCGGTCGAGCCACGTGTCGTCGTGCTGCGCCGTCACGTCGACGATGAGCGCGTCGTTCTCGAAGCGGCCCACGTTCCAACCCATCCAGCTGTCGGCCGGCGCCTCGCCGGGATCGTTCAGGTGAACGATGCGCACGGCGTCGGCGAACTCGTACGTCATCATGATCGCGTCGGTGCCTTGCACGATCTGGAACGGGTACGGCATGTAGTTGGCGCGCGGCACGCCCGGCATGAAGCACTTGATCTCGGGATCGGCCGTCCAGCGGTTGGCGCGATTCGTGCGGCGCCGCTCGAGCGCGGCCGGAAGATACGGGATCGAACCGCCCACCACGAAGCTCGGGCCGGGCGCGACGCTGAGCAGCGCGCCCAGCGACGGCGGGCCGGGCTCGGCGGCGTGCGCCTCGAGCTCCCAGTTCGCGGTGTTCAGCGCTTGCCAGATGCCGCTGAAGTTGGGCCGCGCTTCGCTTCCGCCTGCTTGCGCGAAGGCGGAGGTCGCGACGAGCGCGAGCCCGCCTGCAACGATGCGGGCCAGCCGGGGCAGTCGATCGATCGGCATCATGCGGCAGCCCTATTGCGGCGGCGCCGAGCCGCCGAGAAACAGCTTCTTGCCGTCGGGCAGGGTGATGTCGCGGCCGTTCGCGCGGTTCGCGCCGTCGCGCGAGCGGTAGCCGTCGACGATGATCTCGGTGCCCACCGGCAGCGACCGCTGCGTGACGCCCATCCGGAACAACGTGTTCGCCGTGCCGCCTTCGATGGCCCACTTCTCGACGGTGCCGTCGTCGTTCTTCACGTCGATGTGAATCCACGAGTGCGGATTCATGAACTCCACTTCGGTGACGACACCGCGCAGCATGATCGGTTGATCGAGGTCGAACTCCGCGGCGAACGAGTGATGTGCGAAGGCCGGCGCCGCGCATGGCGTCGCGCCCGCGAGCAGAAGCACCTTCAACGATGATCGCATGAGCAGCCCTCTCGATTAGCCGGCAGCCGTTACCGAGCGATTTTACACCTACAACCGGCAACTCAAGGTTTCTGCGCCGATCTCGCGCCATTCTCCGGGCGCCAGGCCCCCGACGCTCACAGTGCCGATGGCCGCGCGGATCAAGCGCAGCGTTGGGAACCCCACGCGGGCCGTCATGCGCCGGACCTGGCGATTTTTTCCCTCGCGCAGCGTGAGCTCGAGCCAGGCCGTCGGGATCTTCGCGCGATAGCGGATCGGCGGGTCGCGCGGCCAGAGGTTCGCGGGCTCGTCGATGCGGCGCGCGCCGGCGGGTTGGGTCACGAAGTCCCCGAGGTCGACGCCGTGACGCAGAGCGGCGAGCGCCGCCTCGGTCGGCACGCCTTCGACCTGTGCCCAATAGACCTTTGCAAGCTTGTGGCGCGGATTGGCGATGCGCGCTTGCAGCGCACCGTCGTCGGTGAGCAGCAGCAAGCCCTCGCTGTCGGTATCCAAGCGGCCGGCCGGATAGACGTTCGGGACGCCGATGTAATCCGCGAGCGTGCGTCGGCCGGGCTCCGGACGGAACTTGCAGATCACGCCGAACGGCTTGTTGAGCGCGATCAGCATGGGCCTCAACGTTCTAAGGACCGGGCGATGAGATCCGGCGCCACCGTGGTTTTCGGCACGGCCGAAGAGCGGCGTCGCTCGCGGCGGCCGCGGCCTCGGCGTTCGATGCCCGGCGATTCGAACCACGTGCGCACGTCCAAGTCGAGCCCCGCGCCGTGCATGTAGTTGTAAAGGGCCGTGCGTAAGCCGGCGCCGAGAGCGTCGTGGTCGGCGCCGACCGGATCTTCGAACGCGACGTCGTTGTGCGCGAATGCGATCTGCGCCGGCGGCTTCAGCGTGATGCCGTACGGCTCGGGATTCAGGCCGATCGGCGAATGCGCCGTTACGCTGAACCGATGCCAATACGCCGATTGAATGCAGCCTGCCGCAAACAGTTGCCGTACACGTTCGAGCGCATCGACGGTTTCTTGCACCGTCTCGGTCGGGAAGCCGTACATGAGATACGCGTGCACCATGATGCCGGCGTCGGTGAACGCGCGCGTGACGCGCGCAACTTGCGCCACCGTCACGCCTTTTTTCATCAGCGCAAGCAGCCGGTCCGATGCTACCTCGAGGCCGCCGCTCACGGCCACGCAGCCCGCTTGCGCGAGCAGCTCGCACAGCTCGGGCGTGAAAGTCTTCTCGAAGCGGATGTTGCCCCACCACGTGATGCTGAGCTGCTCGTCGAGCAGGCGTTTCGCGAGCGCGCGCATGCCGGCGGGCGGCGCGGCTTCGTCCACCAAGTGAAAGCCTGTCTCGCCTGTTTCGGCGATGAGCGCGCGAATGCGCTCGAGCACCACATCGGTCGACGGGCGGTCGTAGCGGCCGATGTAATCGAGCGACAAGTCGCAGAAGCTGCACTTCTTCCAATAGCAGCCGTGCGCCAGCGTGATCTTGTTCCAGCGGCCGTCGGACCAGAGGCGATGCATAGGGTTCAGCATCTCGAGCACCGAGATGTAGTCGCGCAGCGGCAGCCCGCGGTAACTCGGGATGCCCGTGTCGCGAGCCGCAAAATCGCGCTGCGTTGGATCCGTTTCGAGAGCCACGGAGCCGCTGCTGCGCACGTACGTGCGCACGAGCGGCGCGGGCCGCCCGTGCAGCCGGGCGAGCAAGTTCAAGAGCGGCCGCTCGCCGTCGTCGAGCGTCACATAATGAAAGTAATCGAACACGCGCGGCTCGCGCAGCGCGCGCAGCTCGGTGTTCACCCAGCCGCCGCCAAGCACGAGGGTGGCAGCAGGTGCCTCGGCGCGTAGCACGCGCGCCATGCGAAATGCGCCATACACATTGCCGGGGAACGGTACGGACATGCCGACGACGTCGGGACGATGCAACGCGACGAGCTCGCGCGTAATTTCGTCGAGCGCTGCGTCGACGAGTGTGGCCTCGTCGTTCAGCGCCGCTTCGAGCGGGTCGAACGAAGCCGCGCTGGCCGCGAGACGCTCGCCGTAGCGCGCGAGCTCGAACTTCGGATCGATGCCGTCGCGCCAAACGTCCGCCAGATCGTCGACGTACAAGCTGGCGAGATAGCGCGCCTGGTCCGAGCTTCCCAGAGTGCCGAACGCCGCCGCCAAGGGGTCGCTTTCCGGTGTAGCGGCGGCAAGGTGTGCGAAGCGCGGCCCTTCGGGCAAAAACGCGCGCCCCACGATGCGCAGCGCCAGGCTTGGGTCGCGGCCCTGCAGAAAGCGGATCGCGGGCTCGACGGTAGCCGCGTAGCGCGGCGCGTGCGTGAGAAAGTGCGCGATCGACGGCGGCATCGACGGCGCGGCCCGGCGCGGCGAGCCGCGCGCTCGGCGGCGCAGCACCTCTGCCATCTGCTCGAGGCGCGCGGCGGAAAACAGGCGCAAGAACAGGGCGAGCGAGGCGTCGGCTTGACTCACTTGAAGGCCGAGGTCCGCGCCGTGCGCCTGCAAGAAACCCGTCAGATACGCCGTCGCGGGGTACGGCGTATTCAGCTGGGTCATCGGCGGGGTGAGCAGCAGCACGCGCATGCGGCGTGAGGTTAGCCCAGTTTCGCGGTGCCGGTCAGCGTTGCAATCGGCCTGCGGGACGCGCGCCTCGCTACGCAGGCACGTAATCGGGATACTCGTGCGACCAGCGCGCTTCGCGCACGAGGCGCTCGACATCGTCGTGCGCCACGTCGGCCACGCCGTCCTGAATGGCCTGATGCGCGACGGCCACGGCAATCTCGAACGACACGGCGCGCAAGCGCGACACGGACGGGAACAGCAAGCCGGCGGCGCGTTCTTCGTCCGTTACCTGCGCGGCCAGCGCCTGGGACGCGGTTTTCGTCATCGAATCGGTGATGCGGCGCGCGTTGGCCGCGATGGCCGCGAGCCCGAGGCCCGGGAAAATGAACACGTTGTTCCCTTGGCCCACCCGGTAGGTGCGCCCGCCGCATTCGACGTTCGGAAACGGGCTGCCGGTAGCCACGAGGCAGCGACAATCGGTCCAGGCGTAAAGATCGGCCGGAGTGGCCTCCGAGATCGACACGGGGTTCGAAGAGGGAAGGATCACCGGGCGTTCGACGTGTGCGGCCATCTCACGAACGATCGGCTCGTTGAACGCGCGGGCCACGCCGGACAGACCGATGAGCACGGTCGGACGGTACTTGCGCACGACCTCTAGCAGCCCTCGCTCGGTGGGCGCGTCGAAACCGAAAGCGGCCGCGCGCTCCTTGCGCCAGGCGAGCGAGCGCTTGTAAGCATCCATTGGCCGGCCGTCGTCCACCAACAGCCCGCCGCGGTCGAGCACGGCGATCGCTTCGTCGTGCCGTTCCGGCGGCACACCTTCGTCGGCGAGCTGCGCTTTGATCTGCCGTGCCACGCCGAGGCCGGCTGCGCCTGCGCCGAAAATGACTACGCGCTGCGTGGCCAGGCGCTCGCCTTTGATTGCGAGCGCGCTGTTCAAGCCGGCCATGACGACAGCGCCGGTGCCTTGAATGTCGTCGTTGAACGACGGCAACACATTCGAGTAACGATCGAGAATCGTGAGCGCGTTGTCTTTGCGGAAATCCTCCCACTGGATGAGTGCGCGAGGCAGCACCGCTTGCACGGCCGCCACGAACTCGTCGACGAGGGTGAGGTACTCGGCGCCGCGGATGCGCCGCGACGGCCAGCCGAGATACTGGTCGTCGGCGAGCAGCTCGTCGTTGTCGGTGCCGAAGTCGAGGCTCACGGGGATGGCTTTTGCGGGATCGATGCCTGCTGCAGCAACGTAGAGCGCCAGCTTGCCCTGCGAGATCGCCATGCCGCCCGCGCCTTGGTCGCCGATGCCGAGAATCGACTCGTTGTCCGTGGCCACGATCAGCCGAATCTCACGCTCGCCGACGATCGCGCGCAACACGCCCTCCATGCGCCCCTTCATGTCGGGCGTGATCCAAATGCCGCCGCCGCCCTGGAAGACTTGGCTGAAGCGCTGCACCGCCGCCCCCACGGTGGGCGTGTAGACGATCGGCATGAGCTCTTCCAGGTGATCGGCGAGCACGCGGTAGTAAAGGTGTACGTTTCGATTCAAGAGCGCGTTCAGCATCACGTACTTCTGCAAGTCGTCGGGTGCGTTGCGCAGCTGCCGATAGATGCGCTCGGCCTGCTGCGTCTGGTTCTTTGCCCGAACCGGAAGCAGTCCTTCAAGGCCGAACGCCTGCCGTTCGTCGAGCGGAAAGCCGGTGCCCTTGTTCAGAGCCGGATTGCGGATCAATGCGGCGCCGCGCACCGCGACTTGTTTGCTTCTGGGAGTGGACCTTCTCTCGGCCGACATCGCTCATTGCCTCGCAGCGGCCGGATGCACGCCGGCCACGTTCATTCGAATACGGTACACGTGCTCGCAGGCTGTGATGTACAGCGTGCGGCTGTCGCGGTCGCCGAACGCGACGTTCGTGGCACAAACCTGTGCCCGCGGCTCGCCTGCCGGCACCGGCAGCTCTAGAGTGCCGAGCCGCATGCCGTCCGGCGAAGTGATGCGCACCTCGCCGGCGCCTGCGCCGTTCGTGGTGTAGAGATTGCCGAGCACGTCCACCTTCATGCCGTCGCTGCCTTCGCCGGCGATGAATACCGTGCGGTTGCGCAACGTGCCGTCGGGAGCGAGCTCGTAGCGCAGCACGTTCTGCACTCCGGTATTCATGTACAGATACCGCTCGTCGGGCGACAGTGCGATGCCGTTCGGCCAGCCGGCCCGGTTGTCGGCGTTGCTGTACAGCAGCGTCACTTCGCCGCCGCGAATCAGAAACACGCCGCTGAAGTCGAGCTGCGCATCCGCGTTCGCGAGCCCGTCGCGAATGCCCCAAACGCTGTCGGTGAGATAGATGGAGCCGTTGGAATGCACGGCCAGATCGTTGGGGCCGTTGAAACGCCGGCCGTCATACCGATCCGCGATGACGGTTCGCGTGCCGTCGCGCTCGAGCCGCATGACCGCGCGGTCATTGGCGGCAAGATAGAGCAATCGGCCCTCGGCATCGAGCGATAGCCCATTGGGCCCGATCAGCAGCACGGCCATGCGGCCGCGGCGCGTCTGGAACCCGGCCTTACTCAAGTCGTTGCCGCTGTAGCCGGCGCGGTCGAGATGGACGGCAAGGGGCTCGCCGGGTGCCCATCGATAGATGACGTTCGAGATCAAATCGCTGAACAGCAAGAATCCGTCGCCCCCGTCGGGCACCCACACGGGGCCCTCCGTGAGCCCGAAGCGGTCGCCGAGGAGCTCGAGCTCGGCGTCGGCGGAAACGACCTCGTCGAGACTCGGATGGAGCCGCACGACGCGGAAGCTCCGCGGAGCGGGCTCGGCTGGTTGCGCCACGAGCGGCGCCGCACCCAGCGCCGCGGCGATGAGCACAGCCGCCGCGAGCGTGCGAACGCGTAGCAACAGGGATGGCATCGACGTAGGTTTGGACTTGCCGGCCTAGGTGGCCGAGCAGGGCACGGGTTTGCGCTGGCTGCCGTTGGGCTCGCGCTTGAATTGAAGCGTGCGCACGAAATGGCCCGTGAGATAGCGCGGATCGGCCACGAAGGTTTGAATGACGAGGTACTGATTGCCGTCGTCCTCGACGATCAAATTGTAGTACTCCGTCATGAACGCATTCTCGCTGAAGGGCACGCCGTTCTTGCGCAAGTAGCCGGCGCGCAGATTCGTGGTGTCCACCTTCAGGCTGCCGGCGCGTTGGATCTGGCCGAGCGACGTGGGCCCGGGATAAAACTGCTCGGTGGTGCCGGAGAGCTGCCACGAGGCGGACGACCACCCTTGCCAGCTGCGCGCGCCTTGCGCCTCGGGTTGGTTGAAGTGAAACAAGCGCGTTTGCATGCCGGTGTCGATATCGAGCTGCAGCGTGTCGTCGTTAGCCCAGCTGATCTCGACGCGGCTCGGCAGCCGCATGATCGCGGGCGCGGAGTAGCCTTTGCACTGCTCGCCTGCTGCCTCGTCGCGCGCGGGATCCCACGCCTCGGCGACGCGACGCCCTTCGGCGTTCAAGGGGATGTACGAAACGTCGCCCTTCGCGGGCGTGATCATTCGATACACCCAGTCGTCGGTGATCAGCGAGACCCAGTGGCCCGTAATGTCGATCGGTGCGGCGGCGCGCCCCGTGGAGGGCGCCGTCTGCGCCGCGCCGCGGCGCGGCTGCGCGTCGGCCGCTGCGACGAGCGCAACACTCAAGGCCAGGGCGGCGAGCGGTCTCATCAATCGAAGGTCTCGCCCTGGAAGCCCCAGCCGAAGCCGTCCGACGGCCGCAGCAAGCTGCGCATGCGCACGCGGTGATCCACGGGGTTGCGCCCCGGGTTACCCGTGATGACCACCTTGTCGCCGGGTTTCAACGAGTCGCGCGTAACGCCTTGCCCCGTGAGCGCGCCGGCGCCGCCCCATTCCACACCCCAGCGCTGCATCTCGCCGTTCTCGTCGGGCGCCATCACGTGCACCCAGGCGTGCGGGTTGCGGAACATGAACTGCACGAGCGTGCCTTCGATTTGGACCGTCTTGCTTTCGTCGTACGTGGCGGTGAACGAGTGATGCGCGTAGGCCGATAACCCGAACAGCATCGCGCCGGCGGCAGCGAGCATGAGTAATTTGTTTTTCACGATTTCACCTCTGAAAAGTAGCTCAAGAGTTTTCCTTCAAGCTGCGATAGACGGCCTCGATGAACATCTCGGTCGTCCAAGGCCCGGTTTCCTTACCGAAACGCGCCTCATAGCCGAAGGTGGGGCGGCGCTCGATGACTTGGCCGAGCGTCAAGCCTTCGTCGATCAGCGCTTGCACCTGATCGCGGATGATCGTGAGCATGTCGCGATAGTAGCCCACGTCGGCCGAGTCCCCGAGCCGGCCGTGTCCTGGAATCACCATCGTGCCGCCTTCGGTACGGAACTCAGGGATGGCGAGCTTCAAGATCGCATTCAACCCTGCGAGCACGCCGTTGATGCTGCCGCCCGAATCCACGTCGATGATGGGGAACGAATCCAGGTTGACGAGATCGCCGGCGGCGATGACGTCCGAGCCGCGAAAGTACACGAAGCTGTCGCCGTCGGTGGCCGCATTCGGCACGTGCACGATCTGCACGCCTTCCTCGTTGAAGAACGTGCTCAGCTTGTACTCGGCCGTGAAAAACGTTTCCGTGGGCAGCGCGGCGAACGGCATGTCGAGCGCCACCATGCGGTTCAGCACGTTCTCGTGCGCGATCACGGCGGCGCCTTCCGACGAATCCGCGATCGTGCCGGCGACGTTGCCGCCCGTGTACGTGATGCCGCTGGCGGCGATTGTCTCGTTGCCGCCGATGCTGTGCGGCAGAGAGCTCGTGTTGACGATGTAGCGCACGGGCTTCGGCGGCGCATGCGTGTTCACGGGGAATCGCGAGCGCGTTTCGGCGCCGCCGCGTTGCGGCTGCAGCACGTCGAGAAACCCGAACGCGTTGAGCTGTTGCTGCAGTTCCTCGATCGCGGTGATCACGCGCTCGCTGGCTTGAGCCGTGCCGGCATTCACGAGCATCACACCGTCGGGCCCGACGGACGCTGCGATGTTCGTGCCGGCGCCCACCAGCATCCAAATGTTCTCCCGCACGGGCCACCAGTTCAGCTCGCCGGCGCTCTCGCCGCCGCGCTGCGCGCGCTGCTGCGCGTGCGCCGGTGCCGCGCCGCTGGCGATGGCAATGGCGCAGGCGGCTACAGCGAGCGCGCAGACCGTACGGCGTATCGACGCATTCAAGACGCAACGGCGCATTGTCAGTCCCGCCCCGGCGCTTGCCGCGCGCTCGTGCGCCCAACGCGCTCGAGCTTCTCCCGATAGTCCGGGTACATCGTTTCCGCGCCGTCGAAGTAAAGCTCGCGCGGCAGGCCGTAATAGTCCGAGAAGCTATAGATCTGATCGTTCTGGCCGGGCAGCCAGTTGGGCACGTAACCCTCGGGACGCACCACCTCCGTCACGATGGTGCAGGGGTAGGGCGGCACTTGCTGCGCGAGATTGAGCCGATACTCGGTGCTGCGGATCAACGGCTCCGTGAGGTACACGGGATCGTAGGCCACGATCACCCACGTCAAATAATCCTGGTTGTCGAAGCGGCGCCGCATCAGATATTCCGTGAGCGTTGCCTTGTCGCTCTGCGGCACGCCGTTGCGGCGGTAATAGTCTTCCTTCATGTGCGTGGTCGTCACGCGCAGGCGGTCGCCTTCCCACGTGCCCGTGGAGAATCCGCCCCAGGTATGGGCCGCGTATTCCGGCGGATGCGGCCGGCCGTCCATGTAGATTGGAGTGTTGGTCGAGCGCAGCCATTCCGTCTGGAACGCAATGATCTGCCGCGAAGCGGGGTCCACCTCTTTCCAGATGCGAAGGTTCGAGGGGCCGCGCTTGATGTACGCGGCCGAGTGCGGGCGGCACTGCCACTCGGGGAGCGATTGAATGGACGCATCCCAGATCTCGGCGCGGCGAATCGCTTCTTGCGACAGCGGCAGGCCCACGTACTCGCCGAGATGCGGGTTGTCGATGTTGTCTTGCGCTTGAACCACGGGCCATTCGCCCGTGAAATCCATCTGAGCGGTGGCGGCGCCGCAGCTCACCATCCCGGCGACGAAGCTCGCCAGTGCGAGTCGGTGTCGGCGAAGTGTTCGCATAGCGTGTGCCCGTTTCCCGCGCGCGCGTTTTCTGCGTGCGCAATCGAAGTGCGAATCATGGTAGCCGCCGCAACACCTTGCCAGCAAGGGAATGGCAGCTGCGAAAAAGCCACTTCGCGTGAACCTAATCTTGAGTTTCATCGGCGCGTTCGCAGCGCAACGACGGCGGCCGAACCGCTCGGTCGTGTAGGCGACGTTTTTGCCTGCGCGCCTACCGAGGGGCAGGGTACGTCGTGGGATACTGCCCACAGGCAGATGCAGCTTGAAAGATGGGCAGGAAAATTTGCAATGGTTTTGCAGGAGGGGTATGGTTACGGCCGCTCGAAAAGTACAACAACGCTGCCGTTCACGCGGGGCAATCAAACGTGGTTCAGAGCTCGGCGGATTCTCTGCTAGGAGAGATCGAAGCGTTTTGTCGGCGCACCGGCATCGCCGAGTCGACGTTCGGGCGGCAGGCCGTAAATGACGGCAAGTTGTGCGTCCGGCTGCGTAACGGCAAGGACGTGACGCTCGAAACGGCGGCCAAGATCCGCGGGTTCATCGAGGGTCAGCCGCAGGCCGAAAAGTTGAACGGTGCCGCAGGTCTCGAGAGCAACAACAAGGGCATGACGATGAGCGGTAACTCCAAACGCAAAGCCAAGACTCCCGCGACGGCCGACGGCAACGATCGGCCGTTTCGCTTTTACGATAACCGGCAGAAGTATCTCGCGTTCGTCAACACCACCAACGAGAAGTGGAAGGTGGCCGAGCGCGCCTCGCGTGAGCTCGCGCTACTGAAGCCGCACCCGCCCGCGCTGCGCCTATTCGACGCCGGCATGGGCGACGCAACCGTGCTGTCGCACATCATGCGTGCGATGCACCGCCGCTACCCGATCATGCCGTTCTTCATCGTCGGCAAGGAGATCAGTCTCGAAGACGTCCGCCTGTCGCTCGAGAAGCTGCCGGATCGGTTCATCGAGCATCCCGCCAGCGTCATCGTCATCACCAATTTGTATTACGCGGAAGCTCCATGGCTGCGGCCGCGCGATGTCGTGCAAGCCGCCGCGCTGAATTGGCGCGAGGTGGCACTCGAAGGGGACTCCGCCTACGAGTACGGCGAGCAAATGCGCTCCCTCGATCGGTTTCTCGTCGACGGCTGGCAAGTGAAGGCGAGCGAGAAGACCGGCAATCCGATGTACGTGCGCCCGTCCGTGCTCGTCATTTACCGCAAGGATCACTCGTTCCTGCTCGACAACGTGATCCCCAGGCCCGGCCAGGTGGCCGGCAATTACGATCTCGTGCTCGCCTCGCAGCCGTGGCGCGCGCGCATGAGCGCGGAATTCAAGGTGAAGAAGGTTCTCGCGCCGCTCGTGCGCAGCTTGGGACCCGCCGGCCGGCTGCTCGCCGTGCAATCGTGCGGTAACGATCCGGCGCTCGAGCTGGTGAACGAGGTGTGGCCCGACGAGGAGCCTTTCAAGGTGAACCGGCACGAGCTCATCAAGGTGCTGCGCGACGAGCTCGGCCGCGAAGCACGGGAGTTCAACTTCATCTCGGGTTCCGACGCAAAATCCATCTTCCGCTACGAGATGCACACGCTGCCGAGCGAAGTGCAGCAGAGCATCGGCACATCCACGCTGTTCGCGGCCTGGAACGCGGCGAGCTACGTGGCGCAAATCGAAGACGAGCGCATCGAGAGCGCGATGCGCGAGGGCGAGCAGTATCTTCAGGGCACCGCCAAAATTCTGAAGAAGCACAAGGGACTGTGGTTCAACGACGAGAGCTTCGTCGTGTCGCGCAAGCAGTGAGCATCGCGTAGCGAGAGCAACATGACTTCCGACGAGACCAAGGCACACATCGCGGCGTTCTTGCGCGACTATTCCATCGAGATCACGCCGCACGACGCGGCGAAGCTCGATGCGATTCGCGCAGAGCTCCGCGACGGAACGACCGTGTACGTGGCGCATCCGCCCGGCGTGCCCATCGACGACATCGTAGAGCTCGCCGGACGCGTGCAGCAGCTTGGGCTCACGGCCACTCCGCACGTCATCGCCCGCAAGCTCGAGAGCCGCGAGCAGCTCGAGCGGGCGCTCGCGCGCTGTCAGGAGCTCGGCATTCACAATGCGCTATGCGTGGCCGGGGACATCACGGCGGAGAAGCCCGCCTACGACAGCAGTCTCCAGGTCTTGCAGACCGGTCTCTTCAAGCAGTACGGCTTTCGCAACGTCGGCGTCGCAGGGCATCCCGAGGGCAGCAAGGCCATCGGCGAGGAGCGCGTTGAGCAGGCGTTGAACGGTAAGGCGGAATTTGCGAAGACGGCCGGCTTCAATCTGTATTTCGCTACGCAGTTCGGCTTCGATCCGCAGCCGTTCATCGACTGGGAGGCGGCCACGTCGGCGAAGGGCATTCATTTGCCCATCCACGTGGGCCTGCCGGGGCCCGCTTCGCTACGTCAGCTCGCCAAGTTCGCCATGCTTTGCGGCGTGGGTGCCTCCATGCGTATGCTGACGTCGCGCACGAGCGCGATGGCCAATCTCCTGAGCACGCAGGCGCCGGACGAAATGGTCACGGCGCTGGCGCGCTACAAGGGCGCGAATCCGCAATCGCGGTTCAAGAAAGTTCACTTCTTCGCCTTCGGCGGGGTCGTCAAGACCGCGCGCTGGGCCAACGCTGTGATCTCTGGGCGGTTCGTCTTGAACAACCAGGCGACTGGTTTCCGCGTTGAAGACGTCAACTGAAACATTCTTTGATAGACCGAAAAGTAGGTAGGTAACCATGAGCAAGTCGTATCTGTTCACGTCGGAGTCCGTGGGCGAAGGTCATCCGGACAAAATGGCGGATCAAGTCTCGGACGCGATCTTGGACGCGATCCTGGCGCAAGAGCCGCGCAGCCGCGTGGCCTGCGAGACGATGACGAAGACCGGTATGGTCATCGTTGCCGGCGAGATCACGACGAACGCCGTGATCGAGGTTGAGCACATCGTGCGCCAAGTCGTGCTCGACATCGGCTACGACCACTCCGACAAGGGTTTCGACGGCAACACCTGCGCCGTGTTGAACGCGCTCGGCAAGCAGTCGCAGGACATCGCTCAGGGCGTCGACCGTAAGAGCCCGGAAGAGCAGGGCGCCGGTGACCAGGGCCTCATGTTCGGCTATGCAACGGTGGAGACCGACAGCTACATGCCGGCGCCGATCATCTACTCGCACCGGCTGGTGGAGAAGCAGGCCGAAGTGCGCAAGAACGGCAAGCTGCCGTGGCTGCGCCCCGACGCGAAGAGCCAGTGCACGTTCCGCTACGAGAACGACAAGCCCGTCGGCATCG
>CAMPKU010000035.1 GCA_946887385.1 uncultured Gammaproteobacteria bacterium
CCGGCAAATCGATCTCGGCGAGCACGTTGCCGTTGGCTTTGTCGTGCGCGCGCAGCTTAGGAGCGCCGCCCCAGCCTTCGGCCGTGAACAGCAGCGACTTCGTCACCAGCGTGACGGGCCGCGTCGCGCGCCCCGTCGGCGGAATGTCTAGGCCTTGCAGCGCGGGGTGCTCGGCGATCTCCTTCGGCGTGGGCCCGTTCGGAATTTGCCAGAGGTGCTCGCCCTTGTTCATGTCGATGGCCGTGATGCGGCCCCACGGCGGCTTGATCAGCGGCAGCCCTTGCAGCCACGGGAGCTGCGCGCCGCCGCCGTTGATGAACGAGATGTCGGACGGCGTCGGCGGCGGCTCGAGCACGGCCACGAACGGATTCGTGAACGAGCCCACGTAGAGCACGTTCGTCTCGGGATCGAACGCGCCGCCCTCCCAGTTCGCGCCGCCCACCGCATTCGGCAGCATCAGCGTGCCGCTCGTGCCGTCCGCTGCGTTGGCCAAAGACGGCGGCGTGAAGATCGGCCCCAAGCGAAAGACCTTCACGCCTTCGATGGCTTCGGCGCGCAGCTCCGGCGTGAAGTCGATGAGGTCGTCGATCGAGACACCTTGCCGATCGTACGCCGGCGGCTTCGTCGGGAACGGCTGGGTGGGCGACGTCCACTCGCCGGGCACGTCGGTCTGCGGCACGGGCCGCTCCTCGATCGGCCACACGGGCTCGCCCGTCACGCGATCGAACGTGTAGACAAAGGCCTGCTTCGTGAGCTGCGCCACGGCCTTGATCGGCCGGCCGTCGACGACGAGATCCATCAAGATCGGCGCCGTTGGATTGTCCCAGTCCCAGATGTCGTGGTGAATGAGCTGGTAGTGCCAGACGCGCTCGCCGGTGCGCGCATCGAGCGCCACGAGGCTCGAGCTATAGAGGTTGTTGCCGTGCCGCTCGCCGCCCCAGGTATCGGCGATCGGCGCCTCCGTGGGCAGATACACGTAGCCGAGCTCGGCATCGGCCGTCATGGGCGCCCACACGCCGGCGTTGCCGGTGTATTCCGCCGAGCCGTTGAGCCAGGTCTCGTAGCCCGGCTCGCCCTGCTCGGGAATGGTATGGAACGTCCACAGATGCTTGCCGGTGCGCACGTCGTAGCCGCGCACGTCGCCTTTGAGGTTTGCTTTCGACGGCGGCCGCATGCCCACTTCGTGCGCGGGGCCCACCACGACGACGTCGCCGACGATCGTGGGCGGCGAGCTGTTGCCGATGCTCGACTTGTCGTTGACCTCGCCGCGCACACCGACCATGAGATCTACGACGCCGTTCTCGCCGAAGCCGGGCACGGGGCGCCCCGTGTCGGGATCGAGCGCGACCAGATAAAACCCGGGCGTCACCGTGAGCAGCCGGCGATTGCCGGCCCCGTCGGCCCAATACGCCGGGCCGCGGCCCGAGGTCTTGCGCGGCGCCCGCGCGAAGCGCTGCGCGCCGTCGTTCGGCCGCCATACCCACAAGAGCTCGCCCGTCTTTGGATCGAGCGCAACGACGTTGCGCGTGGTGCCGGCCTGCGTGTACAGCACGCCGTCGATCATCAGCGGCGTGGTCTCGTTGCGAGCCTCCGGCCGCGGGCCATAATTGCCGGTGTTGAAGCGCCAAGCGATTTTCAGCGAGGCGGCGTTGCTTGCATCGATCTGCTCGAGAGGCGAGTAGCGCTGTGAGGCCAGATTGCCGCCATAAAAAGCCCACTCGAGATCTTGCCCCCCGGCATCCGCGGCCGGCGCGGCTGCGGCAGGCGGCGGCGGCGCGGCGGGCGCTTCGCCACTGCCGCTCTCCGGCGACGGCGACGGCGAGCAAGAGCAGAGCACGAGGGCAACAAACGACGGCAGTACGGCGCGCGGCAAGCTCGGCACGGAATTCCCCCCTGACTCTGGCGTTCACGGCTACTCTACACTGGCCTCTCCGAGGTGAGGGAGCCGGAGCCGTGAACGACAGCAATAAGGGACTGGCCCGCAGCGAGCGATCGTCGCGGCGCCGCGTGATCAAGGGCATGAGTGCTGCGGGCGCGGCCGTGCTTGCGCCCGGCTGGCTGGCAGGTCAAGCCGCCGAACCGCCCTCCACCGTCTCGACGCCGCCGCGCGACTTCAGCCCCGGCGCTGCACCCGTCACCTATCCCGATCCCGATCTCGTCACCGTGGACCCGTCGTTCAACGGGCTGCGCATCGGCAACACACCGATTCAGCGGTTGTGGACGGGCGCTCTGTGGAGCGAAGGGCCGGCGTGGTCGAGCCAGGGGCGGTTTCTGGTTTGGAGCGATATTCCGAACGACCGGCAGCTTCGCTGGCTCGAAGACGACGGCCGCGTCACCGTGTTTCGCGCGCCGTCGAACAACAGCAACGGCAACACGTTCGACTTTCAAGGGCGGCTGGTGTCGTGCGAGCACTTACTGCGCCGCGTCGTTCGCTACGAGCACGACGGCACGGTGAGCGTGCTCGCCACTGCGTACGACGGCAAGCCGCTGAACTCGCCGAACGACGTGGTGCCGCATCCCGACGGCAGCTATTGGTTCACCGATCCGCCGTACGGCGGCCAGCTCTACGAAGGCGTGCCCGACGCTCCCGGCGGGCCGAGCAATGCACAAGGCGTGTTGCGCCAGCGCGTGGGGCAAGCAGCCGGCGTCGGCGACGCACAGCGCGAGCTGCCGACGAATGTCTATCGCGTGGCGCCGGACGGCCGCGTCGCGATCGCCGTGGGCGCGGACGAGCTGCCCGGCCCACCGAATGGCGTCGCCTTCTCCACCGACTATCGCCAGGTCTACATCGTGAGCGGCGGCAACCTGCACGTCGGCGATGTTGCAGACGGCGGCCGCGTGTCGGGCGTGAAGCAGTTTTTGGACACTACGATCGACGGCGTCAGCTGCCGAACGGACGGCATCCGCGTGGACGTCCACGGCAACGTGTGGTGCTCGAGCAACGCGGGGCGCAGCGTGGGCTATAGCGGTGTCACCGTCTGGAGCTCGGCGGGTGCCCTGCTGGGCCGCATCCGGCTGCCCGAGGCCTGCGCCAACGTGGCCTTCGGCGGCCCGAAGCGCAACCGGCTGTTCATGGCCGCGAGCCAGTCGCTGTATGCCGTGTACGTCAACACACAGGGCGCCGCGCCGGGCTGAGGCCGCGCGGCGCATGGACCGGAGCCGAACCGGTTGGCCTTGGACTCCCGCGCTCGCTTCGGTACACACTGTCGCGCGCGGCTCGAAGTGGGCGTAGCGTTATGCCAACGACTGTGAGCGGCGGCTGTCTTGCGGACCGAGAAACACAACGAGGGGGATCCATGCGAGTTGCTTCCAAGCTTCCCGTTTATCGTGTCGCGGCAGTGGCTGCAGCAGTCGGCACAGCGCTCGGCACCGCAACGGCGGTCAGGGCCCAACAACTAGAGGAGATCATCGTCACTGCCGAGCGGCGCGAGCTGAATCTGCAAGACACCCCGATCTCGGTCATGAGCTTCGGCGGCGAAGCGCTCGAGCTGCGCGGCGTCGACGACATGTTCGAGCTCGCCTCGATCGCGCCGAACCTCGACATCAAGGGCTCGCGCGGCACCGGCAACACCTCCCCGAATTTCCAAATCCGCGGCATCAGCGGCGGCGGCGGTGCCACCGGCGAGCGCAGCGTCGGCTTCTACCTCGACAACGTGTTCATGCCGCGCACGACGGGCCCCGTCATGCGCATGGTCGACGTCGAGCGCATCGAAATTTTGCGCGGCCCGCAAGGCACCTTGTTCGGCCGCAACAGCACGGGCGGCGCCATCCGCGTGTTCTCGCGCCAACCCGACGCCGAGCGCGACGGTTACCTGCGGCTCACGGCCGGCAACTTCGATCATCAAGATCTGCAAGGCATGATCAACGTGCCGCTCAGCGAGTCGGTGTTTCTGCGCGCGCAAGGGGCAACCTTCAACGAGGACGGCTACTTGCGCCGCGGCCCGCAAGAGCTCGGCGGGAACGAAGACACGATCGTGCGGGTGCAGCTTGGCTGGGATGCGACCGACGACGTGGCGGTGCGATTCGGCGCCATGCACTCGGACTCCAAGTCCGACGGCAGCCCCACCGACATGACGTTCTTCAACATGGACCCGGTTTGCCCGCTCGATCCCACGAATCCGTTTTACTGTCTCCAAGGCAACTATGCGGACTGGGCGTCCGACTTCCTCGAGGCCGCGGGCCAGGAGCGGCTGCGGCAGAACGACCCTCGCTTGACGGCGGACGACTTCGCGATGCCGGACTGGTGCTTCGTCGACGACGCGGACCCCGATTGGGACGAGCTCTGCCGGCAGTGGAACAACGCGAAATACACGCAAGTCGACGCGAACGTCGACTGGCGCATCTCGGATCGCCTCACGATCATTTCGACCACGGGCCTATCGGAGTTTTCGAGCAGCGGCGTCAGCGATTGGCAGCTTCTCGGCATGGAGTTCCGTCCGTCGGCCGTCGAGTCCGACGTGTTCTACCAGGAATTCCAGTTCAACTTTGCACTCGCGGACGGCAAAGTGGATCTCATCGCGGGCTTCAACTATTTCAACGAGGAGTCCGGTAGCCCGCGCGAGTCGCTGCTCAATGCGTTCAGCTCGAGCAACTTCAACGTGGCCACGGGCGGCACGCCCGGCAACCCGCCGAACACCTGGGGCTGCAACGACTCGCTCGGCGTGCCGTGCGCGAGCGGCGTCCGCAGGGTACGGCGCACGGGGGACAGCAGCACGGACCAGGAAGCTACGGCGTACGGCTTATTCGCGAACGCGACGATCCATTTCACCGACCGCCTGAACCTCACGCTCGGCGTACGCGAATCGCACGACGAGAAAGACCTTACCAACGAGCTGTTCGCCTCCGACAACTTCATTCCGGAAGTCGGCGGCTCGACGATCGTGAGCGCCAGCGACGAGTGGGAAGCCACCGACTATCGCGCCACCGTGGATTTTCAGATCACCGACGACGTCATGCTTTACGTCACTTCGTCGAGGGCTTTCCGCTCAGGCAGCTTCAACGTGCCAGGCCCGGTTTGCAACAACGCCGGCCCAGTGTGCACGACGTTCCACCGCCGGCCCCAGCTCGCGTCGATTCCACCCGAAACGCTTCTCAACGACGAGATCGGTTTCCGCACGGAGTGGCTCGACGGCCGGCTGCGCTTCAACGCCACGTATTACGAAATGGAGTTCACGGATCGGCAAGGCGCCTCGGCCGTTGCCGACGCGTCGACACCGACGGGCTTCCGCATCGATCTCGTGAATCAGGGTGACGTGGATCTGTGGGGCTCGGAGATCGAGGCGATGTTCGCGGTCACAGATCGGTTCACGATCGAGGGCGCCACGGGACGCGCGAACTACGACATGTCGAACCCCTGCGTGAACAACGGGCCATTCCTGTTCCCGCCGCCGATGGATCGCGAGCATTCGCTGGCCGGCCGCTACGACTTGCCGTCGCCGTCCGGCAACTACACGTTCTCACTGAACTACACGAAGACGGGGCCGATGCAAACGCATCCCGGCGGCTTCACTCCGGAAGAGAACGCGATCTTCGGCTGCTCGGCATTCGCCGCCACGTTCATCGACTCGCGCTATCAGGTGCCGAGCTACAACCTCGTGAACTTCGCAGTGCGGTTCTCGCCGAACGACGCGAAGTGGACCGGCTCGCTGTTCGTCAACAACTTGACCGACGAGGTGTACGCAAACAACGCGCAGTCGTTCGGCCGCGGCTTCTGGACGCAAGGCGGACCCGGCGGCGCCGGTGGCTTGAGCGCACCGCCGCGGCAAGCGGTGGCCGATTACCGCGGCCGGCCACGGGAGTATGGCGTAACGTTCCAGTACAACTTCTTTTGACGAGTTTCGGGGGGGATGGCGCGGGATCCGCTCGGATCCCAAGCATGTAGGCACGTGCTACAGGGAAGGGCCGGAACCGGCGACGGTTCCGGCTTTTTCTTTGGCTCAGAGCTCGGCGCGCACGAGCTCGGCGCCGGCCACGAGCGCAGCGAGCTTGCCGTAGGCGACGTCGCGCGGCAGATATTTCATGCCGCAATCCGGAGTCACGATCAAACGCTCCGCAGGCACCACGTCGAGCGCGGCGCGGATGCGGGTTGCCACTTGGTGTGCGCTCTCGACGTTGCGGTCGCCCAAGTCCAGCACGCCGACGTGCACGGTTTTCGACTTGAGCGCGCGCAGCACGTCGAGATCGAGCTTCGGCTGCGCGGCCTCGATGGAAATCTGGTCCACGGCTGCGTCCTCGAGCTCGGCCAGGAACGAATAGCCGCTCGCGGGCTTGTCCTTCACGAGCGCTGCATAGCCGAAGCACAAGTGCAGCACCGTCGTGCCGCTCACGCCTGCGAGCGCGCGATTGATGGCCTTCACGCCATAGCGGCGCGCGGCGTCCGCACGCGCTTGCAGCCACGGCTCGTCGAGCTGCACCACGTCGGCGCCGGCCGCGAAAAGATCGTGCACCTCTTCGTTGACGGCTTGCGCATACGCGAGCGCCACACTTTCATCGTCGCCGTAATGCTCGTCGACGGCCTGCTGCGCCATCGTGAACGGCCCCGGCACGGTGACCTTGATGGTCTTGCCCGTATTCGCACGCAAGAACTCGACGTCGCGAACCGCCACGGGCTCGCGGCGCTTGATGGGCCCCGACACGATCGGCACGGGAATTCGGGCGCCCGTGCGGCCGACGATCTCGCCGATGCGCTCACGATCGACGCCGTCGAGCGCGTTGGCGAACGCGTTCGAGTAGCTCTCGCGGCGAATCTCGCCGTCGGTGATGATATCGACGCCGGCTCGCTCTTGATCGCGGATCGCCTCGAGCGTGGCTTCGTCCTGTGCCTGCGCCAGCCGTTCCGGCGGCACGCGCCACACCTCGCGCACGCGCACGCGCGGCGCCATCATCTTCGTGAGCAGCGCGCGGTCGATGAGCCAATCGGGTTGCGGGTAGCTCCCGACCACCGACGTCAACAGCTTGTGGGCCATCCGCCCCCCTTTGGCGCGACCGTCCGGCCACGATAATCGGTGGCGGCTAGTTTGTCCCGTTGTGCTCGCCTCTGCCGGCGCCGCACAATGGCTCTCCACGATCGCACGTGAGGGGGGCGCATGCCGGAACGGCGTGAAACAGCCGTGGCGCATCGAAATCTCAAGCGCCGCCGCGTGCTGAAGGCGTGCTGCGGCGTGGCGCTGTGCGCGCCCGTCGTTGCGCGCGGCGACGAAACGGACGATGCCGCAGCGCCGCCCCAAACCGACGACGCGCTCGTGTTTGCCTACGGCGACCGGGCGGGGCAAGTCATCGCCGCAGTCGACGTGGCGCTCGGCGCAAAACAGCTGCTCGCGTATCCGATGCACGTGAGCTCGCGCCGCGTTCGCGACGGCACGCGCCTGAATCAGCTCATCGTGGTGCGCTTGCCGCCCGAACGGCTGTCCGCCGAAACCCGCGCGCGGGCGGCCGACGGCATCGTCGCTTATTCCGGCGTGTGCACGCACACGGGCTGCGACGTGACGGATTGGTACGCCGACGTGCTGCGCTTCAAGTGCCCTTGCCACGAATCGGAGTTCGATCCGAGCGATGCCGCCCGCGTCGTCGGCGGCCCCGCGCCATGGCAGCTCGCGGCGTTGCCGCTGAAGATCGTCGACGGTGCGCTCGTCGTCGCGGCACCGTTCGAGGGGCGTGTCGGCTTTCAGCCGCCGGGCCTCGATCCGTTCAGCCCGTTACCGCAGTAACAAGGGGAGCTTCCATGATTCGCCCTATTCGCCTCGGCTTGGTCGCGGCGGGACTATGGCTCGTGGCGTGCGGCGCAGGCGCGCAAACCGCGCGCAGCTATAGCGCGGTTACCGACGCGCGCCTCGAGTCGCCCGAGGCCCGCAACTGGCTCATGTATCTGCGCCAGTACGACTCCTGGAGCTACAGCCCGCTCGAACGCATCAACACGCGCAACGTGGCGGATCTCGTGCCCGTGTGGACGATGTCGACGGGCACGGCCGAAGGCCATCAAGCGCCGCCGATCGTGAACGACGGCGTGATGTTCATCACCACGCCGTTCAATCAAGTGATCGCCATCGACGCCAAGACGGGCGATCTGCTCTGGCGGTATCGCCATCCGATGCCGCCCGACATTCGCATGGGGCATCCCACCAATCGCGGCGTCGCGCTGTACGGCGACAAGGTGTACACGGCCACGTCCGACGCGCGCGTCGTCGCGCTCGACGCGCGAACGGGCAGAGTCGTCTGGACCAAGGCCGTCGAGAACTACAACAACGGCTACTACATGACGCTCGCGCCGCTGGCCGCGCGCGGCCGCATCATGGTCGGCGTGTCGGGCGGCGAGCGCGGGATTCGCGGCTTCGTGGTTGCGCTAGACGCGGAGAGCGGCGAGCAAGTCTGGAAAACCTTCACGGTGCCGGCGCCCGGCGAGCCCGGCAACGACACGTGGCCCGGCGATTCGTGGCGCACGGGCGGCGCGCCCGTGTGGCTCACGGGCAGCTTCGATCCGAAGCTCGGGCTCACGTACTGGGGCACCGGCAACCCGGGCCCCTGGACGGGTGACGCGCGGCCCGGCGACAACCTCTACACGAACTCCGTGATCGCGCTCGACGTCGAGACGGGCGCGCTGAAGGCTTATCACCAGTATCACTGGAACGACTCGTGGGACTGGGACGAGGTCGCGGCGCCGTTGCTCATCGACCTGCCGCGCAACGGGCGGACGGTGCCGGGCCTCGTGCACGTAGGTCGCAACGGTTATCTCTGGATGCTCGAGCGCGGCGCGGACGGCATCTCGTTCATCGCCGCGAAGCCGTACGTGCAGCAGAACGTGTTCACGGGGCTAGATCCCGTCACGGGCCGGCCCGAGTACGACATGGCGCGCAAGCCCGGTATCGACAAGCCGGCCACGTTCTGCCCATCGATATGGGGAGGCAAGGATTGGCCGCCGGCCGCGTACAACCCGGGCACGGGCTACCTGTACATCCCAGCCAACGACAATCTCTGCCAGCACATGGTCGGCGAAGACGTCGAGTACCGCCCCGGCCAGCAGTTCACGGGCGCGCAGACGCTGGATTTCTTCGTTGCCGAAGGCGCCGACCACGTCGGCGAGCTACAGGCCTGGAATCTCTCCACCGGCGAGCGCGTCTGGACGCAGGAGTTCGCGTCGCCGAACTGGGGCCCCGTGATGACGACGGCCGGCGGCCTCGTGTTCAGCGGCGGCACGCACGACCGTTACTTTCGCGCGTTCGACGCCGCGACGGGACGGATCTTGTGGCAGCACCGCACGAACTCCGGCATCACGGGCGTGCCGACGTCGTTCGAGATCGACGGCGTGCAGTACATCGCCGTGCAATCGGGCTGGGGCGTGGACGCGCAGGGAATGACGGCGCGCATCGACCGCGCCCGCGGCACGGAGACGATCGTGCCGCAGGGCGGCGTGGTGTGGGTGTTCGCGCTAAAGCGCTAGGGTCGCTGCTCAAAGACACGCAGCATCAATACGGGAACGGAGGCAGCGCCGGCGCAGCACCGGCCGGCAGCGGCGTACGCGCCGTGTTCAACAGCATCGAGATCGTCGTGTAGTAGCCGATCAGGCTCACGGTTTCGACGACGCCCTGCTCGCCGAACCGCTCCACGGCCCGCTCGTATGTAACGTCGCTGACGCTGTGGTTGCGCTGCAACTCCATGAAGAAGTCGTAGAGGATTTCCTCTTCCTCGACCATGCCCTCGGGACGGCGGCCTTCCGCGATCGCGAGCGCCATCGTGGGCGAGAACCCCTCGTCGATCGCGAGCGGATAGTGCGCATTCCATTCGTAGCTCTGGCCCCATTGCCGCGCCGTCATGAGGATCACGAACTCGCGCAACCACCCGGGCAGCACACTCTCGAAGCGCAAGTAGTCGCTGAGGCCGCGCGTGCGGGTCATGAGCTCAGGGCTGCGCAGAAGCACGATCCAGGGTCCCGTCGGCTCACCGCGCGCAGCGACGAAATCCGCGAGCGCCGTCGCTTGCTGCTCGTTCAGCCCGTCTGCCGGCAGCGGCGGCATCCGCTCTTGCGCGCCGGCCGCGCATGCTGCGCAGGCCAGCAGGCTCGCAATGAAGACGCTCGTGATCCGTCGTCGGCTAAGCATGGGGTTCCTCCGCGCTCTAGCGACCGTCAAGCTCGTCGAATTCGGTGTTAACGCTGCGTGAGATACGCCGCGAGCGCGTCCAAGTCGGCGTCGCTGACCTCGGTCTTGCGAAACGGCGCCATTGTCGCGACGCCGTTGCGCACGAAGGTCTTCACCAGCTCGGGCGTGAGGTCGCGCCTGTCCTCGAGCGCCGCCGGCACACTGCCCTGATACTTGAATTGCAGCGACACGGTGCCCGGCGCGTTTTGCGTGCCGCGCGCATGACACGCGCTGCACCAGTTGTTGAACACGGCGGCGCCGCGCTCGACCGCCGAGCCGCGATCCTCGACGGCTGCCGTCGTGCGGCTCCAAGCGGGAATCGGCGACGGCGCTTGCTGTGCAAGCGCCGCGCCGCATGCACCGGCACACACCGCGACGAACGTCGCAATCGTCAGCAGCCGCGCGCTCATGCGCGTGTTCCCCGTAGCCGCCGCGGCCAGATGTCATACCGGCCCGGCGCCACGATGCCGTTCGGGTCGATGGCGTCCTTCAAGGTCTCGTGCAAGCGGTGCAGCGCGCCGCCGCCGAAGCCGAACATCTCCATGCCGAGCTGCTGAAATACCGGATGAATGCGGTAGATCGGCCAACCGCGCTCGGCGCAGCCGCGCACGAGTGTGGCGAACAGCTGGCGCGTGCGCGCGTTATCGGCGGCATTGCGGAACGTGGGCACGGCGTGAAAGCAGATCATCGTGCGCGGATGGAACATCATGCCGCCGACGAACGACGGCGCGAACCCCTGGTCCACGTACACCTTGCTCGTGTAATCCGTGAGCGCGATGAGATCTTCGCCGTGCGGCGCAATCATCGGCGAGAAGTCCATGTGCCCTTCATTGGGTTGCGCATTGGGCGCATTGCGCGAGCCGAACAGGTTCAGTGACGGGATGCCGTAACGCGCTTTGTCGGCGACGGCTTCGACTTGCTCGTCGGTCAACGGGAACGTATGCGACGCCACCTCGCGGAACTGAACGCCGGCGATGCCGCCGAGGCGGTCCTTCGTATGCTGCCACTGCGCGGCGATGACGGCCCGCGGCCCGTAATAGACGAACTGCGCGGACCAAAACGGCGCCCCTCCACGGCTCGCCGCGAACCGGTCCCACTGCTCGTCCGACGCGCCGCCCGAGCCGCGCAGCCGCACGAGCTCGGGATCGTTGCCGGCCATGACCGGGCTCACCACGTTCACCTGCGACGGGATCGTGTGCGCGCACATCAAGCTGTGCAGCGTATCGACGAGCGGCACCACGTCGCGGCGCTTCGGCACCGTCACATTCACTTGCAGCGCCGCTTCGGGCTCCTCCATGAGCCAAAAACCCATCTTCGTGACTAGCCCGAAGTTCGACTGCGAAAAGAGGCCGTCCACCCAGGGCCCCAACCCGTACTTGAAGAGCTGCCAGGTCTTCGCTTGGCCGTTCGCGCCCATGCCGGTACGCACCACCTCGCCCGTCGGCAGCACCACCTCCATGCCGCAATGCGCGTCGAAGTGGTCGCGGAACTCGCTGTCGGTGTAGCCGCCGCCGCGGTCGAGCGCGTTGCCCACGAGACCGCCCCAGCCGGGATCGGCGGTGTCGATCCAGAGCCGGATGTTGCTCGTGCGCAGGTGCCGATAGAGATCGAAGTAGCTGACGCCGGGCTCGACGAGGCACGTCTTATCGCGCTCGCTGACGTCGAGAATGCGGTTCATGCGTTTCAGATCGACAACGACGCTGCCCGAGTAGGTGGGCGCCGAGCCGCCGTAGGTGAGATTGCGGCCCGTCGAAATCGGATAGAGCGGCAGGCCGAACTCGTTCGCGACCTTCACGACGCCCTGGACCTCCTCGACGGAATTCGGCGCCACGGCGGCCGAGGCCATGCGCTCCTCGCTCTCGCCCCAGAGCGGGGAGTACCCGTCGCGGTACAGCAGCACGTCCTCGTCGCTCGCGAACAGCCACTCGCGGCCGACAACCTCTTCGAGCCGGCGCAGTGCCGTTTGAAAATCGCGTTCGCTGACGCCGGGCGGTGGGCTAGGCATGCTCTCGACTCCGTGGTGACAGCGGCGCAAGCGGCGCGCGCCGCGGGGGCCTCGACGACAAAATCCACGCAACGCCGTCACCTGTCTCGCGGCGCCGGACCACCTGCGCTCCGTAGTCGCGCGCGAGCAGCTCGAGGCAAAACAGCGTGGCGGCGCTCGTATAGCCCTCGATCGCGGTGGGCCCGGCTCGCAAGCGCGGCTGAAGCTCGCGCATCCATATGCCGGCGGCATCGCCCGAGAACTCGAGCGAAACGAGGCCGTGCACTCGTGCCTTCGCGGCGAACGAGGCGCTTCCCGCGAGCAGCCCATCGACGAGCGCGGCCTCTAGAGCGGGTCGACCGGCCGTTGCTGCACCCGTCGCACGCGAGCCGCCGGCAATGGCGGCCGCAAACGCAACGCCGTACTTGATGAGAACGCGGCGATCGACCATCGCTTCCCCTAGTGCGAGAGCGCGTACACCGCGAAGTTTACGCCCAAGCTGATCGCGAGATTCGCGGGCTCCTGCGGGTAGTCGTACTCATCGGCGCGCTGCCAGCCGTCGGCGATGTCGTTGTTGAAGGCGATCATCACCATCACGCGGTCGTCGTCGTCGACGATGGCGCGCCAGCGCGCGACGGCGCCGTCGTTGCGATAGCCGCGCGGCAGGTGCTGCCAGGTAGGGATTTGCGGCCGGTCCGTCAGGTCGTACACGGCGTGGAAAATCGGATGCGTATCGGGCAAGTTCACGATCGGCCGGTCCGGGAACACGCGGCGGATGCCCTGCACGAAGCCTTCCCATTCCACGGTGCCGTAGAAGCTGTCGCAGAGCAGGAAGCCGCCGCGCAAAAGATACTCGCGCAGCTTCGCGGCTTGCTCGTCCGTGAGGTCCCACGCACCCACGAGCCCCGAGATCAGGAACGGCCAGTAAAAAGCGTCGATGTCGTCGTCGAGATTCACGGGTTGCTCGACGAGGCGCACGTCGATGGTCGTCAGCCGCTCGAGCAAGCGCGCGAACGTGCGGTCGCCCTCGGGGTAGTCCACGGTCCATGCCGTGCCGCCGGCGCGCCAATCGCCGGGCCCCGCGCCGAGCATGTAGCCCCGGCGGATCTGCGGGAACATGAGCCGGCCGACGACGAACTCGCCGGGATCTTGGTTCATGGGCGCATCGCGGCCGTACCAGCCGCGCTCGATGCTGGGATACTCGCGCCAGAGCTCCTGCGCGGGCGCCGAGGCGGTCCCGAGCAGCAAAGCACACGCGATGGCGAAGTGCGGCCGGCTCATTCACCATTACTGTAGCAGCGAAGCGCGGGGTCGGAACCATGGCATTCGAGCAAGGGGTGGCGAAGCGGCGCGCGGCCAGCCTTGGCGCCGCGTGGCTGGCCGTGGCCCTGTGGCCCGCCACCGCCGGCGCAGACGACGTGGTGGTGATGACGTCGGGCGCCTTCACCGCACCCTTCGAGGTTGCGGCACCGTGGTTCGAGCGGCGCACGGGGCACCGCGTGACCGGCGTGTTCGGGGGCTCCGCGGGCGGCGCTGCCGATTCGATACCGGCGCGGCTCGCCCGCGGCGAGCGCGCCGACGTCGTCATCGTCTCGGCGCAAGCCCTCGACGCGCTGATCGAGGCCGGCAAGATCGAGCCCGACTCGCGCGTCGACTTGGTCTCGTCCCGGATCGGCGTGGCCGTTCGCGCCGGCGCGCCAAAGCCCGACGTCTCGTCGGTGGAAGCCCTCGTGCGCGCTTTGCGCTCGGCCCGCTCCATCGCCTACTCGGCCAGCGTGAGCGGCACGTACCTCACCGCCGAGCTCTTCCCGCGGCTCGGGCTCGCCGACGAGCTCGCGGCCAAGGGCCGCCGCGTCGACGGCGAGCGTGTGGCCGCCGTGCTCGCGCGCGGCGACGCCGACATCGGCTTTCAGCAGATCAGCGAGCTCGTGGGCTTCGACGGCATCGACTACGTGGGCCCGCTACCGGACGAAGTGCAACGCGTCAGCACGTTCGCGGCCGGCATCGCGGTGGGGAGCGAGAGCCCGGCGGCGGCGCGCAAGCTCGCCGCGTTCTTCGCCTCGCCGGCCGTCGGCCCGGTCGTCGAACGCTTTGGGCTCAACCCGATCGGCGTGCAGGCAGGCGACTGGCGGCCGCTCTTCAACGGCCGCGATCTCGCGGGCTGGACCCCGAAGATTCGCGGCTACGCGCCCGGTTACAACTTCGCCGATACGTTTCGCGTGCAGAACGGTGCATTGACGGTGTCGTACGACGGCTACGAGACGTTCGACGACCGCTTCGGCCACCTATTCTTCGTCGAGCCGTTCTCGCACTACCGGCTGCGAATCGAATACCGCTTCGTCGGTGTGCAAGCGCCCGACGCGCCGGCTTGGGCAGCCCGCAACAGCGGCGTCATGGTGCATTCGCAAGCAGCCGAGACAATGCTGCGCGAGCAGGACTTTCCGATCTCGATCGAGGTGCAATTCCTGGGAGGCCTCGGCGACGGCACCGCGCGGCCGACGAGCAACGTGTGCTCGCCCGGCACGCGTCTCGTCTACGCGGGCGCACCCGACGACGCGCACTGCATTCGCTCGTCGGCCCCCACGATCGACGGCGACACGTGGGTGACGGCCGAAGTGCTCGTGCAGGGCAACGAGCAGGTCGTGCACTACGTGAACGGCGTGCCCGTGATCGAATACGGCGGTCTCGCCTACGGCGGCGGCAACGTCAACGGCCACGACCCCGCCGAGAAGCCCGACGGCGAGGCGCTCGAGCGCGGCTACCTGTCGCTACAAAGCGAAAGCCACCCGATTCAGTTCCGGCGCGTCGAGCTCCTCCGCCTCGAAGACCGCTGAGCGACGTATCATGCACGCCATCGAAGCACGACGAAGCCCGCCGCAATGACGGCCACTGGAGCGACCCACGCCATGAAAGCCCTGCTTCTGCTCGTAGCCTGCGGCGCCGCGTTCGCGGCAGCCGCGCAGCAACCGCCGGCTGCCGAAGCCGACAGTGACGAGGCCGCCTTCTCGGCGTTCTTGGACGAGCTGCGGACGGCCGCGGTCGCGCGCGGCATTCGCGCGGAAACGCTGGATGCGGTTCTTCCTGCCGTGCGCATCCATCGCCGCGCGGTGCAGGCCGACCGCGCGCAGGCCGAGTTCGTCGAAACGTACGACACCTATATCACGCGGCGGCTGACGCCGCAGCGCATCGAGCAAGGTCGAGCCGTGCTCGCCGAGCACGGCGAGATGATCCGGCGGGTGGCAGCCGACTATGGCGTGCAGCCGCGCTTCATCGCCGCGATCATCGGGCTCGAGAGCAATTACGGAATGTATCCGATCAACGAGCCGCTGTTCGACGTCGTCGCGACACTGGCGTTCGACGGCCGGCGCGGCGCGCAATTTCGCGCGCAGTTTCTCGCGGGCCTCGAGATCGTCGACAAGGGCTACGCCACGGTGGAGCAGATGAAGAGCTCGTGGGCCGGCGCGCTCGGCGTGCCGCAGTTCACGCCCACAAATGTGCTCGAGATCGCCGTCGATCACGACCAAGACGGGCGCATCGATCTATGGACCGTGGGGCCCGACGTCATCGCTTCCGTCGCGCGCTACCTACAGGGCACGGGCTGGCAGGCCGATCAAACCTGGGGCCGCGAGGTGCTGCTGCCGGCCGGCGGCGAGGAGTCGCTGGCGGCGCCGATCGGCGCGGGGCAAGCGCCGCCTCCGGTCTGTAGCCGGTACGAAAGTCTGGGTGCGTTCCGCGGCCTCGCGGATTGGCAGGCACTCGGCGTGCGCAGCGCCGGCGGCGGCGATCTGCCGACGCGTAACCTGCCGGCCGCGCTGATCGTGGGCGACCGCGGCGACGATCGCGGCTGGCTCGTTTACCGCAACTTCTGCTCCTTGATGCGCTATAACCCGGCGTTCCGCTACGCGCTGTCGGTGGGTCTGCTCGCGGACGCGCTGGCGAGTGAGCAAACGAGCACGGAAGCAGCCGACTGAGGCTGGTATCGTCGCGGCGTGGAACCAAGCCCTGACACGCCCCCACCGGCGGACGCGGACCGGTGGACGCGCGCGCAAACGCTGTACGTCGGCGCGCTGTTCGTCGGCGCGTGGGCGCTCGTGGGCGTTGCCGCGGCCCGCACCGGCGCGCTTCCGCAAGACGCCGCCGAGCTCGCGACCGCGGCGTTCTTTCTCTGCTACGGGCTCTTCACGATCAGCATCGGCTATCAACACTCGCACCACGGCTATTACTCGTTCGATCGCGTCGCGCAGGTAGCCAGCATCCTCGTGCTCGGCCCGGTGCTGGCGGCGTGCGTGAACGGCCTCGCCTCGTTCCTCTATCCCTGGCATCGCCTGCGCAAGGGCGTGCCGGTGAAAGACGTGACGTACGCGGCGCTGAACAACTCGGGGCTCATGGCGTCGATCGTGCTCGGCGCGGGCTCGGCGTACGTTTCGGTGGGCGGCTCCGTGCCGCTCACGGACCTCACCGCCGCGACGGTGGCCGCGCTGTTCGTGCTCGTCATCGGCATGCAGCTGCTCAACGACGCGGGGATGCTCGCGCTGCTCGCGCTCGGCAAGAGCAGCCTCAAGGGCTTTTTCAACGCGTTTTCCTATGCCATCGAGCTCGGCTCCGGCGCGACGGCCGTTCTGCTGGCGCTCATCTACAACACGATGGCGACCGAAGTGCTCGCGCTCACGCTTGCTGTGCTGAGCATCGGCATGCTCGCCCTGCGGCAATTCGCCGACATGCGGCAGAAGCTCGAGCTCATCGTGGCCGAGCGAACCCAAAAGCTCGAAGAGAAGACGCGCGAGCTCGAGCTGCAGGCCACGCGCGACAATCTAACGGGGCTGTTCAATCGGCGTTACGCCGACGAATATTTGGCCCGCGAGATCGACAACTGCCGGCGCGAGCGCCGCCGCTTCGCCGTGGCGCTCGCCGACATCGATCTATTCAAGCGCGTCAACGATCTGCACTCGCACGCCACCGGCGACGCCGTGCTGCGCCGCGTCGCCACGACGCTACGGGAGCGGTGCCGCGCGAACGACTTACTCGCCCGTTACGGCGGTGAAGAGTTCCTGCTGTGCTTCCCCGACACGGAGCTGCGCGAAGCGAGCCTCGTTTGCGAGAAGCTGCGCGCGGCCGTCGAGAGCTGCAACTGGGTGCCGCTCGGGCTCGCGGGCGGCGTCACGATCAGCTTCGGCATCGCCGAGTACCGCAACGACGGATCTGCCGAGCGGCTGCTCGGCCGCGCCGACGTGCGTCTCTACGAAGCGAAGAA
The DNA here is from genome assembly GCA_946887385.1 of uncultured Gammaproteobacteria bacterium. Next base: position 17,366 of record CAMPKU010000035.1, read on the forward strand.
TCGCGGTCGTAATCTCGTCGTGGCGTAGCGCGCTTTCTACCGCTGCTCAGTCCTCGGGCAGCGCGAACGAGAACAGCGCCGCGCCGGAGGGAATCAGCACGTGCTGGCGGCCGTCCAGCATGTAGGTCATCGCGGCCGCGCCCCAGATCGACGTGCCCGTCTGGTAGTGCCAGAGCTCCTCGCCGGTCGCGGAATCGAACGCGATGAAGTTGCCTTCCTGGTCGCCCGTGAACACGAGACCCGAGGCCGTGCTCATCACGCCCGCGAGATTCGGCTGCGGGTAGCGGAACTCCCAGCGCAGCTCGCCCGTGGTGGCGTCGATGGCGCGCAGCGCGCCGAATGCTTGATCGCGGTCGGCCCACACCACGCCGCCCGTTGTGACTTCGCCCGGCGTATAAACCACGGGTTGGGCATGGAACGACGCACAGGTTTCGCGCGCGCTGACGAAGAACAGCTTCAGGCGCGGATCGTACGACGGTGGATTGAAGTTCGTGCCGCCCCACGCGTCGGGCAGACAGCCGCCGCTGCCGTCCTCATTCAGCACGATCGGCCGGCCGTCGGCGCCGATCTCGCGCGCCCACGTGGTGGCCGTGAACGGCTTGCCGAGCAAAAACTCGCCCGTGACGCGGTCGATCACGTAGAAGAAGCCGTTGCGATTCGCAACCATCACAACCTGGCGATCGCGGCCCTGCCACGGCAACGTGGAGAGCACCGGCACGTGGTTCGCGTCCCAATCGTGCGTGTCGTGCGGCGTGAACTGGTAGTGCCAGCGCAGCTTGCCCGTGGCCGCCTCGATCGCGATCAGCGACGCGGTGTACAAGTTGTCGCCGAGGCGCTCGGCGCCGGCATAGTCGGGGTTCGGATTGCCCGTGCCCCAGTAGAGCAGGCCGAGCTCGGGATCGTAGCTGCCCGTCATCCAGGTGCCGCCGCCGCCGCGCGCCGCACTCTCGTCGGTCGGCCACGTCTCGCTGCCGGGCTCGCCGGGGCCGGGAACCGTATGCAGCCGCCAGATGCGGCGGCCCGTGGCGGGGTCGTAGGCGTCGACGAAGCCGCGCGTTGCATACTCGCCGCCCGAGATGCCGACGACGATCTTGTCGCCTACTACGAGCGGCGCGAGCGTGGCCGCGTAGCCGAGCCGATAGTCGGCGAGCTGGATGTCCCAGAGGACGACACCCGTGCGCCGATCGAGCGCCAGCAGGTGCGCGTCGAGTGTCACCATGAACAGGCGATCGCCGAGCATGCCGAAGCCGCGGTTTACGGGCGCGCTGGCGCCGTAGGTGAGATCGCTGGGCAGCGCACGACGGTATTCCCAGAATGCCCTGCCCGTGCGCGCGTCGATGGCCCACGCATAGTTGTTCGCGCCCGTCACGTACAGCACGCCGTCGAGCGCGAGCGGTGTCGTCTCGAAGCCGCGGCCGCGCGCATACGTGCCGGATTGGAACGTCCACTGCGGGCTGAGCCTGCGCACGTTGCGCGGCGTGATTTGGCGCAAGGGGCTGTGGCGCTGCCCCGTGTAGTCGCCCGAGAACGTGAGCCAGCGTGTGGGGTCGGCGAAACCCGCTTCGATGTCGGTGGCCGTGATCCCGATATCCAGGGCGTCACCTGGTTGCGCGAATGCCGAAGAAGCTGCCAATAACAAGCCGGCGGAAAGCGTGAGCCAATGCATCGATGATCGCCTCATGGTGTTGCTTGCGCGCCGCGCAAAGTGCCTAAGTAGGCGAGCAAATCCTCGAGCTCCGTCTCGCTCAATCGGCTCGCATCGAATACCGGCATCAACGACTGCGTGCCGCGCGCGAGCGTGTCGAGCTCGCCTTTCTGAAACGCGCGCAGCTCGCCGTCCACGGTGACGAGCTGGAGCGAGAAAGCGTCCTCGGCCTTCACGACGCCCTCCACGCGCTCGTCATCGGCGCGAAGGGTGACGGCACGAAAGCCGAGCGCCACGCTCGCGCTCGGGTCTTGCAGCGCCGTGGTCAGCGCGGCGCGCGAGCGCGCGGCGCCGATGCCGGTTAAATCGGGACCGAGAGCACCGCCGCTGCCGCTCACCTGATGACAGCCGGCGCACTCGCGTTGGAACAATGCGCGCCCGCGGCCAGCATCGCCCGTCGTCTGAAGCGGCGGCACGACGCTGATGTTGCGCAAGTGCGCGACGATGGCCCAGAGCTCGTTGTCGGGCGCGGCACTCGGCGGCATGCTGCTGCCCGGCACGCCGTTGCGGATGACGAGGAACGCGCTCTCGTCGCTCTCGCCGCGCGTCCAACGCAGCGTGAGATCGGGGCCGAGCTTGCCTTTCGCGTCGGGCCCGTGGCAATCCGCGCAGCGGCTGGCGAAGAGCGCCGCACCGATGCGAATCGCAGCCTCGTCGGTCTCGAATGGATTGCGCTGCTCGGCAACGGCCGTTGCGAGCATGCCGCAACACAGCGAGAAACACGCGACCGCCGAGAGGCGGCTCATGCGCTCGCCTCGTCGAGCTGCGCCACGTCGGCGGCCGTGAGCGCGATCTTCAGGGCGCCCATGAGCTCCGTGACCTGCGCAACGGAGGTGGCGCTTGCGATCGGCGCCGCGATGGCAGGCTTGGTCATGATCCAAGCCAGTGCCACCTGCGCGCAGGTAGCGCCGTGCCGGGCGGCCACGGCATCGAGCGCCGCGAGCACAGGCTTGCCCTTCCCCTCGAGATGCTTGACCGCGCCGCCGCCGCGGGGGCTTTTCGCCTTGTCGGCGGTCGAGCGGTATTTGCCCGTCAAGAAACCGCTGGCGAGCGGATAGTACGGCAGGATGCCGACGCCCTCGCGCGCGCACAGCGGCATGAGGTCTTTCTCGATTTGGCGATTCAGCAGGCTGTATTCGGGCTGCTGGGCCACGAAGGCCACCTTGCCCGAGCGGCGGCTCTCGTCGAGCGCGGCTTGGAAGCGCGGCGCACCGAAATTCGAGGCGCCGACGGCGCGCACCTTGCCTTGGGCGACGAGCGTATCGAGCGCGCCCAGGAACTCGTCCGGCGCGATTTGCTCGTCGTCGCGGTGGAGCCAGTACAGATCGATCGACTCCACGCCGAGGCGGCGCAGCGAGCCCTCGCAGCCCTCGATGATGTTGTCGCGTCGGAGGCCCTTGCGCTTCTCCCACAAGCCGACTTTCGTGCATACGAGCACGTCGTCGCGCCGTCCACGCCGCTTCAGCCACCGGCCGATGATGGTCTCGCTCTCGCCGCCCTGATGCCCCGGCACCCAAGACGAGTAGCCGTCGGCGGTATCGATCGCATTGCCGCCAGCCGCCACGAATGCATCCAGGATCGCAAACGACGCCGGCTCGTCGGCCGTCCAGCCGAAAACGTTACCGCCCAACGCGAGCGGCGTAACGCTGAGTCCTGATTGGCCGAGCTTGCGTGGTTGCATCGGTCCGCGAGGGTAGCACGCGCCTCGCCCCACAAGAAAAAGGGGACGATTCGTCCCCTCTTTACAGCGCGGCGGCTTCGAAGGCGACGCGCGCTTGCGCGCGCAGTGCTTCTTGCTCGGAATAGCGGCGCGCGCGCTCGAAGCTTTTCGTGGCGTCTTTGCTGCGGCCGAGCGCGGTCTGCACCTGGCCGCGCAGGGCATAGAACTCGTGCTCGTCGTGCTTGAGGCGCACGGCCTTACGCAAAGACGCCAGCGCGTCCGCGAGCTGCCCGCGCTCGAATGCGCTGGCAGCCGCGGTGTAGTGATAGTACGGATTACGCTCGCGGTAATCCTGCACGCGCTCGCGATACTCGGCCGCGAGCACAGGCTCGCCGAGCGCCTCGTAGACGAGCGCGAGATTCGCGAGCGCCGACGGCGTTTCATCGTCGGCGCGAAGCGCACGCAAGTAAGCCGCTTCGGCGTGCTCGAAACGGCCGTGCCGCGCGTAGAGCACGCCCAAGTTCACCCAGAGCCCCGCGATATCAGCGTCGACATTGGCGGCTTCGCGCAGTAACGCGAGCGAGGCGGCGTAGTCGGTCTTCAGCAGCGCCTCGGCTCCCAAGTTCGTATAGAACAGGGCGAGCGCATACGCGTCACTGACGCGGCGGCTGCGGCCCGTTCCTTGATACGGACGGACGTTGAAATCGACGATCGTCTCCTCGCCGCCACCCATGCGAACCGCGGCGTTCACGTGAGTCGCAATCACGACTTGGCCGTCGTACGACCACGACGGCGGCACCTCAACGGTCTGATAGCTCACCGTCAACCCCGCCGCGCGCGCGAGCGCGACGAACAGCATCGTGAACGACAGGCAGTTGCCTTGCCGATCGTGGAACGTGCGGCTCGCCGTGCGGGTAACTTCGGCGTAGTCGAGCGAGAACATGCCTCGCCCCTCCATCGCTTCGACCAACGCGCGCAACTTCTGGCGCGCGTCGCGCAGCTCGGCCACGGGCGCCACGAATGCGCGCATCTCCGCATCGAGCGCAAAAGCCTCGTTGCGCGTGGGAATGGCCGGCGCTACGGCCGGGGCAGTGAACGCGAGAACGGAGCCCGAGACGAGATCCGCTTCATCGAACGCAGGTTGGCGCGGGGCCGCAGCTGCCTGAGCTACGGTCGCAACGAGAACGACGAGACCGATGCGCGAAACCCGCACCATCGACGCCATCCGTAGCGGGATATAGCGATTGTACTCCGCCTAAGTTGCGAGCCAAGCCGTTCGACGAGCGCGGCGCGCTCACGCGGTCATGATGCCCGTGAGCGTCGTGCGGTAGGCGACTTCCTCGTAGCCTTCGAGCAACTGCTCGAGCGGCACCACCGCCGTGGCCAGGGTGCGGGCGTCGAACTTGCCCTTCTCGAGCAGCTCCACGAACCGCGGAATGTCGCGCATCGGGCTGCAGCCCCCGGCCTGGCCGCTGTGGTGGGTGACGCCGCCGAACGAGAACAGATTGCCGGGCAGCGTGATGTCGCCGCGGATCAATCCCGTGGTGACGAGGTGACCGCCGAGCGCCGTCATGCGATACGCCTGCTGCATCGGCAGCACGCCCGTCGGGTCCGGCCCGCGCTCGAGGCGCGGCGGCACGGCATCCAGTCCAGCCGCTTCGATGACCACATCAGCGCCCGAGCCCGGGCGGCGGCCACCGGGATTGCGCCCGCCGGCCCAGAGCCGGTCCGTGGGCCAGGTCGTCAGCGACCGCACCGTGTCTACGAGCCCGTCGCCTTCGACGTTCGGGTCGAGCACGTGCGTTGCGCCCACTTTGAGCGCAGCCTCACGCCGCTGCGCGATAGGGTCGATGGCGATGATCGTGGTTGCGCCGGCAATGCGCGCGCCTTGCACGGCGGACAGGCCGATCGGCCCGCAGCCGACCACGGCGACGCTGGAAGCGGGCTCGATGACCACGAGCCCGTGCGCCGTGGTGGCCCCGAGCCCCGCGACGGCCGTGCACCCGCACACCATGCCCACTTCGGCGGCCGGCTTCGTGGTGAAGATCGGCACCACCCACTCCTCGAACGGCACCATGACTTCGGCGAGGCCGCCAATGTGCGAGTTTTGATAGACCGGCGTGCCGTCGGCCAGATCGGCGATGGGCACCAGGTCGTCGGGACCGATCGCGCTCAAGAACTGGCACATATCGGAGCGGCCGCGCAGACACCGGTAGCAGGCGCCGCAATGCGGCGTGCCCGAGACGCAGACGCGGTCGCCAATCTGCACGCGCCGCACCTCAGGACCCACGGCCTCCACGATGCCCACGCCGCCATGGCCTTGAATCACGGCCATGTCGTTGATGCGGCGCCGGCTCGCCGGTGCCGCGAGCGCGCCCGGTGCGGGCGGCGTCTGGACGGCCGCGGGCGGCGCCGTCAACCCGAGCACGGCCGGCACGAGCGTATAGCAAAGATTCGTGGCCTCGGTGCGCACGACCACCTGGCGGCCCGTGATCGGCCGCAGCGTCGCTTCGTGCAGCGTGGTGCGCCCCCGCCCTTCGCCGCGCGATATCCACGCTCTGAAGCGGCGCTGCGTCACGACGGCTGGCCCTTGGCCTTGCGCCACCCCCACCTGCGCGAGCAATGCGGCGCCGCCCGCTGCGGCCGCGGCGCTTTCGCGCAGCAAACGCCGACGGGAAATCGTGCGCTTCTTGCTCATG
>CAMPKU010000036.1 GCA_946887385.1 uncultured Gammaproteobacteria bacterium
CCGTCGATCTTCGCGTTGAGTTGCGCATGGACAGCGTCGATCTTCGTGTTGAGTTGTGCATAGACACCGTCGATCTTCGCGTTGAGCTGCTCACTGACGCGCTCGATTTTGGCATTGAGCTGCTCGTTGAAACGGTCGATCTTGGCATTGAGGTTCGATGCGAATTGATCGAGGCGGTCGCGCAGCGCGCGGCCGTCGTCTTTGATGTGCGCGAGATCGGATCGCATGTGACCGACGTCCGACTCGAGACGAGCAATGCGGGCTTCCATGTCGCCGTTCTCCGCTGCCATGACCACGACGTCACCCGAGTATAGAACCAGCACAAAGGCTCGACGCAAGCCATCTCAGCACGCGGCCAGGCGCCTCGGCGACGCGAATTTTGCGCCGGAATGCAGAGAATCTCGCTGCCGGCCCTGCTCAGCCCAACAGTGCCGACAACAGCCAACCCACGGGCGACAACAGCGCAAGCGACAAGGCGCCGACCGACGCGTAGACGAGCACCTCCAGCGGCTCTACCTTCAGCAACCCGAGCCATTCGCCCACCAGAGAGGTTTCGCTCGCCTCGAGCCACTCGAAGACGCGCGTCTCGATGCGGGCGCGGCGGCGCGAGCTCGGCTCGAGCGCGGACCACAGGTTCAGGAGCTCGGTGTCGTTCATGCTGCTACTCCGGCAGATTTCATCAGCGCTTCGATGCGCTCCGCGAGGCGCGAGCGCGCACGCTCGAGGATCTTGCGCACGTTTGCGGCCCCGATGCCGGTCTGCGCCGCGATTTCCGTGGCGTTCAAGTCGGAGCCGTACCGCAAGCTCACGATCTCTCGCTCGCGGGGCTCTAGCTCGGCCAGTGCTAGCAGCAACGCCGCCCGGTGCCGCGCAAGGTCGACGTCATCGCCGAGATCGGCCTCCGCGGCCGCAATCTCCGGCAACTCGCCGGTGGCGGTGAGCTCCGGTCGGCGACGCCGAAAGCGGCGGCGCGCCGTGTTGACGGCGATCGTCGTCAGCCACGCAGCGAAGCGCGTGCCGGCGCGGGGCGAGTAGCGGTCGAGCGACGTCAATGCAATCAGCATCGCGTCCTGCGTTACGTCCTCGGCCTCGGCGTCGGAGCGGAGCAGCGCGCGCACTGTGCGGAACACGCGGTTTACGTGTTGACGATAAAGGCGTTGACGAGCCGTGCGGTCGCCGGCGCGCGCTGCCGCAACGAGCCGCAGCACGGCATCTTCGCTGAGCGGCTCCGTGTCGGCACCGAACAACGCGGATAGCGCCTTAAGGAACGACGACACCCACGACGCGGGCGCCGCCGCCGCCATCGTCGCGGCCAGCGTCATGACTCCACCTGCGTGAGGTAACCGATCGTCCACACCCCCGACGTCACGATCCCGATCATCGCGATCGCGACGAACGCCACGGGCAACAACGTGAGCGCGCCCAAGCCGACGGCCCCAATCACGCCCCACAGGGCGGACGAGGCGAAAACGAGCGCCCCCACCGGAGCGAGCACGACGAGGCTCAATACCACGACGAAGAGCACGCCGAGAAAAGACGCCACCAGAAGCTTCAGCCCGAGCCGCAATCGGCCGTGCAGAAACAATCGCGCCTTCCGGATCGCGTCCATGGCACGCCGGTTCTCGAGCACGGCGATGCGCTCGGCGAACGCCTGCCACATGTACAGCGTCACGAGCCAGGGAACGCCAATGAAGATGGCGACCGCAACGGCAATGACAAAACCCGGCCCGGGGAGGAACGTTCCCGCAAGATATGCACTCCCCGCGAGCAGCGCGCCGCTCGCCACACTCGCGAGCAAGTACAGCACCGCGATTCGGAACAGCACGCCCCAATGGGCCCAACCCTCGCGGAAGCCCTCGCCCACCGTCATGGCGGTGTTTGCGCGGACTCGCTTCACGCCTTCGATGAGGGCTCCCGTGCTCACGAATTTCAGAACCACTAGGCCGGCGAGGACGGCGAGGCCGACTAGCAGCAGCAAGAGCACGACGGCGGGCTCGGGCGGCGTGGCTGCGGCCGGAGGTGTGGGTTGGCCACCCCCGCCGCCCGAACCGCTAACTCCAAACCCAACGATGAAGCCGAACAGCCACAACGACTTGTGCGCGCGGCCGATCCGCAGCGCTTCTTGAATGATTGCGACGATACCCACGGACTCCTCCTCGGTGGGGCAACCGTTGCCCCGTCGAAGGGCATAAGCCGGTGAGGGCGGCTAGTGTGACACCGCAAACGCGCGGGGGTGGCCGTTTCGAGCTCGACTAAGAAAAGCGCGAAAGATTCGTTTAGTCCGCGGCGGGATGCGTATCGAGGTGCTTGCCCGACTCGAGCCAGCCCTTCTCCTGCCAGCGCGCGTACATCGCGTCGGAGTTGCAGATGCCGTCGTTCGGGCGCGTGAACGTGCCATCTTCCTTGACGACGAAGCACAGCGCGCCCGCATTGCGGCCGTCGCGCAACGGGTGCATGACGATGCGAACGCGCTCCCCCTTCACGTAGCTCTTGCCGTTCACGCCTTGGCGCGCGGCGTGCACGATTGCCGCGCCTTCGAAGCTCCAGGTGACCGGCGCGCCGTCGGGGCCCGGCGCCTCGACCATGAGCCAACTATGCGGATTGTTGTAGTTCCACTCCGTCACCACACCTTCGATGAGCCGGTGCTGCGACGAATCGAACATCGCGAACGAGTGGTGCGCGCTCGCACCGCCGGCCAGCAGGCCCGTGGCGAGTGCGGCGGCGGCTAGAATCTTGGTTCTCATCTATTGCGCCTCGACTTCGTCGAAGATGGGGTTCAACGACTGCCCCGGCAGCTCCTTAAACTCCGTGAAGCCGCGCGGATCCTTGTACTGCGGATCGCCGGGCAGATAGAACTGCGTGTTGCCCTCGGCGTCCTTGTAGGAATTGCTGCTCGTCGTGCACTCCCACATGCGGATGCGCACGCCGGCCTCCTCGAGGTCCGGCCGCGACTCGTGCACGTACACCGCCGATTGCGGCTTCACGAGCGCCAGCGGATCGTAGAACGTGACCTGTGTAACGAGCTCGCGTTTGTCGCCATTGCGCCGCTCGACCCACGTCTCGACCATCTCGAACTGATTGCTCGTGAGCGGCATGCCGCGCACGTAGTCGGCCGGGTTCACCCATTTCGTCCAGATCGTGAGCTTGTCGCCGTCCCAAAAGCCGATACTGTCGCCGAGCGCCGAGTGCTTCTGCTCGATGTTGACGTGCTCCTTGCCGATGTAGATGCGCCGTGTCTCGTTCATCATGTCGTTCATCAGCCACGACTGGTGCGGCAGATTCACGAACTCTTTGATGTACGGCTCCCAAAGCCAGCGCGGCACGCCCGGATATTCGCAATTCGTGAGCCGGTCGTAGCGCTGCTCGCCGAACTCGTCAATCTCGGCGCGGCGTTCGCGAAAGTGCTGTTCGTAGGGGGGCGTCAATACGCCCTCTTTGATCTTCGTCGCACCCGGCCGCCAGGCGTTCGCCAGCGTGCCGCCTTCGAGAAAGATCGCCGGCATCGTGTTGTTGCCGCTGCCCCAGAGGCCGTCCCAAACCGGAATGGTCTGCATCGTGTGCTTCGTGCCGCCGTTCGCGCGCTGAAGCAAGAACTCGTAGTGCTCCTCGGCGGTTCTGAAGTCGCGCGGCGGCGGCTCCACGGCCGGCACGGGCAACACGAATTGATCCTCGACGGTACCCCCGCTTTGGCGGTCCTGCGCATGGCTTACTGCCGCGGCCGCCGCGAGCACGGCCGCAAACCCGATACTGGCGAGCGAGCGTTCCGCGCGCATGCTACGACGGCCGCTTGGCGCGCAGCTCCGCGAGCGCCAGCCGCTCCTCCTTGTTGGGATCGTTCGCCACGCGCACGGTGGAGCCGAACATCATCGTGGGCAGCGCGTTCGGCTCGAACTTGGGCCATGTGGGCATGTCGGCATGGTTCGGATCGCCCGTGCGGGCGAAGGCGGCCCAGGCCGCGCTCATCACATGGCCGAGCTCGTAGCGCTCGTTCGCCGCACCCGTCATCGATGCACCGATATCCATGTTGTAGAACACGAACGGAATGTCGAGGCAGTGGTACGACCCCATGCGGTTGTTGTGCACGGGCGACTGCCAATCGAAGAAGTACAGATACGCGGGCGCCCCGCCTTGCTCGTACTTCAAGCGCGACAGAAGCTGCGCGCTCCAGCGCCGCGAGTCGTCGGCCTCGGCCATGAGCCACAGCATGCGGTTACGCGTCTCGGGATGACGGCGCTTGTAGAGCGCGAGCAGGTTCTGCGCATCCGTCGCGTCGTTATTCGCGAGCTGCGTTCTGAATAGCTCGAGCATCTCGGCGTCGGGCAGCTCGTACGGCGGCGGACCGACCCAGCCGTTCTCGTTCTCCGTGGAGCCGACCAGCAGCGGCACGTTGGCCGAATACGCTGGCGCTGTCGGATCCCACTGGTGTCGCGGGAGAATGGTGCCGTCGACGACGGGGCCGTTGCCGAGGCGCGCGATCCGCGGCTCGCCGTAGAAAGCCGTTTGAATTTCGCGCCAGTCGATCTGCTGGATGCGGTCGAGCTGGTTCTTCTGGATGCCGAGCTTCGCGAGCAAACGTTCGGCGCCGTCGCTGGCGTCGTCCGCCGCTTGGCCGCGAATTGCGGTGCCGCTCTGCGCGATCGCGCGATGAAACAGGCCGCGCCCGCTGGGCATCGCCATCAATGTGGTTGTTTTTTGCCCACCGCCGGACTGGCCGAAGATGGTGACTCGATCGGGATCGCCGCCGAAATTTTCGATGTTGTCCTTCACCCATTGCAGCGCAGCGACCAGGTCTTGCACGCCCACGTTCGTGGACTGCCCCCACTTCTCGCCGCCGATGCCGGCCAAGTGAAGGAAGCCGAAAATGTTGAGCCGGTGATTCACCGACACGACGACCACGTCTTCTTTCTTGGCGAGATTGGTGCCGTCGTAGAGCAGATAGTTGCCCGAGCCGGCCGAAAAGCCGCCGCCATGCATCCAAACCATGACGGGACGCGCACGATTGTCCAAGCCCGGCGTGAACACGTTGACGGTGAGGCAATCCTCGCTCTGCGGCGTCTTGCGATTCAGTGCCGTAACGACGGGCGCCGGCTCTTCGCCGCCGGGCTCCATCGGCGCAGCCCACGTGACTTCGAAGTGATCCTTTACGCCGGACCAGCTCGCGGGCTTCTGCGGCGGCATGAAGCGGTTGGCGCCGCCCGTCGGCGCGCCGTACGGCACGCACCAGAATTGCTGCACGCCGTCCTTGATGAGACCGCGCACCTGACCGTATAGAGTTCTCGCCGTGCCGCCGACCGTCGTGAGCCTGCGATCCTGCGCGGCAGCATTGAACGCGAAGCTGCCGAACGCGAGGCTCGCGCCCGCTGCGACTCCGGCCCCCAAAAATGTCCTGCGGTCGAGCCGCGACCGATGCTTGCCGTGCCGTGAAGCCATGGTAGGTCCCCTGAAATTTCTGATCGCCCAGTTGGCTTCTCGGACTATACGCCAACCGTCCGTGGACGTGCCCTACCGACCGGTTCGGCTGCGCTCGGGGCCTGGTGGCGATCCCATCGAAGCCGTATCCTCTCAAGCTGCCATGGCCCTGGGCGAGGGAGAACGATGCCGGTACTACCGCAGGACCGTCCGCTCGATGCGCTGCGCGAGGAGACGGTCGATCAGCTCATCATGAATTACGGCCACGGCAAGCTGTCGCGCGAGGCGTTCGAGCGCCGGCTCGACGAAGCGATCGACACGAAGTCGCACGATCGGCTGCTCGAGCTCACGGCAGACCTCGATCTCAAAGCCGATCGCGAGTACACGGCGCAGAAGAAGGCCGAGCTCGGCATTCGCGTCGACACTTCGGCCGGGAACCGCATCGACGAGTCCGACACCATCGTCAACGTGTTCGCGGGCAACAACCGCCGCGGCGCGTGGGACGTGCCGCGCGCGATCCGCATGATCAACGTGTTCGGCGGCTCCGAGCTCGACTTCACCGACGCCCGCTTCACGGCGGAAACCACTTACATCACGGTCTTCTGCCTGTTCGGCGGCGTGAACATCCGCGTGCGCGACGGCATGCGCACGATCTCGAAGGCGCTGTGTATCTTCGGCGGCGTCGATAATCGCGGCGGGACCACGACGGACTCGAACGCGCCGTTGATCGTCGTCGAAGGATTGTGCCTGTTCGGCGGAGTCGACATTCGCGTGAAGAAAACGCCGAGGCAGCGCCTCACCGAGTTCGCCGACCAACTACGCACGCTGTTCGATCCGCAAGCACCGCGCGCGTGAGCGCCGCGGTCGGCTAGTTCACCCGCAAAACTCCGCCAGGAGACCAGAAACGCGGCTTGCATCGCCGCCTCTGGCCCGTGCTAGCCTAATTCCATGAGTGCCGCACAACCGCTTCCCGCCCCCGTCGACCCGAGGACGATGGATCACTTCGTCCATCTGCGTGTCGGCTGGCAAGGCTACCGGCAGCTCGTCGCCATGCGCGGCGAAAGCTCGGTACCGCGCATCACTTATCTCAATGGAGTGGTCGAGCTCATGGCGCCGTCGCGTTACCACGAAATCGACAAGACGCGCTTCGCGCGCTTGCTCGAGACGTGGTCCGAGATCGCCGGCGTGCCGCTCGAGGGATACGGCTCGTGGACGCTCGAGGAGGAGAACGAGGATCGCGCTGCCGAGCCCGACGAGTGCTACACCGTGCGCCGCGTCGTGAAGAGCGACGACGAACGGCCCGACATCGCGCTCGAGGTGGTCTGGACCTCGGGCGGCATCAACAAGCTCGAGGTGTATCGCAAGCTCGGCGTGCGCGAAGTGTGGTTCTACGAGCGCGGCAAGCTGCGCTTCTTCGCGTTGCGGCGCGAAGCCCACGACGAGGTGTACCGCGAGATTCCGCGCAGCGAGCTCGTGCCCGAGCTGCCGATCGACACACTGCTCGCCTGTATGAAGGAGCCCGACCAGACCTCGGCCGTGCGAGCGCTGCGCGCAGCGCTCGCCGGCTGAGAGCCCGCGCGCGCTAGCGCGCGAGCGGATCCGGCCTGATCTGAAACTGCACGGCTTTGCCCACGGTGCCCTTGCCGCCTTCGGTGTGCCAGATCAGGTGCGTGCCGTAGTTCGCCCAGAGCCCGCGCCCTTTCCAACCGGCGCTGGGATCGTCGATGCGGCCGTCGAGCCCGCGATGATAGAAGCCGAGCGGATACGGCACGCGCAGCGTCGTCCAGTCGCCGGACTCGGGATCGAGCACGAGCAGCGCGTCGGAGTTCGAGCCCGTCGCGATCGGCGTGTTGGGCCCGAAGCCTGCGATGTCGTGCTGATCGACCCAGTTGAAGTAGTGGAAGTCCGCCGGGATGTCCGTGCCCTTGAAGCGCGGGCCGTCCGTCACGTGCAGATTCCAGCCGGCCTCGCACTGCGTGCCTTCGACCACGCGCGGCCCGTTGAAGACGCGGCACTTCGTGCGATCGAAGCTCGCGAGATGACTGCTCGCCGCGAGCGCCGTCCACACCACGCCGTTCGTGTCGATGTCGATGCCGCGCGGATCGATGCCGGGCTCCGGCACCTTGTAGACCTCGGTCATGCAGGTCTCGGGCGGATTGTCCCCGCGATCGACGCGCACTATGTAGCCGGGCGTGTTTTCCGAGGCGCCCCAAACTGAGTTGTCGATCGGGCTCGGAATGACCGCGTAGAGATTGTGCCGCACCTCCGTGTCGCGGCGCGGATCGACGGGCTCGCCGGGGCGGTTCCACGGCTTCGTGATCTTGCCGTCGCCGTTGCTGTCGATGACCTGCGGGCACCAGCCCTGCGTGGCCTGCTCGTCGCCGGTGCGGTCGTACTCGCGCGTGTTGATCCAGCCGACGATCGGCCCGAGCAACTCGTTGAAGTACAGCGTTTGATCCGCATCGTTGTCGAACTGCAAGTGATGCGTCGCGAAACAGGTATCGATCAGGCGGAACTCACCGGTCGCCGGATCGTAGTACGAAGCCTGCCGATTGCTGAAGTTCAGCGGATAGTACTGCGCGAACTTGTGACCCGAGCCTTCGCGGCACCATGCGGGCTCTTCGTTGCGGATCTTCGAGGTCATCCACACGCGGCCCTTGCGATCCATCATCGGATTGTGGGGATCCGACGGGTTCTCGGGGCCCCAGAGGTGCTGCATGCCCCAGAAGTTCGACGGCATCGCCGGCGGCGGGAAGCGCGACTGCACTTCACGTGCATCCTCCCGCGTCGGGATCGCCAGCTCGTAAGAATCGTTCGTGATCGGATCGAGCACCGCGAGCTTGCCGTGCCCCGACGACACGGCGTAGACCGGCCCGTAGCCGTTGACGGTGGGGTCGTTCTTGTCCGTCGTCACCTCGTCGTGCATGAACGAGGTGTCCACGCCCCAATCCCACAGCGTGACGACGACGTTGCGCTCGGCGCCGGGCCGCGGTCGCGGTGGGGCCGGCGGCACCTCGCCATCGGCGATGCGCCGGGTCCAATCGGCCATCACGCGTGCGCCGGCGTTCAAGCCCCACTGCGCCATGGTGCCGGCCATCGAGCTGCCGCGCACGCCGAGCTGCGTGCGATAAATCCACGCCTCCTCGTGCGTTTGGAATCCCAGGTGATCCATGTGCCCGAGCGAGCGCGTGATCTCGTTGCCGAGCTGGTGGCAGAAGTTGCACCCGCTCTTCAAGTTGAACATCCAATGCGCTTGTGTGGCCATCGCGGGCGGAATGCCGTTGCCGCTGTCGCCGGTTCCGGGGAACTGGTTCTTCGCGGGCGGCTCGAGCAGCGAGAGCCAGTAGTTGCCGGGATAGACCTTCGCGGCCTCGGCCGGCGAGCTCGCGGTCTTCGCCGTGAGATTCAGCGCCGTGTCGCCGGGACGCCCTTCGACCTTGTCGGAGTCCGCGAGGCCGTAGCCGCGAACCCAGACGTTGTACGTGGCCGTCGGCAGCTGCGGCAGCACGTAACGCCCCGCGTCGTCCGTCACCACGATCTTGATGAACGGCGTCTTGAGCTCCGTGGTCTCGGCGATCACCCAAACACCGGCCTCTGGGCCTCTCGCGCTGGCGACCGTGCCGCTGATGAATCCGTCGGCCGGGCGCCGCGCGGTTTGTGCGTTCGCGGTAAACGCCACGGCCACCGTGAACAAACACGCGGCGATGCGGCAAACGCGCCCGAGGCTAGAGCTAGTCATGCATATCCCCTACTTCGCAGGTCTCAAGAGAAAGTTCTAGACGTCCATGATCTCGATGGCTTCGGCGATGCTGCGCAACGGATCGCGGCCCGGCGTCGGGCGCCATTCGTGGCTCACGTAACCGGCGAACGGCGTGTCGGCGATGACTTCCGCGATGTAGCGGTAGTTCATCTCCTGACTGAAGTCGATTTCGTTGCGAGTCGGCACGCCGGCCGTGTGGAAGTGCGCGATCCACTGAATCGTGTCGCGAATGTTCTGGGCAATATCGCCGTCCATGATTTGCAAGTGGTAGAGGTCGCAGACGAGCTTCACGTTTGGCGAATTCACGCGCTCGCAAACCCCCACGCCCCAGCCCCAGCGGCCGAAGATCTGATCCTCGCGGCCGAAGCGCGGATCCAGGCGCCGGTTGTTCATGTTCTCGATTGCGATGGTGACGCCGCGATCTTCCAGGTGGCCCTTGACGCGGTTCAAAAACGCGACGGCATTGTCCGCACCCTGCTCGTACGACATGCCGCGGCGTTGCCCGCCGATCGTGATGAACAGCTTGGCGTTCTGGTCGGCAACGGAGTCGATCCACGCGTTGAGGTCTTTCTCGAGCTGCGCGTGCACCTCGGAATGGATGATGCCGCTTTCGAACGTGACGGGGCCCGCGCCCGCGAGTAGCGGCTCGAGGCCGTACTTGCGCAGCGTCGGCCACTCGGCTGGTGCGATGAGGTCGAACCCGTAGCAGCCGAGCCGCGCGGCCTCGCGACACATGTCGTCGAACGAGAGCGCGGTCTCGGTGCCGAAGTTGGTCCGCCAGAGCCCCTGTTTGATGCGGCCGTTGCGCGCGATGCGCGGCTGGGCGCCCTGCCCCTGCTGGCCGAACGCCGGCGCGGCGACTGCGCCGGCCGCCGCCGTGAGCATCGCCAATGCTTCTCTTCTATTCATGGCACCCCCCTTTCGAGGCCGTCCATCTTATGCTTCGGGATACGGCCCGCAAAGCCGCGTCGTCCGCGTTCCGCTCGACAAACGGCATGCCCGAGCCAGGCCCGAGCAATGCTGGTACGGCGCGCTTCAGCGCTTCAGCGCTTCAGCGGGTTGGGTTCGCCGGCCGTGAAACGGTTCGGATTACCCTCGTTGTAGATCTTGTGTCGCTTGAAGAACCATTGACCGTCGATCTTCACGAGCTCGTCGTCCCAGCTACCGAAGCTCAGCCACTCGATCTTGCGTCGGTCGGCGTTGTTGCCGTAGTTCATCCAGTACGAGATTGCGCGGGCGCTGTCGCCGTCGATCTCGATCACCTGGTTCGTGACGAGGTGGCGGACCGTTGACGGCCATTCTCGGCCGTCCGGCGTCTCGGCCGGGACGAAGTTCAACTTTCGCAGGTCGTACGTTCCAGCAGCCATGAACTCCCGAATCGCATCGCGGCCCACCACTTCGCCACGAGCCCAATCGAGCACGCCGTCTTCGGCGAACACGGCGGCGTAGCCATCGGCATCGAAAAAATCCATGGCGAGCACGTAACGGTTCTGCAGCTCGATGATGGCTGCGCGATCTTCCGCAGCAGTATCTGCTTCCGGACCTGCTACGCGGCCGCACGACGCAAGCAACATCACGGCCATCAACAAAAAGCTCTTCTTCATGCCTCTTCTCCCCTTAAGACTCGACGGTGCCAAAGGGGACGGATTTATTTATGGACGCTTCCCGCGGGCCACGGGCGCGATGCACCATCGGCGTCCATAAATAAATCCGTCCCCTTTATCTTCAGCCAATGCGGTCGGTGTTCATGTAAGGGCGCAGCGCTTCGGGGACGACGATGGAACCGTCGGCCTGCTGGTAGTTCTCGAGGACGGCGACGAGCGTGCGGCCCACCGCGAGGCCCGAGCCGTTAAGCGTATGCACGAGCTCCGGCTTGCCGGTTTCGGGATTGCGCCAGCGGGCTTGCATGCGCCGCGCCTGGAAGGCCTCGCAGTTGCTGCACGACGAGATCTCGCGGTACTTGCCCTGACCCGGCAGCCACACCTCGAGGTCGTACGTTTTCGCGGAGGCGAAGCCCATGTCGCCCGCGCACAGCGCCATCACGCGGTACGCAAGCCCGAGCCGTTGCAACACGGCCTCGGCGTTGCCCACGAGCACCTCGAGCTCGCGGTACGACTCGTCGGGGCGCGCAATGTGCACGAGCTCCACCTTGTCGAACTGATGCTGGCGAATCATTCCGCGCGTGTCCTGCCCGTACGCGCCTGCTTCGGAGCGGAAGCAAGGCGTATGCGCCGTTAGACGCATCGGCAGCTCGTCGGCTTCGACGATCGTGTCGCGCACGAGGTTGGTCAGCGACACTTCGGCCGTCGGAATCAGCCGCAGCTTGTTCTCGGCTTCGAGCGCGAACAGGTCCGCCGCGAACTTCGGCAGCTGCCCGGTACCGAACAACGTGGCGTCGTTGACGAGATACGGCACGTAAGTCTCGCTGTAGCCGTGCTCGCGCGTGTGCAGGTTGAGCATGAGCTGAGCGAGCGCGCGGTGCAGATGCGCCACCGCACCCTTCAGCACGACGAAGCGTGCGCCCGACAGCTTCGCGGCGGCATCGAAATCGATGAGACCGAGCTTCTCGCCCAGCGCGACGTGATCGAGCGCCTCGAAAGCGAGCTGCGGCGGCGTGCCCCAGCGGCGAACTTCGATGTTCCCCTCCGCATCGGCGCCATCCGGAACCGACTCGTGCACCGTGTTCGGTAGCCCGGCCAAGAAATCGTCGAGCTCCGCGCCGAGCGCCGTGAGCCGCGTTTCGCCGCGCCCGAGCTCTTCGCCAAGCGAGCCGACCTCGCGCTTCAGCGCCTCGACGTCGCCGCCGGCAGCCTTCGCGCGGCCAATTGCCTTCGAGCGCTCGTTGCGCGTTTGACGCAAGGTTTCGACGCGCGTCTGCAGATCCTTGCGCTCGGTTTCGAGCGCAAGGTAGCGGGCGCGATCGAGCTTGAAGCCGCGCCGCGCGAGATTCGCCGCCACGGAATCGAAATCCTGGCGCAAAAGCTTGGGATCGAGCATGGCGCTAGCTTAGCAAACGTCGCTCGACGCGCTCGCACCAACCGCCGAGCAGCAGCAACGAGAGCACCAGCCCCGTCCCGACGCCCGCCGAATTCATGGCCACGTCGTACCAGTCGAACGACCGCGTTTCGGTTAAGAGCTGCAAGCAATCGAGGCCAATCCCGAGCCCGAGCAACACGGCTGCAATGAGGGGATATAAGCCGCGGCGATAGAAGCCGGCGAACCACACCATCAAGACGAAGTACGCCCCGGCGTGCATAACTTTGTCGCTGACGTTCACTTGTTGCAGAGCCGGACCGGGGATCAGGCTGCCAACGACGACGGCCGCAATCAGCAGCCATCCGAGCGCAGACCAAAGCTTGGGGAGGCGCAGCGGCAGCAAGCAGCGATCAGCCTTCGTCGCCGACTACGTTCACGCCGGCCGGCACGTCGAGAGCGAACACGCTGTCGTCGATCTGCGCGTTGACTACGATGTTGTCGAGCTCGATGCGCGTGACTTGGCCCAGGCCGTCGACCAGCTCGAGCCGCCGCGGTTCCGTGCCGCGGAAACCGATGAGCACCGACGAAAAGTCGGAGCTGCCGGTGGGCTCGAGTTTGATCCAATCGAGCCCGTCGGCGGCATAGGCATCCACGACGTCGAACTCCTCGCGCACGTCGCGGTCGCCGCTCAGCAGCATCGCGGGGCTCGGGCCGACGGTGTCGTCGAACGGAGTGACGGTGACCTCTTCGAGCTCGACGTCGTAGATCCAAAGGCGCGTGCCGTCCGCCGCCACGACGAGCTTGGCCGCCTCGCTGGCGGCGGAGTCGTCATCGGCGGGTTCGTCGTCATAGGTCCAGCGGAAACGGTTCGGCCGTTTCAACGACAACGTGCCCGTGTCCGTTTGCAGCAGCCGCTGATCGCCCGTCCAAAGCTCCTGCTTGAAGTCGGCTTGCAGAGATTGCACGCCGCTCAAGAAGGCTTCGAGCGTTGCGATGCCGTCTTGCGCCGGTTGAGCCGAAGCGCTCAGCGACGCGGCCAAGGACAGGAGTAAAAAGCAGCTAGTCGGCGTCCGGAGGCGGCGGCGCCAACACTTCCCTGAATCCATTCGTCTGAAGGTTGCCAACGATGCCAGCCTCTTCCATGGTTTCGACCATCCGCGCGGCACGGTTGTAGCCGATCTTCAAGCGGCGTTGGATTCCCGAGATCGAGGCCTTGCGGGTTTCCGTGACGATGCGGACCGCTTGATCGTAGAGGGGATCTTGCTCGCCGTCCAATTCGCCGATCGGTGTTGCGGGGTCGAGCCCGGCCACGTCGCCCGACGGCCCGTCGAGCACATTGTCGATATAGGCCGGCGCGCCGCTCGCGCGCAGCGCCTTCACGACGGCATGCACTTCGTTGTCGGACACGAACGCGCCGTGCACGCGGACGGGCATGGACGTGCCGGACGGCAGGTAGAGCATGTCGCCGTGGCCGAGCAAGTGCTCCGCGCCAATCTGGTCCAGGATCGTGCGTGAATCCACCTTGGCCGAGACCTGGAACGCAATGCGACACGGAATGTTGGCTTTGATCAGGCCCGTGATCACGTCCACCGACGGCCGCTGCGTCGCCACGATCATGTGGATGCCCGAAGCGCGCGCTTTCTGCGCGAGCCGCGCGATGAGCTCTTCCACCTTCTTGCCCACCATCATCATCATGTCGGCGAGCTCGTCGATGATCACGACGATGAACGGCATGGGCGCAAGCTCCGGCGCCGTCTCGCCGTCCTCGTCGGGGATGAACGTGGGATCGAGGAGCGGCTTGCCGGCGTCGATCGCGTCGTTGACCTTGCGGTTGTAGCTCGACAGATGCCGCACGCCGAGCCCGGCCATCAGCGCATAGCGGCGCTCCATCTCTGCGACGCACCAGCGCAGTGCGTTGGCTGCTTGCTTCATGTCCGTGACGACGGGCGCGAGCAAATGCGGGATGCCCTCGTACACCGACAGCTCGAGCATCTTCGGATCGATCATGATCAAGCGCACGTGCTCGGGCGTGGACTTGTAGAGCAGGCTCAGCACCATCGCGTTCAGCGCCACGGATTTGCCGGAGCCCGTGGTGCCCGCGATCAAGAGGTGCGGCATGCGGGCGAGATCGGCGACGATCGGTTGGCCGCCGATGTCCTTGCCGAGCGCGAGCGTGAGCGGGGACTTCAGCTCATCGTACGCCTGCGACTTCACGATCTCGCCGAGCGCCACGATCTCGCGCACCTCGTTCGGAATCTCGAGGCCCACGAACGGCTTGCCGGGAATGATCTCGACGACGCGCACGCTGACCGTGGCGAGCGAGCGCGCCAGGTCTTTGGCGAGATTGCTGATCTGACTGCTCTTCACGCCGGCGGCGGGCTTGAGCTCGAACCGCGTGACGACCGGCCCGGGATGCACGGCCACGACCTCGGCCTCGACACCGAAATCGTTGAGCTTGAGCTCCACGAGCCGCGACATCGCCTCGAGGGCCTCGGGCGAATAGCCGCCGATTTTCGGCGGCGGATTGTCGAGCAGCGACAGCGCCGGCAGCTCGTTCGACTGCGGCGGCTCGAACATCGGCACTTGCCGCTCGCGTTCCAGGCGCTCCGTGGCGCGCGCGCTCACCTCGATCTTGTCGAGGACGGGCTCGATGCGCGGGCCCTTCGTCTTCGATTTCGCGCGCACTTTGGTGACCGTCTCGTTGCGCTGCTGCTTCGCGCGGCGACCTTCCCACCAGATGCGCATGTCGCCAACCCAGGCGTGCACGGACGCAACGGCGCGGTAGACGACGCGGCCCGTGCGGTCCATCACCGCAATCCACGACACGCCCGTGGCGAGCTGCACGGCGGCGAGCCACAGCACGAGCAGCAGCACCGTGGTGCCGAGCAAGCCCAGCGCGTATTCCAGCCCAGAGCCGACGATTCTGCCGAGGATGCCGCCCGCCGTTTCGCGCAGCACGGGGGACTGAAAATGCAGCGTGGCCAATCCGGAGCTCGTGGCCAGCGCGAGCAAGAAGCCCGCGCCCCGCCAGATCGTGGGACCGCGCTCCGGCAACTCGTCGCCGCGAAACAAGAACACGCCGGCGATCAGCACGAGGATCGGGAACAAGTAGGCCGACGCGCCGAACAGCAAGAACGCGAGATCGGCGAACCACGCGCCGGCCGGCCCCATGCGGTTGGTGACCTCGCCGTCGCCGCTCGCCAGGCTGAATGCGGGGTCCGCCGGGCTGTAGCTCAGCAGCGCGAGCAGCAGAATCGCGCTCAATCCGGCCAGCACCCAGAACGCCGCTTCGCGAAGCCCTTTAATGCGGGGCACGAATAAGGCGTCGAAGAGGGTGCTGGTTTTGGCTCTATTCAAGTTGCACGGTAGTTAATGGAGTTAATGCCCTGATTATACTGATACGGCCGGCTGCGCATAGCCCGGCATTCGCGGCCGTCGGCTCGACGCTCGCGGCGCCGACGGGCACACTCGCTGCATGCTCGCGCAGCTGCAAAGCCTCACCAGCCTGGACTCCGTCGATGCCGCTGCCTGGAATGCGTTGGCGGGCGACAGCCCGTTCCTCCGCTACGAATTTCTGCACGCCCTCGAGCAAAGCGGCTGCGTCGGCGCCGGCACCACCTGGCAACCCTGCTATATCGTCGCGCACGACGCCCGCGGGCTCGCCGGGGCGCTGCCACTCTTTATTAAGTACGACTCGCACGGCGAATTCGTCTTTGATTGGGGCTGGGCCGACGCTTATGAGCGCACGGGCGGCAATTACTACCCGAAGCTCGTGGCAGCCGTGCCGTTCACGCCCGCCACCGGCCGCCGGCTGCTGCTGCGCGACGAGGCCGATACCGAGATCGCGGCGCTGCTGATCGGCGGAGCGCGCAGCCTCGCCATCGAGATCGGCGCGTCGTCGCTGCATTTCCTGTTTCCAACGGAGGCCGAGTGCAGCACGCTCGAGCGCGCCGGGTTCTTGGCGCGCAAAGGCTGCCAATTCCACTGGGCTAACGACGGCTATCAGCACTTCGACGAATTTCTGGGGCGCTTCAGCGCCGACAAGCGCAAGAAGGCGAAACGCGAGCGCCGGCGGGTGGCAGAAGCCGGTATCGTCTTCGAGCATCGCAAAGGCAACGAGCTCACGGCTGCCGACTGGGATGCCGTGGTGGAGTTTTACTCCCGCACGTTCTGGTGCCGCGGCCGGGAGCCGTACTTGAATCGCGAGTTCTTCGCGACCGCCGCTGCCACGATGCCCAACGACCTGCTCGTCGTGCTCGCGCGCCGGCATGGCGTGCCGATCGCAACGGCAATCTGCTTTCGCAGCCGCACCACGCTGTACGGACGCTACTGGGGCAGCGGCGCGGATTTTCACAGCCTGCACTTCGAGACGTGCTACTACCAAGGCATCGACTACTGCATCCGCGAAGGGCTCAAGCGTTTCGAGCCCGGCACACAAGGCGAGCACAAGATCGCGCGCGGCTTCGTGCCGCAGCCAACCTGGTCGTGCCATTGGCTGCGCGATCAGGGCTTGCACCGAGCCGTGGGGGCGTTTCTCGCACGCGAAACGCGTCACGTGGACGCCTACATCGACGAGCTCGGCGAGCACGTGCCGTACCGGCAGGTATCGCGCGACGCCATCGCGGACGCCTGAGGAGCGCGCGAGGCATGCGGTCACTGCGCTGGCTGTCGCGCGAGCAACGCGTTGACGTCTTCCCGCCCGCCAGTGAAGCGCTCACCGAGCCGAACGGGTTGCTCGCCGCCGGCGGCGACCTCACACCCGAACGGTTGCTCGCGGCCTATAAACAAGGAATTTTCCCCTGGTATCAGGACGGCCAGCCGATCCTCTGGTGGAGCCCCGACCCGCGTGCGGTGCTGTGGCTCGACGGCTTGAAAGTCTCGCGCAGCTTGCGCCGCTCGGTGAGGAGGCGCGGGTTCGAGTTCCGCGTGGACAGCGCGTTCGACGAGGTCGTTGCAGGGTGTGCGGGCCCGCGCAGCTACGGCGCGGGAACTTGGATCACCGCGGAGATGGCCGCCGCCTACGGCCGATTGCACCGGCTCGGCTGGGCGCATTCGTTCGAGACCTGGCAGCAGGGGCGCCTGGTCGGCGGCATGTACGGCGTGGGCTTGGGCCGCGTGTTTTTCGGCGAGTCGATGTTCTCGCGGGCGACGGATGCCTCGAAAGTGGCGCTCGTCCACGCCGTCGAGTTTCTGCGCGAGCGCCGTGCGGAGCTCATCGACTGCCAGATCGCCTCGGCGCACACTAGCAGCCTCGGCGCAGTCGAGATTCCGCGGGCCGAGTTCTTACGATTGATCGCCGAGCTATGCGCCGAAACGGCGCCGCCGCAAACGTGGCGCGGTGCCTAAGCAAGGCGTTTGCCGCCCTCGCTTCGCTTGTGCAACAATGCGCCGCCCCGCAGGGGGCCTAACTGTTGAGAATGGCAAAAGAAGAAGCGATACAAATGGAAGGTACGGTAGTGGAAACGCTACCCAACACTACCTTTCGCGTCGAGCTCGAGAACGGCCATGTCGTGACGGCGCACATTTCCGGCAAGATGCGCAAGCATTACATCCGCATTCTCAAGGGCGACGCAGTCACCGTGGAGCTCACACCCTACGACCTCACGAAGGGCCGCATCGTGTATCGCGCTCGCTAGACCTGCGCTTACTCCTCTCGGCCGCCTTTGTCGCCCGCCACCTCGCGCTCGGCGGCGCCTTTGCCGCGTAAATCCTCGAGCTCGCGCTTTAGCGGCTCCACGGTGAGCACCAGCCGATCGCCTTCGGCGGCGACCTCGACGCGCACGTGCCCGCCCTCGGTAAGCTTGCCGAACAGCAGCTCCTCGGCGAGCGGCCGCTTGATGTGTTCCTGGATCACGCGCGCCATCGGCCGCGCGCCCATCTTCTTGTCGTAGCCGCGAACGGCAACCCAATCGCGCGCAGCCGGATCGAGCTCGATCGTGACCTCGTTCTTGTCGAGCTGTGCTTCGAGCTCGACGATGAGCTTGTCGACGACGCGCGCGATCGACTGCTCGTCGAGCGCCTCGAACTGGATGATGGCATCGAGACGATTGCGGAACTCAGGCGTGAAAAGCTTCTTCAAGACTTCCATCGCGTCCGACGAGTGGTCTTGCGTGGTGAAGCCGACGGACGCGCGGCTCATCTCCTGTGCGCCCGCGTTCGTGGTCATCACGATGGTCACGTTGCGGAAATCCGCCTTGCGACCGTTGTTGTCGGTCAACGTGCCGTGGTCCATCACCTGCAGCAGCAGGTTGAACACTTCCGGGTGCGCCTTCTCGATCTCGTCGAATAGCAGCACACAGTGCGGATGCTTGGTGATGGCTTCCGTCAACAGGCCGCCTTGATCGAAACCGACGTAGCCCGGAGGCGCGCCGATCAGGCGCGAGACCGTGTGCCGTTCCATGTACTCGGACATGTCGAACCGCACAAGCTCGACACCGAGCGTCAACGCAAGCTGCCGCGTGACTTCCGTCTTGCCCACACCCGTGGGCCCCGAGAACAAAAATGAGCCTACGGGACGCCGATCGTCGCCGAGACCCGATCGGGCCATCTTGATGGCAGACGACAGCGCCCCGATTGCGCGGTCCTGACCGAAGATGACGAGCTTCAGGTCGCGCTCGATATTGCGCAGCACGTCGCGATCGGAAGCCGAAACGTTCTTCGGCGGAATGCGCGCAATTTTCGCGACGATGTTTTGAATGAGCTCCACGTCCACGATGCGTGGCCGTGCGTTCTCCGGCTGAAGGCGGCAATTCGCTCCGGCTTCGTCGATGACGTCGATGGCCTTGTCGGGCAGGTGGCGATCGTTGATGTGCTTCGCCGACAGCTCCGCGGCTGCGCGCAACGCATCGTCGGAGTACTCGATGCTGTGATGCTCCTCGAAGCGGCTCTTGAGGCCGCGCAAGATCTCGATCGTCTCCGCCACCGACGGCTCGGTGACGTCGATCTTTTGAAAACGGCGCGCGAGCGCGTGGTCCTTCTCGAAGATGCCGCGGAATTCGCTATACGTGGTGGAGCCGATGCAGCGCAGCTCGCCGTTGGCGAGCAGCGGCTTGATCAGGTTCGACGCATCCATCACGCCGCCCGAGGCCGCGCCGGCCCCGATCACGGTGTGAATCTCGTCGATGAACAAGATCGCGCCGGGACGCTTCTTGAGCCCGGCCACCACACCCTTCAGCCGCTTCTCGAAGTCGCCGCGATATTTTGTGCCGGCGATCAGCGAGCCCATGTCGAGCGCGTAGATCGTGCACTGGCGCAGGATGTCCGGGACCTTGCCTTCCACGATGAGACGAGCGAGCCCTTCGGCGAGCGCCGTCTTGCCGACGCCGGCCTCACCGACGAACAGCGGATTGTTCTTGCGCCGCCGGCAGAGGATTTGCACGGTGCGCTCGATCTCGGGCTGCCGGCCGATCAAAGGATCGATCTTGCCAGCTTCGGCCAACGCATTGAGGTTGGTGGTGAAGCGCTCGAGCGGGTTTGACTCGGCCGCCCGGTCGCCGTCGACGGCCGCCTCGTCGGGGTCGCCCTTGCTCGCTTCCTGCACTTTCGGCACGCCGTGCGACACAAAATTGACGACGTCGAGCCGCGTGACGTCTTGCAGCCCCAGGAAGTACACGGCCTGCGATTGCTTCTCGCTGAAGATGGCCACGAGCACGTTGATCGGCGTGACTTCCTTGCGGCCGCTCGACTGAACGTGGAACACGGCGCGCTGCAGAACGCGCTGGAAGCCCAACGTGGGTTGAACCTCCGTGCCTTCGTCGTCCTCGCCGCGCAGCCGCGGCGTGGAGCCTTCGATGAAGTCTTTGAGCTCGCGGCGCAGGCGAGCGAGGTCCGCGCCGCAGGCCTTCAGCGTTTCGATGACGGTGGGCGTATCGATCAGCGCCAGCAGCAGATGCTCGACGGTGATGAACTCGTGTCGCTCTTCCCGCGCCCGTTGGAACGCGTCGTTCAAACAGTATTCGAGCTCGCTGGATAGCATTTAAGTTTCTTCCATGGTGCAAAGCAGCGGATGCTGGTGCTGTTGCGCGAGGCCCGTGACCTGCGCGACCTTGGTCTCCGCAATCTCATATGTATAGACACCGCACACGCCCTTTCCCTTGGTATGCACCTCGAGCATGATGCGGGTCGCCGTCGTCCGATCCAGTGAAAAAATCTTCTGTAACACCTCGACTACAAACTCCATCGGCGTGTAGTCGTCGTTGAGCAAGATCACACGATACAACGGCGGCCGCTTTAGACGCGGTTTAGCTTCGGCCGTCGCCAGCCCATGATCGTCGCCGTGATCGACTTTTTGTGAATCGTGTGACATGCATAGGGAATTCTATCGACCGAAGGCGGTCAATTGAACCCAACAGCGCTCCTGCGCATAGGCGCCTGAAGTTGTGCAACAGTATGTCGTCGTACGCAACAGTATCAATGAATTCAGCGACTTGTTACGTACGAAGAACCTGCCCTATCATGCCCGATCAAGCCAAAGCTTGAGCCCGGAAGCCGAGTACTCGTGATGGACGTCGCTAAGCGACTCGCCGAATGGAGAGACCAGCCTCCGGAGCAGTGGTTCACTGCCATCAATCGGTACCTTCCACCGGCCGTCACGGCGCTCCTCGTCATCGCCATCGCCTATCAGCTTGCCACGCTCACCTGGGCCTTGGTGCCCGGAGCCGCGCCGGTCGCGGCCCCCGCGGCGCGCCCGCTCGTCGACGGCACCGCACCGGCGTCGGACTTCGGCGTGCTCACGGATTCGCACCTGTTCGGGGAAGCCGCCCAGCAAACCGCACCTGTCGCCGCGGCCGTCATCGATGCGCCCGAGACCACGCTGAGCCTCACACTCAAAGGCATTCTCGCGAAACAAGCGGACACGAACGGCGGCGCGATCATTTCGGCCAATCGCGGCCCGGACGAAGCCTACGGCGTGGGTGACACCATCGACGGTGCGGATGGCGCCACGCTGCACTCCGTGTACGCCGACCGCGTGCTGCTCGACCGCAACGGCCGCCTCGAGACCTTGCGGCTGCCGAAGGAGCTCACGTCGTCTGCAGCCCCGCCGATGGCGAGACCCTCGCCCTTGCCGCAGGCGCCGCAAGCCGACGTAGGCTCGCTGCGCGAGGCCGTCGCCGAGAACGCGTCGCGGATCAACGACATCCTGCGAGTGGCGCCGCACGTGCAAGAGGGCCAGGTCGTCGGATTTCGCCTGATGCCCGCACGCGATCGCGCAGCGTTCGAGGCGCTGGGGCTTCAGCCCGGCGATATCGTCACCGACATCAACGGCACGGTACTCGACGATCCGAGCCAAGGGCTCCAGGTCTACCAGTCCTTGGGCGAAGCCACACAAGCCAATGTCACGGTGCTGCGCGACGGCGTTCCGCAGGTCATCGTCATCGATACGAGTCAGGTGCAAAGCCTCCAGGAGAACCGCGAGTGAATTCCCCGAAGGCGCGCCCTAACGGCCGCGCAACCGCCTTGCAAGCCGTGCTGCGACCGGCGTTGCGCCGCGCGGCGTTGTGCGCGGCGATCGTGGCGTCTTTCGCCGCGCCCTCCTCGCGCGCGCAAGAGACGCTCTATACGGCCAACTACCGCGAAGCCGACATCCGCATGGTGGCGGATCAGGTGCAGCAGGTGATCCGCCGCAACATCATCATCGACCCGCGCGTGCGCGCACAGGTCACGGTGTTGTCGAGCGACCCGATGACGGCCGACGCGTTCTATCAGCTGTTCTTGTCCACGCTCGAGGTGCACGGCTTCGTAGCGCTCGATTCCGGCGATGCGATTCAAATCGTGCCCGACGCCCAGGCGCGCTTCGGCCAGGGTGACGACTTCGTCACGCAGTTGGTATTGCTCGAGCACATCAACGCCCAGCAGCTCGTGGCGCTGCTGCGGCCCATGTTGCCGCAGCCGGCGCACCTGGCCGGGCATCAAGCGTCGAATGCGCTCATCATCGCGGATCGGCCGGGCAATATTCGCCGCATCCTCGATCTCGTTCGGCGCATGGACCAAGCCGGCACGCAGGACGTCGAGGTCATCCAGCTCGAGAACGCATCCGCCGAAGACGTCGTACGCATGCTGGGGCAGTTGAACCAGGCCGCGCAGGCCTCGGGCGGATCGCCGCCGTTTCAAGTCATCGCCGATCCGCGCACCAACAGCGCGCTACTCGCGGGCCCGGAGAGCGTGCGCTTGCAGATGCGCGCGTTGATCGCGCATCTCGACACGCCGTCGGCACAAGGCGGCGACACGTTGGTGCACTATCTCAACTACGCCGACGCCGAGGATCTCGCCACGAAGCTTCAGGCACAGTTCGGCAGCGGCGGAGCCACGGGGCCGGCGCCGGTGGAAGGCGGAGCCCCCGCAGTGAGCGGGCCCATCTCGATCTGGGCCGACGCGGGCACGAACGCACTCGTCATCAACGCGCCGGAGCGCGTGCGCGCCGACATGATCGCCGTCGTCAATCAGATCGATATTCCGCGGCTACAAGTGCAAGTGGACGCGATCATCGTCGAGCTCAGCGAGGAGAAGAGCGCGCAGCTCGGCGTCACGTGGATCTCGGCGGGCGACAACGAAGACGAGGTGCTCGGCCTCACCAACTTCACAAACGCGGGCGGCGGCATCATCGGTTTGGCCGGGGCTTCATCGGGTGACGCATCGGCTTTGAGCCGCCTGGCAGAGGGCATCACGATCGGGGTTGGCAAGATCACCGACTCCGGCACGAGCTGGGCAGCGCTGCTGAACGCCCTGCGGGGCGACGGCGAAACCAACATCATCTCCACACCGCATATCGTGACGCTCGACAACGAGGAAGCCGAGATCCGTGTCGGCCAAGAGGTTCCGTTCCTCACGGGGCAATTCACGAATACGGGCGCCAATCAGGGCTCCGTGAATCCGTTCCAGACGATCCAGCGCCAGTAGGTCGGCACCAGCCTCAAGATCACGCCGCAGATCAACAAAGGCAGCGGC
The DNA here is from genome assembly GCA_946887385.1 of uncultured Gammaproteobacteria bacterium. Next base: position 23,090 of record CAMPKU010000036.1, read on the forward strand.
GTGAAGCTCGACATCGAG